>JBIKOJ010000114.1:0-17237 GCA_044358135.1 Acetobacteraceae bacterium | reverse complement strand
TGCCGGAGAGCGGCAGCGTCCCCAGCAGCATCAGGTTCTCCACCGCGGCGTATTTGCCGAGATCGAGCGAGATGGTGGAGGAGCGCACCTGGTCGGTGCCGGTGCCCGATTCCACCGTGAAGTCGCCTGCGCCGACGACATAGATGTCGCTGCCGCCGAACCCGAACAGGGCATTGGCGGCGCTGTTCCTCTCGCCGTCGAGCGTGTTCGGGTTGGCATTGCCGGTGGCCGAGAGCGGCAGGGCCCCCAAAAGCGTGATGTTCTCCACGTTGGCGTAGTTGGCCAGGTCCAGGCTGATCGTCGCCGAGGTCACCGTGTCGGTGCCGCCGCCCGCCGCCTCCACCACCGCATCGCCCGCGCCCACGCGGTAGGTGTCGTCGCCGAGCAGGCCGGTGAGCGTGTTGCCGGCCGAATTGCCTTCCCCGCTCAGCACGTTGGCGCCATCGGTGCCGGCGGCGGCCAGCGGGGCGGACCCCAGCAGCTCCGCGTTCTCCACGCTGGTGAAGCCGGAAAGCACGATGTTGAACAGGCTGGTGCGCACCGTATCGTTGCCGCCGCCGGCCACCTCCACCGGCGTGTCGCCAATGCCGAGCATGTAGATGTCGTCCCCGCCGCGGCCGGTGAGCACGTTGGCGGCCAGGTTGGCCGTGCCGTCCAGCACGTTCGGCCCGGTATTGCCGGCGGCGGTCAGCGGCAGGGAGCCGAACAGCGCCACGTTCTCGATACTGACGAAGGCCAGCAGGTCCACGCTGAGCAGCTGGGAGTTGATGGTGTCGCTGCCCTCGCCGACCTGCTCCACGATGGAATCCTGCTCGTCCAGCTCGTAGGTGTCGTCGCCGCGGCCGCCGCGCAGGATGTCGAACCCCTGGCCGCCGCCCAGCCGGTCGTTGCCGGCGCCGCCCAGCAGCTCGTCATCGCCCTTCTCGCCCAGCAGCAGGTCGTCGCCGGCCCCGCCCAGCAGCTCGTCGTTGCCGTCGCCGCCGAACAGCGTGTCGCGGCCATTGCCGCCCACCAGCGTGTCGTCGCCCTTCAGGCCGCGCAGCGTGTCGTCGCCATCCATCCCGCGGATCTCGTCGGCCAGCAGGTTGTTGCCGAACAGCTCGTCCGCCGCCGCGCTGCCGGTGATCACGCCCTGGCGCGGATCGATGATCTGCACGCGGATATCCCGGCCGTCGCGGTCGCCGAACTCGGCCAGCGTCTGCCACGAAACCACCACGCGCCCATCGGCCAGGGCGGCGATATCAGGCGCGATGCCGCCCGCCTCCACGTTCACGCGGTATTCGCCGCCCACGCGGTTGCCGCTGCCGTCGAAGGCCTGCAGCCGCACCGACGGGTCGATCACGCCGGCGCCGCTGTCGTTCCAGGCCGCCACCACCCCGCCGCCCGGCAGGGCGGTGAGGCTCACCTCCGACTGGCTGCCGGCGCTGGTGGCGTTCACCTGGAAGGCGAGGCCCAGCGGCTGCGGGTCGCCGCCCTGGGAGCTGACGGCATACAGCCGCATCATCACGTCGGAGTAGTTGAAGCTGTTGCCGTTCTGCTCGGTGGTCCAGGCCACGGCGAACACCCCGCGGCCGAGCCAGGCCACCGCCGGTTCCTCCGGCCGGTAGAGGTCGCCGATCGCCGCCACCTGCACCGACCCGCCGCGCGGCGCGCCGGCGCCGTCCAGCACCTGCACCCGCACCTCCCGCGGGGAAAGGTTGGTCCACGCCACCGCCACCAGGGCGCCATCGGCGGCAGAGGCCACGGCCGGGGTGTCGATCATGGCCCCGGCGCCCAGCGTCACGGCGGGGGAGACGGCGCCGGAAGCCGCCACCACCGCGATCATCGGCCCGGCCGCCCCGGAGCGGTCCCAGGCCACCAGCGTGCCGGTGCCGCTGCGCGTGATCACCGCGGGCCCGTCGAAGCGCCCGGCCAGCGGGGCGGTGACCTCCACGCTGCGCACCACCGCGCCGGTGGCGTTGAACACCATGCTGGAGATGGAGCGGCCGGTGGCGACGTTATCGGTCCAGACCACCTGGAACCCGCCATCGGCCAGCCCGACCACATCCACCGCGCCGCGCACGATCTCGGCATTGCCGTTGGCGATGGCGAACTCGTCGGCGATCGGCCGGCCCTGCGCATCGAAGATGCGGGCGCGGATGTTGAACTGGCCGCTGGCCGGAAAGTCCTGCCACACCACCACAGAGCCGCCCCCGGCCAGGGCCGCCACGCGCCCGCGCTCCTGCGCGCCCGCGATGGCGGAATTGACATCGAACTCGGCGTTCCAGCGCAGCGTTGCCATGGGCGGGTCCGTCCCTGTGATGTGCGGGCACGGATGCCGCCTGCCCGCGCGAGTATGCGAAGAACGTTCCGGGCTTGCAAATCATTGCCTGGGCGGCGGGGCGCCTGCAGGGTCTCCCCTGCCCGTCAGGCCGGGCGCGTGATCACCGAAACCGAGGCGATGCGCCACGCCCCATCCGCCCCCTTCAGCAGCGTGTAGATCCCGCTGACGCGCTCGATCGGGCTGCCGTCGGCGCGCACGCGCAGGGCGTGCTTCAGGTGCAGGTGAACCTTGTCCGCCGTGGCGTCCAGCACCTCGGTCGTCACCTCCAGCGTGTCGGCCCAGCCGGTGCGGGCGGCGAGCGCCTTGGGGTCTGGCGCATGCGCCACCAGCTCCGGCCCATGAACACCCCCCTGGGGCCCGATGCGCGCCATGGGCTGGGTGGCCATGCCGGCCAGGGCGGCAGCGTCGCCCTGGCGGAAGGCGGCGATATAGGCGTGGTAGAAGGCCTCGGCCTCCCGGGCGGCGGCTTTGTCCATGGCGGTGCTCCTGCTCGCGCCACTGCGCCCGGCGCGGCGACGTGCGTCAATGCCGCGCCATTCGCCGCGTCGTTCGGTCGGCATGGCGCGCGGCACGCATCGCGGCAACCCATTGATTTCTTGATGTTAGTTTTTGATATTGACATTTCCTCCGATCCGTGCTATCTGGGATGCAGACCCCGTGGGCGATCCCTTAGACTCACCGCCGCGCCGTTTCGGCGGCCCCCTGGCCGGCGGAATGGCGCCGCGGTGCCGTCGATGTCATCCAGTACGTACAAGGGAACGGAGCGTCATTCGCCGTGGCTTCCGTCGCGCCATGCATCATTCTTCCCTTCCCCTTCGGGGGAAGAATGACGCACGGCGCGCCGGCCCGACCGTACCAAGCTTGCAAGCGCAAAGCCGCGCCGCTATACGCCCCGCTTCGCGCGGACGGTCGCATCGTCGGCGTCACACTCCATGAGGCCCGTCATGAAGCCCGGCATCCACCCGCAGTACCACACCATCAACGTCATCATGACGGATGGCACGGCCTTCACCACCCGGTCGTGCTCCGGCAAGCCGGGCGACACCATCCGCCTGGACATCGACCCGAAGTCCCACCCGGCCTGGACCGGCGTGCAGCGCATCATGGACACGGGCGGCCAGGTGGCGAAGTTCAACAAGAAGTTCGCCGGCATCGGCATGCGCAAGGGCTGATCCCAGCCTTCTGCCACGCGCTGCGAAGGGGCCGGGGAAACCCGGCCCTTTCTGCGTTCGGGGGGGCGGGAAGGAAGGGAGAAGATTCACCGCCAAGGCGCCAAGAACGCCAAGGTTCGCCAAGAGGCTGGATTGCTTGGCGTTCCCTTGGCGTTCTTGGCGTCTTGGCGGTTGCCTTTCTTCCCGCCACACCCCTCTTGAACCCGCAACCACACTGACTATCTCAAGGATGCTCGCGATGCCCAGAAGGGGTCGCGGGGCCTGCCACGGTTCGCCCGCATGGGGAGCCGATCGACCGTAACCTTGCTTCTTGAGAAGGTGATGAAACCCATGAACGCCCTGAATCTGACTCCCCTGTTCCGCACCGCCATTGGCTTCGACCGCCTGGCCCGCATGCTGGACAGCGCCGCCACGGCGGACGTCTCCTACCCCCCCTACAACATCGAGCGCACCGGCGAGGACAGCTACCGCCTGACGATGGCGGTTGCCGGCTTCGGGCCCGATGACATCGAGATCACCGTGAAGGACGGCGCGCTGCATGTCGCCGGCCGCGTCCAGGCCCATGGCCAGGGCGAGGTGCTCTACCGCGGCATCGCCGGCCGCCCGTTCGAGCGCCGCTTCGTGCTCGCCGACCACATGGTGGTGGATGGCGCCGATCTGCAGAACGGCCTGCTGCACGTGGCGCTGAAGCGCGTGGTGCCGGAAGCCCTGAAGCCCCGCCGCATCCCGGTGGGCAGCGCCGCGCCGAAGGCGATCGACGCCCCGGCCGCCCAGGCCGCGTAACCAGGAAGGGGACGGAGAAATCCGGCCCCCTTTCAGGAAAAGCGAACCGCCAAGGCGCCAAGGGTCGCCAAGGGAACGCCAAGGCATCCTTGGCGCCTTTCCTTGGCGATCTTGGCGGCTTGGCGGTTCACCTGATCCTTCTTCCCCTACCCCGGCCGCTTGAAGAACGCGTCCGCCGCCGCCCGGGCCGAGCCTTTCCGTCCGATCTCCCCTTCCACGCGCAGGATCTCCGCGCGCAGTTCCTCGATATAGTCCTGCAACTCGCCCACCCCCCACAGATCCAGCTTCGGCGGCACCAGGCGGGCCGGCTTGGGCCGGGGCAGGTTGTCGTCCTCGTCGCGCATGCTCTTGCTCCTCAACGCGTTGCTATCTCGGGGCTGCCCCACCGTTGCGGCGCTTGACCGTTCATCCCCTGAAGTCCATATGCCCGACTTTCCGCCCGCCGCCGCGCCGCGCGCCGCCCGGAAGCCAAGGTAACGCTGCCATGACCCTGCCGCTGATGCCCAAGGCCACCGCCGTGTGGCTGATCGAGAAGACCGCGCTGACCTTCGAGCAGATCGCCGAATTCTGCGGCATGCACCCGCTGGAGGTCCAGGCCATCGCCGATGGTGAGGTCGCGGCCGGCATCGTCGGCTACGACCCCATCGCCAACATGCAGCTCACCGCCGCCGAGATCGCCCGCTGCGAGAAGGATGGCTCCACCCGGCTGAAGCTGCTGCCCAGCGCCTCGCCCCCGCCCAAGAAGCAGCGCGGCGCGCGCTATACCCCCGTGGCCAAGCGCAACGACCGGCCGGACGGCATCGCCTTCCTGCTGCGCAACTACCCGCAGCTGACCGATGCGCAGATCGGCAAGCTGATGGGCACCACCAAGGAAACCATCGACAAGGTGCGCAGCCGCACCCACTGGAACAGCGCCAACATCAAGCCGCGCGATCCCGTGATCCTGGGCCTGTGCAGCCAGTCAGACCTGCACCACTCGGTGATGGCCGCCAACGACCGCCTGCAGCGCGAGGGCCTGGCCGTTCCCACCCCGCCGCCGCCGGAGTCGGAGGAGGCGGCCTAACCCCGCGTGGCCACCGCCCGCCTGGCCCGCAGGCCAGCGCCGGGGAAGCCACGCCAGGGGCGCGCGCTAGGCGTGCGCGGAGCTTCGCGTGCGCTCGATCTCCTCCTTCAGGCGCAGCTTCTGGCGTTTCAGGCGGGACAGGGCTTCGGCATTGGGCAGCGGCCGCTGGTCCTCCTCGGCAATGCTGCGTTCCAGGCCGGCATGGCGGGTCTTCAGGCTCTCGAGGCGGGATTCCAGGCTCATGGTACCTCCACGGGTTCAGGCGAAGACAAAGCTCCGTCCCGCCGCCCGGAAGAGGGGCCCAGAAGGGCATCAGGGGCCCCGCTGGGCCGCAATCCCGGTTGGCCGGGGCAGCGCGGCGATATCCTGCACGCCAAACTGCAAAGAAAGCGTATCGCACCGGGGTGGCTTCGCGCTACTTCAATCGGATTGGCGCCTTCCCCCACCGCCACGGGCCGTGCTGCATGCTGAACGACCGCGACTCCCTGCTCCGCCGCCTGCACGAGCTGCGCAGCGAGCACCGCGACCTCGATACCGTCATCGCCCGGCTGGTGGAGGCCGGGTCGATCGACCACCTGCACCTCGCGCGCCTCAAGAAGCGCAAGCTGCTGCTGAAGGATGAGGTGGCGTGGCTCGAATCCCGCCTGATCCCCGACAGCATCGCCTGACAAGCCCTTGAACACGCAGCAAAACCCTCTGGTGGGCATCATCATGGGCAGCCAGAGCGACTGGCCGACCATGAAGCACGCCGCCGATATCCTGGAGAAGCTGGGCGTGGCGTTCGAGGCGCGGATCACCTCCGCCCACCGCACGCCGGACCGCCTCCAGGCCTATGCCAAGGGCGCCCGCGCCCGCGGCCTGCAGGTGATCATCGCCGGCGCCGGCGGGGCCGCCCACCTGCCCGGCATGGCGGCGGCCTGGACCAGCCTGCCCGTGCTGGGCGTGCCGGTGGAAAGCCAGGCCCTGCGCGGCCAGGACAGCCTTCTGTCCATCGTGCAGATGCCCGCCGGCATCCCGGTCGGCACCCTGGCCATCGGCCGCGCCGGCGCCGTGAACGCGGCCCTGCTGGCCGCCAGCATCCTCTCCCTCCACGATCCCGCCCTCGCCGACCGGCTGGAGGCCCACCGCGCCGCCCAAAGCGCGGCCGTGGCCGAGGAACCCGTCGACCCCCCGGCATGACCGCCCTTCCGCCCAACAGCACCATCGGAATCGTCGGCGGCGGCCAGCTTGGCCGCATGTCCGCCCTCGCCGCCGCCCGGCTCGGCTATCGCTGCCACATCCTGTCCGACAGCCCCGCCAGCCCCGCCGCGATGGTGGCGGCCGGCGAAACGGTCGGCCCCTACGACGACCAGGCCGTGCTGCGCGCCTTCGCCGCCCAGGTGGATGTGATCACCTTCGAATTCGAGAATGTCAGCGCCGAAGGCCTTGATCTTCTGGCCTCCCTCAAGCCCGTCCGCCCCTCCCCCGCGGTGCTGCGCATCAGCCAGGACCGCGCGCTGGAAAAGGGCTTCCTCAACGGCGCCGGCATCGCCACCGCCCCCTGGCGCCTGGTGGAAACCCTCGATGACCTCCGCGCCGCCGCCGAAGCCCTCGGCCTGCCCGCCATCCTGAAAACCACCCGCCTGGGCTACGACGGCAAGGGCCAGCGCCGCATCAACCCGGGCGACGACCAGGCCGAAGCCTTCGCCGCCCTCGCGCCGAAGCCCCTGGTGCTGGAAGGCTTCGTCGATTTCGCCTGCGAGGTCTCGGTCGTCGTCGCCCGCGGGCTGGACGGCACCACCAGCGCCTTCGACGTGGTGGAGAACCGCCACCGCCACCACATCCTCGACCTCACCCTCGCCCCCGCCCGCATCCCGGAGGAAACTGCCGCCAAGGCCCGCGCCATGGCGGAAACCATCGCACACTCCATTGATCTCGTAGGATTGCTGGCCGTCGAGATGTTCATCGACGCGCGCGGCCAGGTGCTGGTGAACGAGCTCGCCCCCCGCCCGCACAATTCCGGCCACTGGACCATCGACGCCTGCCCCGCCAGCCAGTTCGAGCTCCACATCCGCGCCGTCGCCGGCCTGCCCCTGCCCCTCGCCACGCGGCACAGTGATGCTGTGATGAAGAACCTCGTCGGCCCCGACGAAACCGCGATGTGGCCTGAGATCCTCGCCACCCCGGGCCTGATCCCCCACCTCTACGGCAAGGAAGAAGCCCGCCCCGGCCGCAAGATGGGCCACGTGACCCGCCTATTCCCGCGCGGGGCGCTGCCTGGCGCGTTCGGCATCCGCGATGCCCTGGGCAAGCTGGCGGACAGCGCCTAGCCTCCCGCCAAACGGGAGGAACCCAGCCATGGCCCAAGCCATCATCGTTACCGGCGCCGCCAGCGGCATCGGCCGCGCCATCGCGCTGGCGCTCCTGGCGGAGGGCCACCAGGTCCTCGCCGCCGACCGCGACGCCAAGGCGCTCGCCACCCTGCCCTCCGCCCTGCGCACCGTGGTGGCCGATTTCGCCCAGCCGGACAGCTTCGCCCATGTCGCCGCCACCGCCCTGGTGGCTTTCGGCCGGATCGACGTGCTGGTGAACAACGCAGGGATCGGCCAGTACTCGGTGCGGCCCAACCAGCGCACCCAGCCGATCCGCTTCTGGGAAACCACGCCGGAGCAGTGGTGGCGCTTCATGACCATCAACGGCGCCGGCCCGATCAACATGGCCCGCGCCGTGCTGCCGCACATGCTGGCCGCGCGCCAGGGCCGGATCATCAGCGTCACCACCAGCCTCGGCACCATGGTCCGCGCCGGCCACCTGCTCTACGGCAGCGCCAAGGCCGCCGCCGAATCCGCCATGGCGGTGCTGGCGGCAGACCTGGAAGGCACCGGCGTCACCTCCAACGTGCTGGTCCCCGGTGGCACAACCGCCACCGCCCTGGTGGGCGACACCGCCGGCGACCCCGCCCGCATGCTCCAGCCCGAAATCATGGTGCCGCCGCTGCTCTGGCTGCTCTCCGATGCCGCGCGCGCGGTGAACGCCAGGCGCTTTGTCGCGGCGGACTGGGACCCCGCCCTGCCGCCGGAGCAAGCCGCGGAACGCGCGGGGGCGCCGATTGCCTGGGGCGGGATCGCGCGGATGCCCATAGAGCCCAAGTAAGCACGTTCTTTTTTGAAAAAAAGAACCAAAAAACTTTCATGACCTTGACGCGGGGAGGACCGGGCCTCTCCACCTCAAACGAATGAAGTCTTTTTTGCTTCTTTTTTCTTCAGAAAAAAGAAGACTCCTACTCCTGTATCCTATCCCTGAGCCTTCGCCGCCCAAAATCCCGGATCTCCACCCCATCGGGCGACATGGCCCTTATCCGGTCCTGGAACTCCGCCCGCTTCTCATGGATGGAAACCAGGATCGGCCCCATCGCCACGCCGAGATCCGCCAGCACCGCCTCGCTGAGCTGCAGGCTCGCCTCGATCGTCTCGGGCACCGCGCCGGTGGCACCCAGGCCGTACACGTGGGCCGCGTGCCGGTCGTCGCGCGCGCGCACGATGATGTGCAGGTCGCTGCGCGCGGCGCGGGCCAGGCTCACCAGCGCGTCCACCGCGTCCGGGTCCGTCATGGTCACCACCAGGGCGCGGGCGGCGTTGAGGTGCAGGTGGGCGAGCAGTTCGGGGTTGGCGAGGTCCCCCCAGAACACCTGCCGGCGGCCCTGGGCGCGCAGGGCGGCCACTTCATCCGGGTCTGAATCCACCGCGATCCAGGGGATGCGGTGGGTGTCCAGCAATTCAGAGACGGTGCGCCCCACCCTGCCATAGCCGCCGATGATCACGCGCGGCGTGGCCTCCGCCCCCTCCTCTGGCAGCATCAGTTCGTGCGGCACCCGGGCCATGCGCCGGGCCAGCCGGTCGCCCAGGCCGCCCAGCGCCGGGATCACCGCCAGGCCCACGGCCACCACGATCAGCGCCAGCGCGCCGGCGGCCGGGTCGATCAGCCCGCCGGTGATGCCCAGGCTGATCACCACGAAGCCGAACTCCCCGCCCGGCGCCAGCAGCAGCCCGGCCGGCAGGGCGGCGCGCCAGCCCAGCCGGAAGCCCAGCACCAGCCCGCCGATCACCGCCGCCTTGGCCGCCACCAGCGCCGCCGACAGCCCCAGCACCTGCCACGGGTTCGCCAGGATGCGGCCCACCTCCAGGGACATGCCCACGGAGATCAGGAACACGCCGATCAGCAACCCCTTGAACGGGTCGATCACCGCCTCGATCTGGCGGCGGAACTCGGTTTCGGCCAGCAGCAGCCCGGCCACCAGCGCGCCCAGCGCGGGTGTCAGGCCCGCGGCGGCGGCGATCAGGCTGGTGCCCAGCACCACCAGCAGGCAGGCGGCCACGAACAGGTCGGGGCTGGCGGTGCGCGCCACGGAGCGGAACAGCGGCCGCAACACCATCCGGCCCACCAGCAGCAGCGCCAGCACGGTGGCCACGGCGCGCAGGATGATCCAGGCCAGCCCCGCCATGCCCTGCACCTGCCCGCCATGCGCCCCGGCATCCGAGCCCAGCACGCCCACCACCACCAGGATCGGCACGGCGGCGAGGTCCTGGAACAGCAGCACGCCCAGCGCGGCACGGCCCATCGGCGCATCCAGCTCGCGCCGGTCGGCCAGCACCTGCAGCACCACGGCGGTGGAGGACATGGCCAGCGCCACCCCCAGCACCATCGCCCCCGTCCAGCCCTGCCTCATCAGCAGCAGCCCGCCCGCCACCACGGCGGTGCACAGCACCATCTGCAGCGGCCCCAGCACGAACACGTAGCGCCGCATCGCCCGCAGCCGGGGCAAGGACAGCTCCAGCCCGATCATGAACATCAGCATCACCACGCCGAGTTCCGCGATCGGCGCAATGCGCTCCGTGTCCGACAGGGTGAACCACTCCAGCCACGGCCAGCGCCCGGCCAGGCTGCCCAGCCCGGAAGGCCCCACCACCAGCCCCACCAGGATGAACCCCAGCACCGGCGAGAGCTTCAGCCGATGGAACACCGGAATCACCACGGCGGCGGCGCCAAGCACCACCAGCGCGGGCCGGAACAGCAAGGGATCGAGGGGGGCAGCCATCCCGCCACTATCGCTGCATACGCCCGCGCCCTCTACAGCCCCGCATGCATTCCGCGCTAATGTGACCGGGAATTCATCGAGGATCGCTCCCCATGCGCATCGCCGTACTCCATTTCTCGCACGAGACCGTCACCTTCCTGTCCAACGACACCACGCTGGCGGATTTCACCTATCCCGGCTCGCCGGCGCAGGGCGACGCGGTGCTGGCGATGCAGCCGCGCGACTACATCGGCGGCTTCGTGCAGGTGGCGCGCGAGTATGCGGATGTGGAACTGGTGGGCATCGAAAGCCCCGGCTTCCCCGTGACGGGCACCGGCAGCGGCTGGATCACGGAGGAAGCCTTCGAAACCTTCGTCGGCAAGATGATCGCCGAACTGAACGAGAGCGGCCCGTGGGATGGCGCGTACCTCGCCGTCCACGGCGCCATGGGGGCCCGCGGTGTCATGCGCCCGGAAGCCGAGCTGGCCCGCCGCGTGCGCGCCGCCATCGGCTCCACCGCCATCATCGCCGCCACCTTCGACCCGCACGGGAACGAGGACGAGGAATTCCTGAAATACGCCGACATGGCGTTCACCGTGAAATACTTCCCGCACTACGACGGCCACCTGCAGGGCCAGCGCGCCGCCCGCCAGATGGTCCGCGCCATCCGCGGCACCTACAAGCCGGAAGCCGTCACGGTGAAGGTGCCGATCATCTCCCCCACCGTCCTGCAATGGACCGGCGCCTCGCCCTGGTCCGACCTGGTGCAGCGCGCCCTCACCTGGGAAGCGCGCGAGCCCGATGCCTATGTGAACGTGTTCTTCGGCTTCCCCTGGAGCGACGTGCCCGATGTCGGCATGTGCATCCAGGCCATGACCAACGGCAACAAGAAGCTGGCCCAGACCATCGCCGATGACATGGCCGCCTTCGCCTGGCGCAAGCGGCACGAGTTGCTGCACAGCACCCAGGTCCACCACATGAAGGAAGGCGTCGCCCTGGCGCTCAAGGCCCAGCAGGCCGGCGAAACCCCCATCGTCCTCGGCGACCACTCCGACCGCTCCGGCTACGCCACCTGGCTGCTCAGCGAGATCATGGCTCAGGGCCTGAGCAACACCCTGATCGCCACCGTGGCCGACAACGCCCTCGTCACCCGCCTGCTCGCGTCCGGCGCCAAGGCCGGCGACGCCTTCGATGAGCTGGTCGGCGGCGAGGCCGACGAATCCGCCGGCCCCAAGGTGCGCGTCACCGGCAAGATCCACTCCGTCAGCGCCGGCCGGAGCCGCACCGGCGGCCAGAGCTGGGTGAACGTGGATCTCGGAAACGGCAACGTGCTCTGCATCAGCCCCTACCTGGTGCAGGTGATCGAGCTGGACCACCTCCGCCAGTTCGGCTTCGACCCCGCTGATTTCCAGGTCTTCGCCATCAAAAGCCGCGTCCACTTCCGCCGCGGCTTCGACGACAACGGCTTCGCGAAAACCATCCTGCTGGTGGAACCGCCGGAACCGTTCCTGGGCACCACCAGGCTGGACGGGCTGGACTACAAGAACGTGGACATCACGAAATTCTATCCGTACGGGGATGTCAGTTTTCGATCATGACGATTGCCGAATCGCACCTAAAGATTACGATGCGGTTGTGATACCGTCAGCCACGTGACTGAGAGCACCGTAACATGACCTCCGAAATTTGCATCATGAATCGTCTAGCCGCAGTGCTCGCTGCAGATAGTGCATCGACTGTAACACACTGGGGCAAGAATGGTGCGGAGGTCCGTTACTTCAAGGGCGCAAATAAAATCTTTCAGCTTTCAAATCACGCGGCAGTTGGCATTATGATCTACGATTCGTCAGAGATATTGCGCGTCCCATGGGAAATTGTGATTAAGGAATTCCGCACAGAATTAGGTAAAAAAACTTTCAATAGGCTATCCGAGTATGGTCAAGAATTTTTTAATTTCATATCTAGCTCGTCTTTTCTATTTCCACAATTGGCACAGGAACAATACCTCATTAATTCGGTTGGCAACGCCACCTACCGAGAAATCAATAATGTCGTAGGTGGCATCTCAGATTTTGCTGCCAGAGGCCCTGCAATTTCCGATTTCATAGCGAGAGAACTACCTATTGCTAGGGCACGAACGATCAATCCGCCCTTAAGCATGGATTTAGTTCATCAGCTCCTACCTGCAATTCAGGACAAAGTATCAATCGACATACAAAAGACAATAGATTCAATTGTATCAATCACACCTAATCTTCTACACGATGCGGTGGAATTTTCTATGATTAAATTATTTTCAGATCCGTGGAATTACAATAACAATACGGGAATCGTTATCGCAGGGTTTGGCGATCACGATATATTTCCATCCCTCTCAGAGTATGAAATTTGTGGAGTAATATCATCAACATCTCTTGTTCGTGAAAAATATCATGAAGATGTGACACACGACAAACCAACTCTGCTGAGAGCATTTGCCCAGACATCAATGGCAGATACATTTTCCATAGGCATCAGTGCGGATATTTATTGGCTATTAGCAAGTGAATTGTTCCCTGGCATGAACGATTTGGTAACCCAAATTGGGTCAGAAGTCGGGTTCGATCCTACGACCATCTCGGACTTGAACGGGAAGATAACAGGCTCAATCCAAAAAGTTCTGGAGTCGGTATTGAAACGAGCACAGGATGATCACGCGCTTCCTCTCCGTCGCGTCCTTGGCGTGCTGCCGGTTGACGAAATGGCGGAACTGGCGGAAACCTTGATCAACCTACAATCGTTGAAGGAGAAGGTCACGAAGCCTTCGGCGACGGTAGGAGGGCCCGTCGACATTGCTGTGATCACGAGGAATGAGGGGATGGTCTGGATCAAGCGAAAGCACTATTTTGATCCGAAAGAAAGGTTGATGCAGTAGTGCTTGAGGAAGCCTCAGAAATTGCCCCCTTTTCGGTAGTGGCTGGGTTAGACCGTCTCGACAGGGCTGCAATCGAGAAGCTGCAGGCGATATATCTTTCTTCATTGAACAGGGTTAATCGGGCTACCGATTCAGAGGTAGATCGGGCTCTGTTCTCATATAGCATCCGCTAAAACGGGCTGGGTTGGCTTTCCAGCCTTCTCGCGGCTCAACCGCGATATGCAATCTCATGCCGACCTCTGGTACTTCCTGCATCTGCGATTGACAGCGGAATGTAGCCCATCCCCGGTGTTACGCACGCAAGATGGGCATAAACTGCCCGTCGACGGTCAGACGAAATGGCAGTTTTGTCAAAACGGCCCATGCCGGGATATGTGTCTCAGCGCGGCATGCGTCTTGCCTGCCAGCGCCCTGAACCATCCCGGGACTCACCATGGCCCTGCATGTCGCGCTGACCCACCGCACCAGCTACCGCTACGACCGCGCCGTCTCGCTCGGCCCGCAAACCATCCGCCTGCGCCCGGCGCCGCATGCGCGCACGCCGGTGCTGTCCTATTCGCTTACGGTGGAGCCCAAGCCGCATTTCCTGAACTGGCAGCAGGACCCGCAGGGCAATTTCCTCGCCCGCGTGGTGTTTCCGGAGAAGGTGACGCAGTTCGCCGTCACGGTGGACCTGGTGGCCGACATGGCCACCATCAACCCGTTCGATTTCTTCCTGGAACCGCAGGCGGAGGAATTCCCCTTCGCCTACGACCCCGTGCTGGTGCACGAACTCGCCCCCTTCCGCCGCCTGGATGAGCCCGGCCCCGAACTGGCCGCCATGATCGCCGCGGTGCCGCGCACGCCGCGCCGCACCATCGACCTGCTGATCGACCTCAACCGCCAGGTGCAGGCGCGCATTGCCTATATCGTACGCATGGAACCGGGCGTCTGGTCCCCGCAGCGCACGCTGGAGGAAGGCCGCGGCTCCTGCCGCGATTCCGCCTGGCTGCTCGTCCAGCTCCTGCGCCATCTCGGCTTCGCCGCCCGCTTCGTCAGCGGCTACCTGATCCAACTGGTGGGAGACGTGAAGCCGCTGGAAGGCCCCGAAGGCCCCGAAGCGGATTTCACCGATTTGCACGCCTGGGCGGAGGTCTACCTCCCCGGCGCCGGCTGGATCGGCTTCGATGCCACTTCGGGCCTGATGGCCGGCGAAGGCCACATCCCGCTCGCCGCCACGCCCGATCCGCAATCCGCCGCCCCCATCTCCGGCGGCGTGGAAAAGGCGGAAGTCACCTTCGGCTTCGACATGCAGGTGAAGCGCGTGCTGGAAACGCCGCGCACCACCAAGCCCTACACCGAGGCCCAGTGGCAGGCCATCCTGGCCATGGGCGCCGAGGTCGACCGCGCGCTCGACCGCGGCAAGGTCCGCCTCACCATGGGCGGCGAGCCCACCTTCGTCGCCAACACCGATTTCGAGGCGCCGGAGTGGAACACCGCCGCCCTCGGCCCCACCAAGCGCCGCTACGCCGGCACCCTCCTGCGCCGCCTCGCCCCGCTCTGGGCCCCCGGCGCCGCGCTGCACACCGGCATGGGCAAGCAGTATCCCGGCGAGCCCCTGCCGCGCTGGGCCCTCTCCGCCCACTGGCGCACCGATGGCGACCCGGTCTGGACCGACCCCACCCTGCTCGCCGACCCCGACCGGGACCGCGGCACCGCCACCGCGGAGGATGCCGCCCGCTTCACCCAGGCCCTGGCCGAACGCCTGCAGGTGAACCCCGCCATGGCCATCCCGGCGCATGAGGACGTGCACTACTACCTCTGGCGCGAGCACCGCCTGCCTGCCAACCTGGTGATGCAGGACAGCAAGCTGCGCGACCCGCTGGAACGCGCCCGCATGCAGCGCCTGTTCGCCCAGGGCCTCGCCTCCCCGGTCGGCACCGTGCTGCCCCTACGCCGCGTGCTGGAACGCGGCAGCCGGCGCTGGCAAACCGGCAAATGGCACTTCCGCAGCGACACGCTGTTCCTGCTGCCCGGCGACTCCCCCATCGGCCTGCGCCTGCCGCTGGAAAGCCTGCCATGGGCCGACCCGAACGAGATCGAACCGCAATTCGAGCGCGATCCCTTTGAAACCGCGGCAAAACTCCCGCCCCAATCCCTGCTGCGCGCGCCCCACGCCACGCCCGCCGGCTCCGGCGTGGAAGACTGGCGCCCCCAGCCCGAACCCCTGCCGGAAGCCGGCCGCGGCGAGCCCGACCTCGTCCGCACCGCGCTCGCCGTGGAACCGCGCGGCGGCCTGATCCACGTCTTCTTCCCACCCCTGATGGCCGCCGAAGACTGGCTCGATCTCGTCGCCGCCGTCGAAGCCACCGCGAAGGAATTCGCCACCCCGGTCATCCTCGAAGGCTACCTGCCCCCCTCCGACCCCGGCCTGCAGCACTTCTCCGTCACGCCCGACCCAGGCGTGATCGAGGTGAACATCCACCCCGGCACCTCCTGGGCCGAGCACATCGCCCGCACCGAAACCCTCTACGAGGAAGCCCGCCAGGTCGGCCTGGCCACCGAGAAATTCATGATCGACGGCCGCCACGTCGGCACCGGCGGCGGCAACCACGTGGTGATGGGCGGCTCAACGCCCGAGGAAAGCCCGTTCCTCCGCCGGCCAGACCTGCTGAAATCCGTCCTCGGCTTCTGGCACAACCACCCCAGCCTCTCCTTCCTGTTCAGCGGCCTCTTCATCGGCCCCACCAGCCAGCACCCGCGCATCGACGAAGCCCGCGACGACGCCGTGGCCGAGCTCGAAACCGCCTTCGCGCAAATCAAGGCCGATACCCCCACCCCGCCCTGGATGACCGACCGCATCTTCCGCAACATCCTCGTCGACATGTCCGGCAACACCCACCGGACCGAATTCTGCATCGACAAGATGTACGACCCCTCCGGCCCCGGCGGCCGGCGCGGCTTGGTGGAATTCCGCGCCTTCGAAATGCCGCCCCACGCCCGCATGTCCGCCGCCCAGATGCTGCTGATGCGCGCCGCCGTCGCCGCCTTCTGGGAACGCCCCTACGAACGCCGCCTGATCCGCTGGGGCACCCGCCTGCACGACCGCTTCCTGCTGCCCGACCCCTGCTGGACCGACCTGCAGGACGCGCTGGAGGAACTCGGCGCCCATGGCTTCACCCTCGACCCCGCCTGGTTCCGCCCCCACGCCGAATTCCGCTTCCCCAAGATCGGCGACATCACCATCCGCGACATGACCGTGGAACTCCGCCACGCGCTCGAGCCCTGGCACGTCCTGGGCGAGGAAAACACCCCGCAAGGCATGGTCCGCTACGTGGACAGCTCCGCCGAACGCGTCCAGCTCAAGGTCAGCAACTGGGTGGAGGAACGCTACACCCTTGCCGCCAACGGCACCGCCATCCCGCTCGCCCGCACCGACCGCGCCGGCGAATACATCGCCGGCGTGCGCTTCAAGGCCTGGGACGCGCCCTTCTCGCTGCATCCCACCATCAAGTCGCAAGCCCCTCTGATCATTGATGTCTACGACACCTGGACCGGCCGCAGCCTCGGCGGCATGACCCACCACGTCGCCCACCCCGGCGGCCGCAGCTACGATACCTTCCCCGTCAACGCCAACGAAGCCGAAGCCCGCCGCCGCGCCCGCTTCCTCCCCCTCGGCCATACCCCCGGCCCCACCCCACCACCCCCCACCACCCCCAACCGAGACCACCCCCTCACCCTCGACCTCCGCCGCTCCGCCTGAGATGTTGGGAGGATCATGAGCCGAGTCTTGCACGCGCGGAGAGGAAGGAAGGCCAGGGGCGTTGCCCCTGGACCCCACTGGGGCCTTAGGCCCCAGACCCCTTCACTTATCCGCCTTCGGCGGGGAGGGGCCATCGAGGCCGATCGAACCAGCGAGACGGCCACTCCCCGCCGAAGGCGGAAGCTAA
>JBIKOJ010000285.1:0-5225 GCA_044358135.1 Acetobacteraceae bacterium | reverse complement strand
GTATTCGGTGGAGACGACCTCCCCCATCGCGGTGGTGGGAGGGGTGGTGCTGCTGGTGGCGCTGTTGCTGGTGCTGCGGCTGCTGATGGGGCTGCTGGGCGTGCCCGGCGCGCTGCGCTTCTGGCGCCAGGGGAATGCGCGCCGGCAGGGTGACGTGGCGGTGGGCCGCGCCCTGGTGGCGCTGGCGGCGGGCGAGGCGGCGGGCGCGCGGCGGCAGGCGCGGCGGGCGCGGGACCTGCTGGGCGATACGCCGCAGACGCTGTTGCTGGCCGCCGAATCCGCACGGCTGGGCGGCAACCCGGCCGAGGCGGAGGCGATCTACCAGTCGTTGGTGGCACGCACGGACAGCGCCTTCCTGGGCCTGCGCGGGCTGTTCCGGCTGGCGGTGGAGCGCCAGGATTGGCACGCGGCCGCCTCGCTGGGGCGCCGGGCGGAGGCGTTGCAGCCCGGGGCGAACTGGCTGCGCGACGCGCGGCTGCGGGTGGCCGACGAAACCGGGCAATGGGGCCGCGCGCTGGCGCTGGCCGGGCCAGACCTGCCGGAGGAGGTGCTGGCCACCGCCGCGGCGCAGGCCGAGGCCGACCCGCAGGGCGCGGCGAAGCTGGCGCGGCAGGCCTGGAAGGCCAACCCCGCCTTCCCGCCCGCCGTGATCGCCCATGCCACGGCGCTGCGGCGCGAGGGGCATGAGGCGCGGGCGGAGGAGGCGATCCTGGCGGCGTGGAAGGCGGAGCCGCATCCCGATCTCGCCGCGGCGCTGCTGGAGGATGCGCCGGATGCGCGCGGCCGGCTGCGCCAGGCGGTGAAGCTTTCCAATGCGCGGGCGGAGCACGTGGAGACACAGTATCTGCTCGGGCGGCTTTCGCAGGAGGCGGGCGAGCTTGGCGAGGCGCGCTTCCATGCCGAGCGGGCGCGCGGGCTGGCGGTTCCGACCCGGCGGATCCTGCTGCTGCTGGCGGATATCACCGTGGCGGAGCGGCGCGATCCCAGTTCCCTGCTGCGCGCGGCGGCCGAGGCGCCGGCGGACCCGGCCTGGACCTGCGGCCAGTGCGGCACGCGGCAAGCGGCGTGGCACCCGGCCTGCCCGGCCTGCCATGCGACGGGGCGGATGAGCTGGAACGCGGCACAGCCGGCGGATCGGCCGGCGCTGGCAGCGGAGATGATCGAGGCGGAGCGGGTGGAGGCCGGCGCGCTAGTCCAGCAGCCCGCCGGGCCGCGCATCCACCCGGCGATCCAGGGGCCCTGACGGCACTGCGATGAAGCTGCGGGCCGACTGGGCGTCGGCCAGCTGGGGCGCCTGCCCGGGGCGGGCGAAGCCGGGCGAATAGGGGGCGGTGGGGGCCCGCGCCTCCTCGATGCGGACCGTGGGGGTGCGCGGGGTGCAGTTGGCCAGCGAAAGATAGGGCTTCGGGTCCACCGGGCGGCCGTTGATGCGGACTTCGAAGTGGATGTGGTTGGTGGTGGCGCGGCCGGTGCGGCCGACCTGGCCGATCTGCTGGCCGGCGGCCACGCGGGTGCCGGGGCGCAGGCCGGGCGCGAAGCCGGAGAGATGGGCGTAGCGGGTGACGACGCCGCTGCCGTGGTCGATATCCACCATCAGGCCATAGGCGAAATAGGTCTGGGCGAACACGACGGTGCCGGCGGCGGCGGCGCGGGCCGGGGAACCGTGCGGGGCGACGAGATCGAGGCCCGAATGGTGGCTGGTGATGCCGCGAGAGACTTCCTTGAGCTGGCCGGCCGGCATCAGGAGCGAGCCGCAGGCGAGGTCGGCCATGGCAGGTGCCGCGCCGAGGGCGACAGTGGCCATTGTGGCCGCGATGGTTGTGCGAAACATTCCCATACAAAGTGCAGTAGCATGCATGGCTGCCTTGTGCAAAGCGCCAATCACAGCCGCGTGTGATTCCTGCGCCGGAGTCACACCGCGCTCCTTCAAAATTGTTTTACTATCTGGAGCATGGCGGCAATTGTAGAGATTGGGCGGGGTCGGTCGGCTGGCCTTGCCGCCACAGCTCGAAATGCAGGTGCGTGCCGCGCGTGGTGCCGGTTCGCCCAACACGGCCGAGTCGCTCGCCCAGCGCCACCTGCTTCTGGCCGCCGGCCAACGCGGGGGTGACGGTGCCGAGATGGGCATAGCGGGTGCTAGTGCCGTCGGGGTGGGAAAGTTCCACCATGAGGCCGTTCGCGCCCTGCCGCCGCAGCACGGTGATGCGGCCGGGGGCGGCGGCGCGGACCCAGGCGCCGGCCGGGGCCGGCAGGTCGATGCCGTTGTGGTGCACGCCGGCGCGCGGGCCGAAGGGAGAGGAAATGCAGGTGGCGCCGACGGGATTGAGCAGAGCAGCCGGTTCCTGCGCCGCCACCGGGGTGGCGGCGAGTGCCAAGGCGGCGAGGACGGGCCTCAGCTGTTGGTGGCCGGCTGGAAGGTGCCGATGGAGTTGCCGCCGTCGCAGGAGACCACCGCGCCGGTGATGTAGCTGGCGGACTGGGAGCAGAGATACATCACCATCCCCGCGGCATCGCCGGGTTCGCTGTTGCGGCCGAGCGGGATGCGCGCGGTCATGCGGTCCACGTAGTCCGGCGGCAGGTAGGAGAAGTCGCTGCCCGGGGCGAAGCCGGGTTCCACCACGTTCACGCGGATCTTGTGCGGGGCGAGTTCCAGCGCCTGGCCCTTGGACAGGCGCTCCAGCGCCGTCTTGCTCATGCAGTAGGTGACGCTGCCGGTGGGCATCTGGCGGGCGGCGCCGGAGCCGATGTTGACGATGGCGCCGGCCACGCCCTGTGCGACCATCAGGCGGGACATCGCCTGCACCACCAGGAACGGGGCGCGGACGTTCACGTTCATGATGCGGTCGTATTCCGCCGGCTCCAGGTTGATCAGCACGCCGGTGCGCGGATAGACGCCGGCATTGTTCACGATGATGTCCGGGCACCCCCATGCGCGCTCCACCAGGGCCGCCAGCTCGCGGATCGACTCGACGGATTCCAGCTGGGTGGCGTGGGTGAGGGTGGTGGCGGGATCGAGGCCGAGCTTCTCGACCACGGCCGGCAGCAGGTCCCCGCGCATGTCGGACAGGCAGAGCGTGGCGCCTTCCCGTGCGAAGGCGGCGGCGATCCAGCCGCCATAGATGCCGGCAGCCCCGGTGACGACGACGCGCTTGCCCTTGAATTCGCCCTGGTAGTTCACGCCGCCACTCCTTGCCCGCTGATCACGGGGCGTTGGTAGAGCAATCGGCTTCCCCGGGGAATGGCGCGAGACGGCGCTTGTCGTCACCGGGATGTGACCATACTGTGGCAGCCATGCTGATCTTTCTGGCCCGCCGTGCGCTGCTGGCGATGCTCGTCACCCTGACGGTGCTGACCGTCAGCTTCATGCTGACCCGCCTCACCGGGGATCTCGCCATCGCCATCGCGGGGCCGCAGGCCTCCCAGGCGGATGTGGAGATCATCCGCAAGGCCTACGGGCTGGACCGGCCGCTGCTGGCGCAGTTCGTCTCCTGGGTGACCGATGCGGCCACCGGCGATCTGGGCCGCAGCTTCTTCTACCAGGAGAGCGTGACCAAGCTGATCAGCGCCCGCCTGCCGGTGACCCTCACGCTGGGGCTGACCGGGCTGGGCATCGCCATCCTGACCGCCATTCCGCTGGGCATCATCGCAGCGATGCGCGAAGGCTCGCTGCTGGACCGCGGCATCATGACCATCGCGGTGATCGGCCAGGCGATGCCGAGCTTCTGGCTGGGGCTGACGCTGGTGATCATCTTCGGCCTGAAGCTGCAGTGGTTCCCGATCTCTGGCGTGGAGACCTGGCATGGCTTCGTGCTGCCGGGCATCGTGCTGGCCTTTTCCGCCATCCCGGCCCTGATGCGGCTGACGCGCAGCGGCATGGTGGATGCGCTGGCCAGCGACTACATCCGCACCGCGCGCGCCAAGGGGCTGTCGCGCACCGCCATCGTGCTGAAGCACGCGCTGCGCAACGCGGCGATGCCGGTGGTGGCGATCTCTGCCGTGCAGCTCGGCTTCATGCTCTCCGGCTCGATCGTGATCGAGACGGTGTTCTCGCTGCATGGCGTGGGCTACCTGGGCTGGGAGGCGATCGGCAAGAACGACTTCCCGGTGGTGCAGAGCGTGGTGCTGTTCCTGGCCACGGTCTTCGTGGTGCTCACGCTGCTGGCCGACATGCTGAACGCGGCCCTGGACCCGAGGCTTCGCACCCAATGAGAGTTCCGTCGATCCGCCTGCTGGCCGCGGGGCTGGGAACCGCGATCGTGGCGATCGTGCTGGTCGCGGGGCTGCTCGCGCCCTGGATCACGCCTTACGACCCGTTCCTGACCAACCTGGATGCGCGGATGATCCCGCCCTCCTTCATGGAAGGGGGACGGCCGGAGAACTTCCTGGGCACCGACCAGCTGGGGCGGGACTACTTCTCCCGCCTGATCTACGGCGCGCGGATCTCCATGCTGATCGGCATCGCCACCGTGATCACCTCCGGGCTGATCGGCATCACGCTGGGCGTGCTGGGCGGGTTCTTCGGCGGGCGGGTGGACGACGCGGTGATGTTCGCCATCACCTGCCGACTGTCGATCCCGCTGATCCTGGTGGCGCTGGCCGTGGTCGGCCTGGTCGGCTCCTCCCTCACCGTGGTGGTGATGACGCTCGGGCTGCTGCTGTGGGACCGCTTCGCCGTGGTGGCGCGCAGCACCACCATGCAGGTGCGCAACCTCGATTACGTGGCCGCCGCCTGGGCAGCCGGATGCTCGCAGGCCCATATCCTGCTGCGCGAAGTTCTGCCCAACATCATCCACCACCTGGTGATCGTGGCCACGCTGGAAATGGCGCTGGCCATCCTGCTGGAAGCGGCACTCTCCTTCCTCGGCCTCGGCGTGCCGCCGCCCCTGCCCTCCTGGGGGCTGATGATCGCGGAAGCAAAGGAATACATGTTCTTCTCGCCCTGGGTGATCATGGTGCCGGGGATCTCGCTGTTCGTCCTGGTGCTGGGCATCAACTTCATGGGCGACGGCCTGCGCGACATGCTGGGAGCCACACGCGATGTCTAGGCCAGCGTGGGGTGGCGAAGGGAAGGCAAGGCCAGGGGCGCTGCCCCTGGACCCCGCTGGGGCCTTAGGCCCCAGACCCCTCGACCTTTTCCGCCTTCGGCGGGGAGGGGCCGCCCGGCTCTCTCCACCGCCTCGACGGCCCCTCCCCGCCGAAGGCGGAACTCATGTGGGTCCAGGGAC
>JBIKOJ010000004.1:0-59088 GCA_044358135.1 Acetobacteraceae bacterium | reverse complement strand
ACCGTCACACCCGAAGAGTGTACCAACTACTTCGCCGCTGCAGGCTATGACGCAGAATGATCGGAAACCGCTCTAGGCGCGCTGTTCTGGGCCTATGTGCTGTTCCTGTATGGCCCCACGCTGACCATCCTGGTGCTGTCCTTCCAGGGGCCGGAGGGTGGGCTGACCTTCCCGATGAACGGCGTGTCGCTGCACTGGTTCAGGAAGCTCTTCGCCGGCGGGGGGATCGTGGATATCGGCGCCGCCTTCGGCCGCTCGCTGCGCCTCGGCCTGCTGGCGATGGCGATCACGGTAGTGATGTCGGTGGCGGCCGGCATGGCCTTCCGCCGCAGGCTGCCGGGCGGCGCGGTGCTGCTCTACACCGCCATCGCCAGCCTGATCGTGCCCTCCATCGTCACCTCCCTGGGCATCGCGCTGCAGTTCCGGCTGATCGACGACCTGGTGAATGCCTGGGGCGTGGAGGACTGGACCACGGCAATGGGGCTCTACACCTCCGGCCTCGGCGCGCACCTCACCTGGACGCTGCCGTTCGGCCTGCTGATCATGTTCGCGGTGTTCAACCGCTTCGACGGCAGGCTGGAAGAGGCGGCGCGCGACCTTGGGGCCACGCCCTGGCAGAGCTTCCGGCACGTGGTGCTGCCGATCATCCTGCCCTCCGTGGTGGGGATTGGGCTGTTCGGCTTCACGCTGTCCTGGGACGAGCTGGCGCGGTCAAGCCAGGCCATCGGCTCGGTGAACACCCTGCCGCTGGAGTTGCAGGGGCTGATGACGACGGTGACGAAGCCCGACATCTACGCGCTGGGCACGGT
The DNA here is from genome assembly GCA_044358135.1 of Acetobacteraceae bacterium. Lineage (GTDB taxonomy): Bacteria > Pseudomonadota > Alphaproteobacteria > Acetobacterales > Acetobacteraceae > CAMDGX01. Next base: position 58,279 of record JBIKOJ010000004.1, on the reverse strand, counting down.
GACCACGGGCGTGAGCTTCCTGGTGATCGCGGCTGCGCTGGGGGCGATCCGGGTGCTGCAGGCGCGGCAGGCGCGGTTTGGGTCGGATGCAGGAAGGTAGCAAGGTCTTCTTTTTGTGAACAAAAAGAAGCAAAAAAACTTTATTCACTTGCGCCTGCGCCAGGAAAGCCTGGCGCGGGCGCAAGGTCAGAAAAGTTTTTTGGTTCTTTTTTTCAAAAAAGAACCGCTTCCTTAGGCTGCCGCCACCTGCCGCGGCAGATAGATCGCCGTATGCTCCACCCGCGCGATGGCGGTGGTACCATTGGCGACGACCAAGGCATCCAGCACCACGAACTTATGGCCCTTGTGCATGTGGTTGCTGATCACCTTCGCCCGCGCCACCAGCCCGTCGCCCACCTTCGCGGCGGCGAAGTTGCGCACCTTGCTGCCCACGTGGATCCACGGCCCCAGCACGGCATTCGTCGAGAGCACGTAGTTGCACAGCCGCAGCACCGTGCCCGGGTGCACCAGCCCCTGCTCGGCGTAGAGCGAGGAGGCTTCGCGCACATCCTCCAGATACTGGCGCACGAAATCCGGCGTGCAGTCCACGGTGCGGGAAGTGATCCAGCCGCCCTGGGGCAGCGAGGTCTCGCTGGCCGGCTCGCGGTGATCCGGGATCGGCTGTGCGGGATAGGCGGAGACCGGCGGCGGCTCCTCGGCGGGCAGCAGCGCGGCCATGCCGGTGGCGCAGCTATCGCCGTTGCTGGTAACGGCGAGGCCGATACCGTTCTCCAGCGGGGTGGCGGCCACTTCGGCCATCTCGCCGTCGTACACCGGCTTGCCGAAGCGGCATTCCAGCGTGCCGCGCTCCAGCCAATCCCGCCCCCAGCGCGCCACGGCCTGGTGGGTCATGTAGGCGTAGACATCGACGCCTGGCACGAGGCCGCCGGTGAAGCCGAACTTGGCGGCGGTGGCGTCGTCGTGGATCTTGTTTTCGCTGGCCTTCGCGGTGTTGAAGGCCTTCACCAGGTAAGGGGCGGGAACCATCGCTACCTCCTGCGCACGGTGCCGGCGGTCATGCCGCCATCGATGACGAGTTCGGAGCCGGTCATGTGGCTGGAGAGGTCGCTGGCGAGGAACAGCACGCCGTTGGCGATCTCCACCGGGTCGGCCGGCTTGCCCAGCGGCACGCCGGCGCTGGCGAGGTCGTAGGGGTTGAGCGGCGCGTTGAGCCCACCGCCGGAGCGGGTGGCGGCCTTTTGCCAGATGTCGGTGAGGATGATGCCGGGGTGGACGGAGTTGACCCGGATGCCGTCCTCGGCCGCGGCGCATTCCATCGCCATGGATTTGGCGAAGAGGCGCACGGCGCCCTTGCTGGCGGAATAGCCGGCCAGCATGCCGGAGCCGCGCAGGCCGGCCACGGAGGAGATCATGATCAGCGATCCGCCGCGCTTGCCGGCGCGCATCGCCGGCACGCAGTATTTGGCAGTGAGGAACACGCCATCGATGTTCACTGCGTTCTGGCGGCGGAAATCGGCCAGGGTCATTTCCAGCACCGGGCCGAACACGGCGATACCGGCATTGGCCACGGCGATGTCCAACCGGCCGAAGCGGCGCATGGTCTCGTCCACGCAATGCTTCCAGCGGTCTTCGTCGGCCACGTCCTGTTCCATGAACATGGCGCTGCCGCCGGAGGAGGTGATTTCGGCCTCCAGCGCCATGCCGCGCGTGCTGTCGACGTCGGTAATGACGACGTGCGCGCCTTCCTGGGCCATGAGGCGGGCGCAGGCGGCGCCGATGCCGCTGGCGGCACCGGTGATGAAGGCGACCTTGTCGTTCAAAAGACCCATGGTTTCCTACCCGAACACTTCTTTGTTGTGCTGCCCCAGCTTGGGCGAATCGCTGTGCGGATGCGGGCGCTGGCCGTCGAAGTTGAGCGGCAGGCCCATCACGGAGAGCCCGCTGCCGGGCAGTTCGCGCTTCATGTCCATCGCCGCGAGCTGCTCGCTTTGCGCCAGCTCGGCGATGTTGTTCACCGGGGCGACGGGCACGCCGACCTTGCCGAGTGCGGCCATCCAGTATTCGCGGGTCTGGGTTTTCACCACCTCCGCGATCATCGGGATCAGCACCTCGCGGTGGGTGGCGCGCTTGGGGCCGTTGAGGAAGCGCTCATCGGTGCCCCATTCCGGGTGGCCGAGGGCCTGGGCGGTCTTCACCCACAGCCGGTCGTTGCCGGCGGCGATGCAGATCGGGCGGTCGGCGGTTTCGAACACCTGGTAGGGCACAAGCAGGTTGCTGCCGGTGCCGTGGCGCTTGGGGATGTTGCCGTTGAGAAGGTAGCCGTTCACCGCGCCGCCGACCCAGCTCACCGCGCTTTCGAACAGCGAGCAATCGATCACGCAGCCGCGATTGGTGGTGTGGCGCTGCTGCAGCGCGCCGAGCGCGCCGATCACGCACCACATGCCGGTGGAGATGTCGTTGATCGCCGGGCCGCAGAAGGTGGGCGGATCCTCCGGACGGCCGGTCATGGTCATCACGCCGCCGAAGGCCTGCAGCAGCGGGTCGAAGCCCGGGGCGTTCTGCAGCGGGCCCTTGTGGCCGAAGGCCCAGATCGAGCAGTAGATCAGGCGCGGGTTCTCCGCGATCATCACATCCGGCCCGATGCCCATCTCGCCCACGATGCCCGGGCGCAGGTTCTGGATCAGGATGTCGGCGGAGCGGACGAGCTTTTTCAGCTTCTCCACGTCCTCCGCGCTCTTGATGTCGATGGTGACGGATTTCTTGTTGCGGTTGGTGGCGTGGAAGAACAGCGCGTCGCCATCGATGAACGGGGGGCCCCAGAGGCGGGCATCGTCGCCGCCATCGGGCTTTTCCACCTTGATCACCTCGGCGCCCATATCGGCCAGGATCATGCCCGCGAGCGGCCCGGCCAATGCCTGCCCGACCTCGATCACCCTGATGCCTGCAAGCGGTCCTGCCATTGGCCGTGTTCCCCGTCGTTTCCCTGGGCGCGAGCCTAGGCTCCGTGGCGGCGCACCGGCAAGGGCGTGCCTTCCGCACCGGGCGCGCGGGTGCTAGTCGGTGGGGAAACCAACGGGGGAAGCACCATGAAGCGCAGCATCCGCGCCCTGGCATTGGGCACCATCGCCGCCACGGCCCTGGCGGGGGCGACGCAGGCGCAGACGTTGCGCGTGGCGGTGGGGGCGCAGGTGACCTCGATCGACCCGCACTACCACAACATCTCGCCCAACACGGCGTTTGCCTCGATGGTGTTCAGCGCGCTGACGGCGACGCAGGGCAATTCCAAGCTGGCGCCCGACCTGGCCGAGAGCTGGAAGACGGTGGCCGACGACGTGTGGGAGTTCAAGCTGCGCCCCGGGGTCACCTTCCACAACGGCACGCCCTTCACCGCGGATGATTTCGTCTTCACCTATGGCCGCATCCCGATGGTGGTGAACTCGCCCGGCTCGTTCGCCACCTACACCCAGGCGATCCGCGCCATCGAGGTGGTGGACCCGATGACGCTGCGCATCAGCACCAAGGGCCCCTATCCCACCCTGCCGATCGACATGTCCCAGGTTTTCATCCTCAGCCGCGCGATCCATACCGGTGCCACCACCGACCGCTTCAACAACGGCGAGATGGCCATCGGCACCGGCCCGTTCCGCGTTGCCGCTGCCCGCCATGGCGAGCGCGTGGACATGCTGCGCAACGACACCTACTGGGGCCCCAAGCCGGCGTGGCAGAAGGTGGACTACCGCATGGTCACCTCCGGTCCCGCCCGCCTCTCCGCCCTGCTGGCCGGGGACGTGGACTTCATCGACCAGGTGCCGACCACCGATATCGAGCAGCTGAGGAAGAACAAGGACATCAAGCTGTCGGAAAGCGGCAGCCTGCGCTTCATCTATGTGGCGTTCGACCATTCGCGGGAGGACAAGCCACCCTTCATCACCACGACCGATGGCAAGCCGCTGGAGAAGAACCCGCTGAAGGATGTGCGGGTGCGGAAGGCGTTGTCGCTCGCGATCGACCGGCAGGCGATCGTGGACCGGGTGATGGAAGGCGTGGCGCTGCCGGTGAACCAGTTCATGCCGCCGGGCACTTTCGGCCATGCGCCGGAGCTGGAAGGCCAGCCGCGCGCCGACGTGGCGCAGGCGCGCCGCCTGCTGGCCGAGGCGGGCTTCCCGAACGGCTTCGCCATCACGCTGCACGGGCCGAACGACCGCTACCCCAACGACGGCAAGATCTCCCAGGCGATCGGCCAGATGTGGTCGCGGGCCGGGGTGCGCACGCAGGTGGAGGTCTCGCCCTATGCGAGTTTCGTGCAGAAGGCGAGCCGGCAGGAATTCTCGGCCTTCCTGGTCTCCTGGGGCAGTTCGTCCGGCGAGCCGTCGGCCGGGCTGCGCTCGGTGCTGGCCACGTTCGATGCGGCGAAGGGCATGGGGTCGGTGAACCGCTTCCGCTACAGCAACCCGAAGTTCGACGAGGGGCTGGTGGCGGCGATGCGGGAGCTGGACGAAGGCAAGCGCGATGCGATGCTGCAGGCGGTGACGCGGCTGGCGATCGGCGAGGACGTGGCGATTGCGCCGACGCATGTGCAGAAGAACGTGTGGGCGATGCGCCAGGGCTTCGCGCATGAGGCGCGGATCGACGAGCGCACCCGCGCGCAGGATGTGACGCCGGCGCGGTAAGCGGCTATCGCGCCGGGCGGATGCCGTAGGTCTTGTAGCGCTCGCGCACCTCGGCCATCTCGGCGGCGGTGAGGATGCGCGGGGTGCCGGCGGCGCGGGCCAACAGGTATTGCCGGGCCAGCGTTTCCAGCCGGACCGCGGCGGCGAGTGCTGAGGCCGGCGAGGGGCCGTGCACGATCATGCCGTGATTGGCGAGCAGGCAGGCCGTGTGGCCCGGGATGGTGGCGCGGACGGACTCCGCCAGCGCCGGGGTGCCGAAGGTGGTGTAGGGGGCGCAGGGCACGGTATCGCCGCCGAAGCCGGCGACCATGTAGTGAAAGGCGGGCAGCGGCTCGTTGAGGCAGGCGAGCGCGGTGCAGCTGTCGGCATGGGTGTGCACCACGCAGGTGGCTTCCGGGCAGACCTCGTACACCGCCGAGTGCATCGGCCATTCGCTGGAGGGGCCGGTGCCGGCCGGGGCGGGGCCGCCGACGGGCATCAGCACCAGTTCGGCTGCGGTGAGGCTCGCTGCCGTGGCGCCGGTGGGGGTGATGAGCATGTTGCCGCCCAGGCGGACGGAGACGTTGCCGGCGCTGCCGAAGTTGAGGCGCTGGCGGTCGAGCTCCTTGTAGACCTCGACGATGGCGGCGGCGATTTCGCTGTTCATGCGGGCAGTTCCATTTCGGCGAGCGCGGCGGCGAACATGTCTGGCGCGCCGAGCTTGCCGGATTTGAGGCACAGGGCGAGCGGCACCGGCAGGGCGGCGTGGCAGCGGCCGACGCCGATCGCCTTGAACGGGGCGACATCCAGCGCGGGGATGCCGAGGTTCTCCACGATGGCGCCGGAGGTCTCGCCGCCCGCCACCAGCAGGCGGCGCAGGCCGCGCTGCACCAGGCCGGCGGCGATGCCGGCGAGCAGGGCTTCGGCCCGGCGGCCGGCGGCGATGGCGCCCAGCTTCTCCTGCGCGGCGGCGACGCGGGCGGGGTCGTCCGACGTGGTGATGCAGACGGGGCGCTCGCCCATGCGCGAGGCTGCCCAGGCGAGGGCGCGCTCGGTGGAGGCTTCCACGGGGTCGAGCGGGTCGAGGCTGAGCACTTCGTGGTTGCGGGCGAACACGGCCACCTGCTCGCGCGTGCGGTCGGCGCAGCTGCCGGCGAGCACGGCGGCGGGGCCGGGCTGGCCGGGGATGGGGGGCTGGTTGCCGGGCTGCATCCAGCCGCGGGCGGCCCAGAGCGGCGGGTAGTAGGCGGCGACCGAGGCGCCGCCGGTCATCACCGGCCAATCGACGCTGGCCTCAGCGATGCGGCGCAGGTCCTCCGGCAGGATGGCGTCGGTGATCAGGAACGGGGTGCCGGCCGCATGCTGGGCCTCGGCGAAGGCGCGGATGGCGTCGGCGCCGGCGGCGACGGTTTCGTATTGCAGCACGCCGACGGGGAAGCGGGTTTGCGGGGCCAGTACCTCGGCGAGGTTGGAGTTGGTCATCGGCGTCAGCGGGTCGTGGCGCTTGGGTGACTCGGACAGCAGCTGGTGGCCGGCGAACATGTGGCCGCGTACCACGATGCGCCCAGCCTCCGGGTAGGTGGGGCAGAACAGCACCGGGGCTTCGCCGCCTATTTCGCGCAGGGCTTCGGCCACGTTGCCGATGTTGCCGGTCGGCAGGCTGTCGAAGGTGGCGCAGTATTTCAGGAAGAGCTGGCGGGCGCCGAGGGCGTGGAGGCGGCGGGCGGCGTCGCGCGACATGGCGACCGCTTCCGCCGGCGGGGCGACGCGGGAGCGCAGGGCGACGATGACGGCATCGGCATCGCCAGGCGTTTCGGGCAGCGAGGCGGCGCCGGCGTGCAGCACCACGCGGGCGCCGGCGGCGCGCATCATGGCGGCGAATTCGACCGCGCCGGTGAAGTCGTCGGCGAGGCCGCCGAGGATGGGGCCCCCGTGGGTCGTGGTTGGCATGGGCGCTCCTTCTGGGCGGGCGGTGAGCAGGTTGCACCAAATGCGGCGCTTCGGAAGCCCGGATGGTGCATGCCGCATGATCGGCTAGACTCTGCCCGCAACGAAGGAGCGGCGGGCATGGGTGCGGACGAGATCGGCTTCCTGGGCGTGAGCGAACTGGCTGCGCTGTACCGGGCGCGCAAGCTCTCCCCGGTGGAGGTGGCCCACGCCGTGCTGGCGCGGATGGAGGCGGTGGAGCCGCGGGTGAATGCGATGATGCGCCTGACGCCCGAGCACGCGCTGGACGCCGCCCGCCGCTCGGAGGATGTGTTCGCCAATCGCGGCAAGCCGCGGATGCTCGAGGGAATTCCGTTCACCATCAAGGACCTGCAGCACACCAAGGGCATCCAGACCGATTTCGCCTCGGTGGCAACCCAGGGCACCGTGCCGGATTTGGATGCGCCGGTGGTGACGCGGCTCTACGCGGCCGGCGGCATGATCATGGGCAAGACAACCTCCGCCGCCGAGAGCGGCTGGAAGGGGGTGAGCGAGGCGCCGATCTCGGGGATCACGCACAACCCCTGGGGTCGCGGGCTCAATGCCGGGGCCTCCTCCTCCGGGGCCGGCGTGGCCGCCGCCGTGGGCTACGGGCCGCTGCACCAGGGCGGCGACGGGGCCGGCTCCATCCGCATGCCGGCGCATTTCTCCGGCGTGTACGGGCTGAAGCCCACCCACGGACGGGTGCCGTGCTGGCCCGTCTCCAACAACGACATGGCCACCCATATCGGGCCGCTGACGCGCACGGTGGAGGATGCGGCGCTGATGCTGCAGGCGATCGCCGGGCCGCATCCGTGGGATTTCACCTCGCTCGATTCCGCCGTGCCGAACTATGCCGCCCAGCTTCAGGCGGGCTCCCTGAAGGGCAAGCGCATCGCCTATAGCCGCACCCTGGGCCATGCCCGCGTCGACCCCGAGGTGGCCGACGCCGTCGAGGCCGCGGTGCGCGTGGTCGCGGAGCTGGGCGCCGTGATCGAGGAGGTGGAGCCGGCCTGGGGGGCGCAGGGCCCGGAACTCGCCCGCTTCTTCTGGCCCGCCACCTTCACCGGCCGCATCCCGCTGCTGGCAGAGTTCGGCGACCGCATGGACCCCGGCTTCGTGGCGATGCTGGAAGAGGCGCGCCACTTCACCGTGCAGCAGTTCATGGAAATGCGCACAAGGCGCTTTGCCTATATCCAGGCGATCCATGAATTCATGGAAGGCTACGACTTCCTGCTCTCGCCCGCCGTCAGCGTGGCCGCCTTCCCGGCCGACAAGCTGCAACCCGCGCACTGGCCGCAGCATCCCTGGGACTGGCTGATGTGGGCGGAATTCTCCTACCCGTTCAACTGGTCTGGCAACCCGGCGGCCAGTGTGCCGTGCGGGTTCACGCCGGCGGGGCTCCCGGTGGGGCTGCAGATCGTGGGGCGGCGGTTCGATGATCTTGGGGTGCTGCAGGCCAGCGCAGCGTTCGAGGCGGCGAAGCCTTGGGCGCATTTGCGGCCGCCTTTGGCGTAGGGAAGCGAAGCGGTTCTTTTTTGAAAAAAAGAACCAAAAAACTTTTGTTTGCTGGCACGCGTGCTGGGGCACCTGGCGCGCGTGCCAGGGAATGAAGTCTTTTTTGCTTCTTTTTTCTTCAGAAAAAAGAAGAATCCTTGCTTCGGACATGAGTCATCGCCGCGGGACGCGGGGTTTTGACGACGGATTCGGGGGGATTGCGGCCGTAGGGGCGCCATGGTGGCGCGCGGGCGGCTTGCGCCGGGCAGGGGATGGGCGCGCGCTTGCCCGACAGGGTCAGGCCCTCATGGGGGGCGCAGCGCAGAATCCAGCCGAGCCAGGCGCGCTGGCGGCGGATCTTGCGCAGGGCGCGGTCGTCCCAGGGGGAATCCGGGTGTTCGGCGGCGTCGAGTTCGGGAGAGGGATACCAGTCCTTGCGCGGCCGGCGCAGGGCGCGGCGCGTGACCTCGGCCACGGAGAATGCGGCGAGGAGGGCCAGAAGCAGAAGCTTCAGGGCCACCGGAATCCCGGCGTGCGTAATCGCCTGCGCCAGGGGGCGCAGGGCGTCGGCTTCGACCGGAGCGGCGGATGATACGGGCATCACCGGGGAATGTCGCATACGCAACACCGGCGGAAAAGGAAAAAATTATCCTTTATAGGAAATTTTAGGTTTGACAGGAAAATTGAGGTTCGCTGGGAAGGGAGGCCAGGGTCTTCGTTCTTCTGAACAAAAAAGCCCTTATCCGTTCATGCCACCAATGACCAATGCCGTTACGGAGCGAAAGAACTGGATTGCTTCGCTGCGCTCGCAATGACGAAGGGAGGCGTGGGGCAAAGTCATAAAAGTTTTTTGGTTCTTTTTTTCAAAAAAGAACCGCTTTCTTCCCTTACTTCTGCGCCAGGAATTCCTGCAGCGCGGTTGCCACGGTTTCCACCACGCCGTGCCAGTTGTTGCGGTGGGATTGCCGGAACAGGCGCACGGAGGGGTACCAGGGGCTATCGGTTCGGTCGCGCAGCCAGCGGAAGTCGGCGGCGTGGGGCAGCATGATCCAGCAGGGTTTGCCCAGGGCGCCGGCGAGGTGGGCGACGGAGGTATCGACGGTGATCACCAGGTCCAGGCCCGAGACCAGGGCGGCGGTATCGGCGAAGTCGGCGAAGCCGGGGCCGGGGACGCGGATTTCGTTGGGGAGTTCGGAGAGGGCGACTTCGTCGTCGGCCGTCACTTCCTTTTGCAGGATGTGCCAGGAGATGCCGGGGAGGGCGAGCAGCGGCATGACGTGGTCGCGGGTGACGGAGCGGTGGCGGTCTCCGGCGTGGTCGGGGTTTCCGGCCCAGACCAGGCCGATGCGCGGGCCGGGCCCGAGGCGGGGGCGCCAGCGCTTCAGGCGTTCGATATCGGCGAAGAGGTAGGGGGTGTTGGCGGGGATGGTGGCAAGGTCGGTGCCGAAGGCGCGCGGCAGGCTGGGCAGGGGGCAGTGCAGGTCGAAGGTGACGGTGCTGCCTTCCGCCACCAGCTGGTCTGGCAGGTCGGCCATGAGCGAGAGCAGCGGGGATTGCACCGTGAGCATGACGCGTGCGCCGCGTTGGCGGAGCAGGGGGACGTAGCGGGCGAACATGATGCTGTCGCCCAGGCCCTGTTCGGCCCAGATCAGCAGGGTTTTGCCGCGGATGTCGCGCTTGCCGTCCCAGCGCAGGGCGGCATCGCGCCCGCCGAGGAAGGGGGAGGGGACGGGGCGGGCCTCGTAGCCGTCCCAGCCGGGCTTCAGTTCGCCCATGGTGAGCAGGGACAGGCCTTCGCCGAGGCGGGCGGTGGAGGTGGCATCGCCTTTCTGGCGGGCGGTGCGGAACCAGCGCAGGGCTTCCTCGGGCTGACCGAGCTGGAGGTGGGTGGTGCCGAGGGCGGCGTTGGCCGGCAGGTGGCCGCGTTCGGCGGCCTGGATGAACCAGGGCAGGGCCTCTTCCAGCCGGTCGAGCCCGGCCAGGGTGGTGCCGACATGGTGGCGCAGGGAGGCGTCTTGCGGGGTGAGGTAGAGGGCGCGGCGGTATTCCTCCAGCCCGGCTTCGGCCTGGCCGGAGGCGCGCAGCAGGTGGCCCAGGTTGACGCGGGCGGCGGCGTGGTCTGGCGCGAAGGCGAGCGCGCTGTTCAGCGCGTCGATCGCGCCCTGGAGATCGCCCAGCTGGGCCTGGGCGGTGGCGAAGTGGAAATAGGCATCGGGCGAGTCTGGCGCCAGCTGGATGGCGGCGTGGTAGCGGGCGGCGGCCTGGGCCCAATCGCCCAGCCGGGCCAGGGACTGGCCGTGGGCGATGCGGGCGGCGACTTCGCGGGCGATGGAGTCCGGCGTGCTGGGGGGGAGGGACATTCGGGCAGTATGCCCCAAGGTTGACGCTGCGGCAGCCCCCTCCCATCCTGCTGGCGCACTGCAACGGAGCCGCGCGCATGGCCGGTGTGAGCCACGACACCCGCGTGAACGCCCTGATCGGCACCGGGCATTTCCTCTCCCATTTCTACGTGCTGTGCCTGCCGCCGATGTTCCTGTTCTGGAAGGACGAATTCGGCGTGAGCTTCGGCGAGCTGGGGCTGGCGGTGGCGCTGATGAGCGGCACCACGGCGGTGCTGCAGACGCCGGTGGGCTTCCTGGTGGACAAGCACGGGGCGCGGCGTTTTCTGGTGGGCGGCACGCTGCTGATGACGCTGGCGATGGCGGCGATGGGGCTGGCGAGCGCCTATTGGCAGATCCTGGCGCTGGCCGTGGTCTCTGGCATCGGCAATTCGGTGATCCATCCGGCGGACTACGCGATTTTGTCCGGCAGCATCAGCAAGGAGCGGATGGGGCGGTCGTTCGCGATCCATACCTTCAACGGCAATCTGGGTTTCGCGGTGGCGCCGCCGGTGATGATTTGGCTGGCGGCGGTGCTGGGCTGGCGGGAATCGCTGATGCTGGTGGGGCTGCTGGGGATTCCGCTGGTGCTGGCGATCCTGCTGCAGAGCCGGATTTTGAACGACCATGCCAAGCCCGCGAAGGCGGAGGGGGCGCCTTCGGGCGGCGCGCTGCTGATGACGCGGCCGATGCTGCTGTTCTTCACCTTCTTCCTGCTGTCCTCCATGGCGGGTGGCGGGGTGCAATCCTGGCTGATCACGGTGCTGCACACGGTGCATGGGCTGGATCTGGCCAGCGCTTCCTCCGCGCTCACGGCCTATATGGTGGGGGCGACGGCCGGGGTGCTGGTGGGGGGGTATTTCGCCGACCGGCTGAGCAACCATTTGCTGTTCGCTTCCGTCGCCGTGCTGCTGGCGGCGGGGTTCGTGCTGGTGGTGGGGCTGGTTTCGCTGCCCGGGGTGGTGGTGATCGGCATGATGCTGGGCGGTGGCGTGGCGCTGGGGGCCAGCCGGACGCCGCGGGACATGATGGTGCGCGATGCCTCCCCGCCCGGGCAGATCGGCAAGGTGTTCGGCTTCGTCTCCGCCGGGCTGCCGCTGGGGGGCGCGCTGACGCCGGTGCCGTTCGGATGGCTGATCGACCACGGCCGGCCGGACCTGGTGCTGGTGCTGGTGGCGGCGATCCTGGTGCTGAGCCTGTTCTGCGCCGGGAGTGCGCGGGCGGCGCAGCGGGCAAGAGTGGCCGTGGCAGCGGAATAGCTTGAATGCGGCCCCCGGCGCTGAGTACACCGGGGGAACCAAAAGGGAGAACGGTCCATGAGCAGGATTGCACTGGTTACCGGGGGCACGCGCGGCATCGGGGCCGAGATCAGCCGGCAGCTGAAGGCGGCCGGGCGCACGGTGGTGGCTTCCTATGCCGGCAATGACGAGGCGGCAAAGGCCTTTCAGGCTGAAACCGGGATTGTGGTGAAGAAGTTCGATGCCGGTGATTTCGCGCAGTGCCAGGCGGCGGTGGCGGCGGTGCATGGCGAGCTCGGCAAGATCGAGATCCTGGTGAACAACGCCGGCATCACCCGCGACGCGACGATGAGCCGCCTCTCACGCGACATGTGGGATGCGGTGATGGATACCAATCTGGGCTCCTGCTTCAACCTGTCCAAGCTGGTGTGGGAGGACATGCGGGCGGCGAAGTTCGGGCGCATCGTGAACATCGGCAGCATCAACGGCCAGGCCGGGCAGTATGGCCAGGTGAACTACGCTGCCGCGAAATCGGGCATCCATGGCTTCACCAAGGCGCTGGCGCAGGAAGGGGCGCGGTTCGGCATCACGGTGAACGCGGTGGCGCCGGGCTATGTGGATACCGACATGGTGCGCGCGGTGCCGCCCGATGTGCTGGAGAAGATCGTGGCGCGCATTCCGATGGGGCGGCTGGGCCGGGCGGCGGACATTGCGCGCGGCGTGGTGTTCCTGACCGGGGAGGATGCGGATTTCATCACCGGCTCCACGCTGTCGATCAACGGCGGGCAGCACATGTACTGACGCGTGCGCGCCGCGACCCTTTCGGGCTGCGGCGCGATTGCGCTGTGGGCCACGCTGGGCCTGCTGTCGCGCGCGGCGGCGGCCTTGCCGCCGTTGCAGCTGACGGCGATGAGCTTCTGCGTGTCGGCCGTGCTGGGCGTGGCGTTGCTGGCGGTGCGCGGCGAGTTGGGCGTGCTGCGCCAGCCGGCGGCGGTGTGGGCGCATGGGGTGTTCGGGCTGTTCGGGTTCCATGCGCTGTATTTCGCCGCCCTGGCCTGGGCGCCACCGGCCGAGGCGAACCTGATCAACTACCTCTGGCCGCTGTTCATTGTGCTGTTCTCGGCCGCCTTGCCGGGCATGCGGTTGAGCCGGTGGCACCTGGCGGGCGTGGGCTGCGGGCTGGCCGGGTGCGCGCTGCTGCTGGGCGGCGGGGCGGCGCTGACGGCTGCGGCGGTGCCGGGCTACCTGATGGCGCTGGGAAGCGCGGTGACCTGGGCGGTGTATTCCGTGCTGGCGCGCCGGCTGGCGGCAGTGCCCACGGGGGCGGTGGCGGGGTTCTGTGCCGCGACTGCGGTGCTGGCGGGGGTGAGCCACTTGGCGTTCGAGGCGACCGTGATGCCCGATGGCGGGGCGTGGCTGGCGGTGCTGGTGTTGGGGGTCGGCCCGGTGGGGGCGGCGTTCTTCCTGTGGGACCACGGCATGAAGCGCGGCGACCCGCGGCTGCTGGGCACGCTGGCCTATGCCACGCCGGTGGCCTCCACCCTGCTGCTGGCGTTGGGCGGGTTTGCGGTTTTGACGCCGGTTGTGCTGGCGGCGGCGGCGTTGGTGGCGCTGGGCGGGCTGCTCGCGGCGCGGGCATAGCAAAAGGGGCGCCCCTTGCGGGACGCCCCCTCTGGGTGCCGGTGTTGCTGCAGGGTTAGCCCAGGCGTTCGCCGTGCAGCACCACGTCCAGCCCCTCGCGCTCCTCTTCGTCCGTCACGCGCAGGCCGATGATCGCGTCGACGATCTTCAGCAGGATGAAGGTGGCGATGGCGGTGTAGACGATGGTGGCGCCGACCGCGATCAGCTGGTTGATGAACTGCGTCATGCCGGCGACCACCACGCCATCGGGGTTCTTGGCGTCGGCCGAGAGCGGGCCGTAGGCGAGCACGCCGGTGAGCAGGGCGCCGATGATGCCGCCCACGCCGTGCACGCCGAAGGCGTCCAGGCTGTCGTCGTAGCCCAGCATGTGCTTCAGCGCGGTGGCGGCCCAGAAGCAGACCGCGCCGGAGATCAGGCCGATGATCAGCGCTGAGCCGGGCAGCACGAAGCCGGCGGCCGGGGTGATGGCAACCAGCCCGGCCACGGCGCCGGAGATGGCGCCCAGCACGCTCGGCTTGCCCTTGGTGGCCCATTCCGCGAAGGTCCAGGCCAGCACCGCGGCGGCGGCGGCGATCTGGGTGACCAGCATGGCCATGCCCGCACGGCCACCGGCGGTGAGTGCCGATCCGGCGTTGAAGCCGAACCAGCCCACCCACAGCAGGGCGGCGCCGATCACGGCCAGGCTGAGGTTGAACGGCGCCATGTTGTCGTGGCCGTAGCCCAGGCGCTTGCCCAGCACGAGGGCGCAGACCAGGCCGGCGATGCCGGCGTTGATGTGCACCACGGTGCCGCCGGCGAAGTCTGCCGCACCCAGGGCGAAGATCCAGCCCGTGGGCGCCCAGACCCAGTGTGCCACGGGGCTGTAGACCAGCAGCGACCACAGCACGGTGAACACGCAGAGCGCGCTGAACTTCATCCGGTCGGCAAAGGCGCCGGCGATCAGGGCCGGGGTGATGATGGCAAACGTCATCTGGAACATCAGGAAGACGGTCTCGGGGATGGTGGTCGCCACCGCGCCATCGGTGCCGGCGCCGAGCGAGAACGGCTTGTCCCAGGTGGCGGAGAGGCCGGAGAGGAACAGGCGGGAGAAGTCGCCGAAATAGGCGTTGCCGTTGCCGAAGGCGATGGAATAGCCGGCCACCATCCACACCACGGTCACCAGCGCGCAGATGAAGAAGCTCTGCATCAGGGTGGCCAGGATGTTCTTCTTGCGCACCATGCCGGCATAGAACAGCGCAAGGCCCGGGATGGTCATGAGCAGCACGAGCGCGGTGCTGGTCAGCATCCAGGCGGTGTCGCCGGCATCGACCTTGGCATCTTCGGCGAAGGCGGGGGCGGCGAGGAGAAGGGCGGGAAGCGCCAGGGCGGCGCCTAGGGCGAGGGTTTTCATGAGGTGCCTTGGGTCCTTATGGGGCGCTCAGAGGGCCGCGCCATCGGTCTCGCCGGTGCGGATCCGCACGGCGCGCTCGATGTCGAGAACGAAGATCTTGCCGTCGCCGATCTTGCCGGTGTGGGCGGCCTTGACGATGGCTTCCACCACCTGCTCGGCGATCTCCGACGGCACGGCGACCTCGATCTTCACCTTGGGCAGGAAGCTGACGTGGTATTCGGCGCCGCGGTAGATTTCGGTCTGGCCCTTCTGGCGGCCGAAGCCCTTCACCTCGGATACCGTGAGGCCCTGCACGCCAAGCGGGGTCAGCGCGTCGCGGACCTCGTCCAGCTTGAACGGTTTGATGATGGCGATGATCAGTTTCATCGGATGCCCGACCCTCCATGGATGGCGCCTTCCCCACTCAAGAACCGTGCCAGCGTGAATCAGGGTCCGCGGGGCCGCTTTGCCTCCGCTGCAGGCGCAGGGCTGCCCATTTGGCGGGCAGAGGGTTGCAATTGCGCGCCATCCTCCCTCCTGTAGCGGCATGGATCAGAACCTGGATGTCGATGTCTGCGTGGTGGGGGCCGGGCCGGTGGGGGGCACGCTGGCGGCGTGCCTGGCCGGGGGCGGGGTGCGGACGGCGCTGATCGACCGCGCGCCGCTGCCGCCGATGGAGCACCCGGATTTCGATGGCCGCGCCTATGCCATCGCCGCCGGCTCACGCCGGGTGCTGGAGCAGGCCGGGCTGTGGGCACGGCTGCCCTTTCCCGCCAACCCAATCCGGGGGATTCGCGTGAGTGACGGCAAGGTGGGACGGCCGGCGTCGCGCCTGCACCTGCATTTCGATGTGGACGAGGTGGCCGATGCCGCGCCGCCCTTCGAGGGTGAGCCCGCCTTCGGCTGGATGGTGGAAGCCCGCGCCCTGCGCATGGCGTTGAACGCGCACCTGCATGGCCTGCCGGAGCTTTCGGTGTTCGCGCCGGCCGAGGCGCGGGTGGAGCGCGATGCGGCGGGGGCCACGGTGCGGCTGGCCGACGGGACTGAGATCCGCGCCCGGCTGGTGGTGGCCGCCGAGGGGCGCCGCTCCGCCCTGCGCGAGCAGGCTGGCATCAAGGTGACGCACCTGCCCTATCGCCAGACCGGGATGGTGTTCGCCATCGCCCATGAGCATCCGCACCACGATGTGGCGCTGGAGCATTTCCTGCCCGACGGCCCCTTCGCCCAGCTGCCGATGGCGCCGGCCGAGGTGGCGCCGCACATTTCCGCCATCGTCTGGACCGAGCGCGATGCGATGGCGAAGCACGTGCTGGGCTTCGACGATGACCGCTTCGCGCAGGAGGTGGCGCGCCGGCTGGGCGGGCATCTCGGCGCGGTGCGTATGATCGGGCGGCGCTGGAGCTATCCGCTGTCGGCCATGGTGGTGCACGGGATCACGGCCGAGCGCCTGGCGCTGGTGGGCGATGCGGCGCATGGCATCCACCCGATCGCGGGGCAGGGGCTCAACCTGGGCTTCCAGGATGTGGGGCCGCTGGCCGAGCTGGTGATCGCGGCGGTGCAGGCGGGCGAGGATCCGGGCGAGGAAGGGGTGCTGCGCGGCTACCGCGCCGCCCGTGGCCCGGCCGTGCTGGCAATGACGGCGATGACGGATGGGCTGGACCGGTTGTTCAGCAACGATCTGCGCCCGGTGCGGCTGGCGCGTGACCTGGGCATTGCCGCGGTGAACCGGATCGGGCCGCTGAAGCGGCTGTTCATGCGGCGGGCGATGGGGGTGGGTTAAGGAAGAGTCTTCTTTTTTCTGAAGAAAAAAGAAGCAAAAAAGACTTCATTCATTTGATGCGGATGGGCCGTGCTCTTCCGAATCAATTCATAAAAGTTTTTTGGTTCTTTTTTTCAAAAAAGAACGTCCTTTCTTTCATTGCGACCGCTGAGTTGGGCCGCAAGCCTGAGATCCGCCACCAGGCCGGCCCGTGCCTCGGCCTGCGCCTCGGCGCCCGGCATGCGCAGGATGGCCGAGGGATGCAGTGTCAGCAGGGCGGTCTTCCTGGTCGCCGGGCTGTTCGCCCACCAGCACGATGGCGGCCCCGGCCGGGCCTTCGCCGAACACGGTGCGCGTGCCCAGCAGGTGCAGGGGGCAGCGGGTGCAGCCGAGGGCTTCGGTGGCGAGGGCCAGCAGCGCGGCCTGGGCTCCGGGGTTGTCCCTGCGCGCCACCTGCCGCGGGAGGTGCCGCGGGCCTGCGTGGCGGGCGGCTCGATCAGCCCGCATCTGCCCTCCGGGTGTCCCCGGAGGGCGGCTCGGCACGTGGCCCGCGGCAGGCGGGCAATGCGGGTGTCGCTGGCGGGTTCCCGCAAACGAAAACCGCCCGGAGGGTCTCCCCTCCGGGCGGCTGGCGTTCGTGGTGGTGGTGGGATCAGCGGGTCTGCTGGATCGCCGAGAGCACCCAGCGGTCGCCGGGGCGGCGGGCGAAGGTCCACACCTCGGTGAGCATGCTGCGGGTGGCGGCATCGCCTTCCACCACGCGGCCGCTGCGGTCGCGGGTGACGTCCAGCGCCGAGAAGCGCATGGCGACGGTGGCGTATTCCATGCCGTTTTCGCCCCATGCCTCGGCCAGGTCGCCCTGCTCCAGCTTCACGTCGCGCACTTCGTTGCGCAGGCCCTGGCGCTCCATGTCGGAGAGCTGCTCGCCGAAATAGGCGGCCATCTCCGGCGTGGTGAACTGGCGCAGCGCACCTTCGTCCGCGGCGGACCAGGCGCCCTGAACCGACTGCAGCAGGGTCTCGAAGGCCTGGTAGTCTTCCGGGCTGATCGCCACCGGGGCAGCCTGGGGGGCAGCGCCGCCGCCCATGGCGCCCATGCCGGTGCGCTGCATCATGCCCTGGTCGGGCGCGCCCTGGCGTTCCATGCCCATGGGGCCGGTGGCCAGCGCGGGCTGGTTGCGGCGACGGAAGAAGCGGACGGCGAAGTAGATCAGCCCGCCGACCAGCGCGACCTGCAGCATCAGGCCCAGGAAGCCCATGAAGCCGGCCATGCCGCTCATGAAGCCGCCGCCCATCAGCATGCCGATCAGGCCGGCGCCGAGCAGGCCGCCCATGAGGCCGCCCATCAGGCCGCCGCCGAACAGGCCGCGGGAGGGCTGGGCCGCCGTGGCGGCGCCGGCTGTGGCCGGGCTGCCGGGCTGGGTGGTGCTGCGCTGCATCGGGGCAGCGGTGCCGGGGGCGGTGTTGGTGGCCGGCGGCGCGCTGTAGGTGCGGCTGCCACGGCTGCCCTGGGAACTGCCGCGTCCGGCCGCAGCGTCGGCCAGGGTCGGGGCCAGCACGAGTGCCAGCGCGGCGATGGCGGCCAGAAGGTTGAAGCGGCGCATGAAAGGTTGCACTCCCTGAAGGTTATCGTTCAGCCAACAGGATATAACGCAACCGCACGCGGTTTCGAGCGCTGATCAACTGCCGGCGAGTGTCATTTCTGTAATGCGGACGCTGGGTGAATCCATCCCACGCCGCAGGCGCAGGTCGTTGGCGGCCACCAGGCCTGCGAAGATGTCTTGCAGGCGGCCGGCGATTGTTACCTCCGCCACCGGTTCGGCCAGCACGCCGTCGCGGATCATGAACCCGGCCGCACCCCGGCTGTAGTCGCCGGTCACGCCGTTCACGCCCATGCCGATCATCTCGGTGACGTAGAGGCCCTCCTTGATGTCTGCCATCAGCTCCGCCTGGGACAGCGTGCCGGGGGCGAGGTAGAGGTTGGTGGGGCCGGGGGAGGGCGGGCCGCCGGTGCCGCGGCTGGCATGGCCGGTGGAGACGAGGCCGAGCTGGCGGGCGCTGCGGCTGTCCAGCAGCCAGGTGGTGAGGATGCCGTTGGCCACCAGCTCCATGCGCTGCCCGGCCACGCCCTCGCCGTCGAACAGGCGCGAGCGCAGGCCGCGATGGCGGTGCGGGTCGTCGATGATGGTGATCCCGGCGGGGAAGATACGCTGGCCCATGCTGTCCTTCAGGAAGCTGGTGCCGCGCGCCACCCCGGCGCCGTTGATCGCGCCGGCGAGGTGGCCCAGCAGGCTGGCGGCCACGCGGGGATCAAACACCACCGGCAGCTTGCCGGTTTTCGGGCGGGTGGGGTTGAGGCGCTTCACCGCCCGCTCGCCGGCGTTGCGGCCGATCAGGGCGGGGTCTTCGAGGTCGGACAGGTGCACGGCCGAGGTGTAGTCGTAATCGCGCTGCATGCCGGTGCCGGTGCCGGCCAGGGCGGTGGCGGAGATGGAATGGCCGGTGCGGACCGTGCGGCCGGCAAAGCCGGCGGAGGTGACCAGCACGATCTCGGTGCGCGAATAGCCGGCCGAGCCGCCTTCGGAATTGGTCACGCCGGAAACGGCCAGGGCGGCCTGCTCGGCGGTGTTGGCGGCTTCGATCAGGGCCGCGGCATCGGGCTCGGCGGGGTCATCAAGGTCGAGGTCGAGCGCCTTCACCGGCCCGGCTTCGGCGGCCAGCCCGCCATGCGGGTCTTCCGGGACCACCTTTGCCATCGCCACGGCCCGCTCGGCCAGCGCGGCGAACCCGGCGGGGTCGACGGCGGTGGAGGAGACGATGGCCTGGCGCTTGCCCACGAACACGCGCAGGCCGAGATCGCGGCCCTCGGCACGTTCCAGCTGCTCGGTGTGGCCGAGGCGGCGCTGCACCGAGAGCGAGGTGCCCGCCACCAGCACGGCGTCGGCCGCATCCGCCCCCGCCGCGCGGGCGCGGGCGATAAGGTCGGCCATCAGGTTGAGGGCATCGCTCATGCCGCCAGCCTTTCCCGGATGCGGGTCACGTCCGGCACCTGGCCGGCCGGGCCCATGGCGGCCAGGGTGGGGGCGGAGCGGAACAGGCGGGCGGCGGCGCGCTGCACATCGGCCACGCCCACCGCCTCGATCTTCTGCACCGTCTCGGCGGTGGGGATCACGCGGCCGAAGACCTGGATCTGTCGGGCCAGCTGCTCGCAGCGGCTGCCGGTGCTTTCCAGCGACATCAACAGCCCGGCCTTCACCTGGGCGCGGGCGCGGGCTAGTTCGGCCAGGGTCACCTCGCCCTGCACCTTCTGCAGCTCATCGAGCGTGACCGGGATCAGCTCGGCGGCCTCGCTCTCGCCGGTGCCGGCATAGATGCCGAACAGCCCGCCATCCATGCAGGGCGCGGTGAAGGAATAGATGGAGTACACCAGCCCGCGCTTCTCCCGCACCTCCTGGAACAGGCGGGAACTCATCCCGCCGCCGAGCAGGGTGGAGAGCAGCATGGTCGGGTAGAAATCCGGGTCGGCATAGGCGACCGAGGGGAAGCCGAGCACGATGTGCACCTGGTCCAGGTCGCGGTCCTCGCGGAACTCGCCGCCGCCATACAGGCCGGGCAGGGCCGGCGGGGGCGCATGGCCCGGCAGGTCGGCAAAGTGGCGGGCGGCCAGCTCGACGAAATGCTCGTGCTCCAGGTTGCCCGCCGCGGCCACCACGGTGTTGGCGGCCGTGTAGTGCCGCTTCATGTAGCCCATCAGCGCGTCGCGCTTCATGGTGCGGATGCGCTGCTCCGTGCCCAGCACCGGGCGGCCCATGGGCTGGCTGGGATAGGCGGTTTCCTGGAAATGGTCGAACACGATGTCATCCGGCGTGTCGTTCGCCTGGCCGATCTCCTGCAGGATCACGCCGCGCTCGCGCTCCAGCTCGTCGGGGTCGAAGGTGGAGTGGGTGAGGATGTCGCCGATGAGGTCGGCGCCCAGCGCCATGTCTTCCTTCAGCACCTTCACGTAGTAGGCGGTCTGCTCGCGGGCGGTATAGGCGTTGATGTGGCCGCCCACCGCCTCGATCTCCTCGGCGATCTGGGCCGCGGTGCGGCGTTCCGTGCCCTTGAAGGCCATGTGCTCCAGGAAGTGGCTGGCGCCGTTCTCGTCCGCCGTTTCATGCCGGGTGCCGGCGGCGACGTAGGCGCCGAGCGAGACGGTTTCCACGCGGTCCATCCGCTCCGTGACGACCGTGAGGCCGGAGGGGAGGCGGGTGACCTTGATGGCGTCGGACAGTTTGTCGCTCATGCGGCGTTCCTCAGCACGGTGGCGCGCACGCGGGCCTCGATGGCGGCGAGGTCGGCGGGCAGGCGGGTGTAGCGTTCGGGGCGGTCATAAAGGTCGGCAAGGGCGGCCGGCAGCGCGGGGCGCTGGCCGGTGGCGCGCTCCATCGCGTCGGGGAACTTGGCCGGGTGGGCGGTGGCCATCGCCACCATGGGAATGCCATGTGCCGGCATGTGGGCCCGCCCGGCCGCGATGCCAATGGCCGAATGCGGGTCGGCCAGGTAGCGCGCGGATTCGTGCAGGCGGCGGATCTCGGCCAGCGTGGCCTCGTCGTCCACGGTGTGGCTGTGGAACACCGCGGTGGCGCGCTGCCAGGAGGCGTGCGGCACCTCCATCCGGCCGTTGGCGCGAAAATTGGCCATGGTGGCGGCGGTGGCGGCGCCGTCGCGGTCCAGCAGCTCGAACAGCAGGCGCTCGAAGTTGGAGCTGACCTGGATGTCCATGCTGGGGGAAAGGCTGGGTTCCACCGCGCGCATGCTCATGTCGTTGCCGGCGATAAAGCGGCTGAGGATGTCGTTGCGGTTGGAGCCGATCACCAGGCGGGCCACCGGCAGGCCCATGCGGCGCGCCGCCCAGGCGGCCAGCACGTTGCCGAAATTGCCGGTGGGCACGGCGAAGGCCACCTCCCGGTCCGGGGCGCCCAGCGCCAGGGCGGCGGCGACGTAGTAGGGGATCTGGGCGGCCACGCGCGCCCAGTTGATCGAGTTCACCGCCGAAAGCCCGACCTCGCGGCGGAAGGGGGCGTCGGCGAACATCGCCTTCACCAGGTCCTGGCAGTCGTCGAAGCTGCCATCGACCGCGATGTTGCCCACGTTGGGGGCCATCACGGTGGTCATCTGCCGGCGCTGCACCTCGCTGGTGCGGCCATCGGGGTGCAGGATCACGATATCCACCCGCTCCCGCCCGGCGCAGGCCTCGATCGCCGCCGAGCCGGTGTCGCCGGAGGTGGCGCCCACGATGGTGACGCGCTCGTCGCGCTCGGCCAGCACGTGGTCGAACAGCCGGCCCAGCAGCTGCATCGCCATGTCCTTGAAGGCGAGCGTGGGGCCGTGGAACAGCTCCTGTGTCCAGAGATGCGTTTCCAGCTGCACCATCGGCACCACGGCCGGGTGGCCGAAGCCGGCGTAGGACTCCCGGCACAGCCGCTGCAGCGTGGCCGCGGGCAGGCTTTCGCCGACGAAGGGCTGCATCACGCGGGCCGCTAGTTCCGGGTAGGACAGGCCGCGCATGGCGCGCCAGTCGGCCGGGCCGAAATGGGGCCAGGTTTCGGGCACATACAGCCCGCCATCCTCGGCGAGCCCGGCCAGCAGCACGCCGGCGAAATCGCGCACGGGGGCCTGGCCGCGGGTGGAAATGTATTTCATCGGTGTTCCGGCCGTTCTGATCGAAGCTGCCCTAGATGGGCCAGGAACGGCGCAGGATCAATGCCGGGGGGGCAGGAGGCCCCGGTTCAGACGCGCACGATCTCTTCGGCGATGCGGTCCAACGGGAACTCCGCCTCCACCGCGCCGGCCTGCATCGCCGCCTTGGGCATGCCATAGACCACGCAGCTCGCCTCCGTCTGGCCCAGCGTGCGCGCGCCGGTACGGCGCATCTCCAGCAGCCCGGCCGCGCCGTCGCGCCCCATGCCGGTGAGGATGATCCCCACCGCCGAGCGCCCGGCCGCCGTGGCGACGGACTGGAACAGCACGTCCACCGAAGGCCGGTGGCCGGAGACCAGCTCCCCATTCCGTACCCGGCATTCGTGGTGGGAGCCGGTGCGCACCAGCTCCAGGTGCAGCGCGCCGGGCGCGATATAGACATGGCCGGGCAGCACCCGCCGCCCATCCGTCGCCTCCTGCACCGTCACCGCGCATTGCGCATCCAGCCGCCGGGCGAAGGAGGCGGTGAAGCCGGCCGGCATGTGCTGCGTGACCAGCACCGCCGGCGCCGTGGCGGGCAGGCGCATCAGCACCTGCTGCAACGCCTCCACCCCCCCGGTGGAAGCGCCGATCGCCACGATCCGCCCCACCGTCGAAAGCCGCGGATCGACCGAAAGTGCCGATCGCGGCGGGGTGGCGTTGCGGGCCCGCGGCCGGGCGCGCGCGGCCGCCTTCACCTTGGCCACCAGCTCCTCGCCCAGGGATTGCATGCCGGACGAGATGTCGGCCAGCGGCTTGGCCACGCAATCCACCGCGCCCAGTTCCAGCGCGCGCAGCGCCGCATCGGTGTTCTTCTGCGTGAGGGTCGAGACCACCACCACCGGCATCGGCCTCAGCGCCATCAGCCGTTCCAGGAAGGTCAGCCCATCCATCTTGGGCATCTCGATATCCAGCGTCAGCACATCCGGCTGCAGCGTGCGGATGCGTCCGCGCGCGATCAGCGGGTCGGAGGCCGTGCCCACCACCTCGATCGCCGGATCGGCGGAGAGGATATCGGTCAGCAGCCGCCGGATCAGGGCGGAATCGTCGATGATCAGGACCTTGATCGGCATGTGCTATCCCTTTGCCCCGGAATCTTGGGCGCCGCGTTGGCGGGCGCCCATCGCGGGCTCGACCGGCGCCGCCTCGCGCAGTTCGGTCATGAAGGCCCGGCCGGTCGTGGCCTGGAACGCCACCCGCCGCGCCCAGACGCCGCCCAGTTCCCGCGCCCGGAGCGGCAGGCCGTGCCTGGCAAGGTAGGCCTCGGCGAAGCGGGCATTGCCGTCGCCCACCATCCCCTGGTCCACGCCCAGCCGGGCGGCGCCGAACAGCTTCGCCTCCATCCGGTCCAGCCGCCCACCCAGGCGCTGCAGCTGCTCCAGCAGGTCCGCCATCGCCGTGCTGCCGTAGCGCAGCCGCGCGGCGGTGCCGTGCCAGGAGCCGGTGCTGGCCTCGCTGTGCGTGCCCGGTTGCGGCAGCATGAAATGGTTCATCCCGCCCACCGCCGCCGCCGGGTCCCACACGCAGGCCGCCACGCAGGAGCCGAGCACGGTCAGGATCACTTCGCCGGGATCGCCCGTCACATGCATCTCCCCCGGCCCGATCTTCACCACCTTGCAGCCGGACAGTGCCGCCGGGCTGATCACTTGATCCGCCGATGCACGGTGCGGCCCAGGTGCTGGAACCGGTCGCTGACGCGGAACAGGCTTTCGGAATGGCCGATGAACAGCAGCCCATCGGGCTTCAGCATGTCCGCGTAGCGGTCGAACAGCACGCGCTGGGTCGGCTTGTCGAAATAGATCACCACGTTGCGGCAGAAGATCGCATCGAACGGCCCGCGCATCGGCCACTCGCCCAGCAGGTTCAGCGGCTTGAACGCGATCAGCGCCTTCAGCGCCGGGTCCATCTCCACCGTGTTGCCATCCACCCGGCGCACGAAGCGCTGGCGCAGCTCGGCCGGGATCGCGGCGGCGCGCTCCATCGCGTAGCGCCCTGCCGCCCCGTGCGCCACCATGTCGGTGTCGATGTCGGTGGCCAGGATGCGCACATCCCTGGAATCGATATCCGGCAGGCTGCGCCGCAGCGTCATCGCGACGGTGTAGGGCTCCTCGCCGGAGGAACACCCCGCCGACCAGATGCGCAGCCGCTGCCAGCCGGTGGGCAGCGCCGGGATCATCTGCTGGGCCAGGTAGTCGAAGTGGTGCGGCTCGCGGAAGAAGCCGGTCAGGTTGGTGGTGATCGCGTTGATCATCCGCACCAGCTCCTCCGCCCCCGCCGCGCCCACCAGCCTGGCGCGGTAGTCGGCGAAGGAGGAGAGGTGCAGCGCGCGCAGCCGGCGCCGCAGCCGGCTGTACACCAGGTCGCGCTTGCTGCTGGTCAGCACGATGCCGGAATGCTCCCGCACCATGGCGGCGATCGCGCTGAAATCCTCGTCGGTCAGCGGCACGTCGCCCATGGGGGGGGCGGGCGGGGGGGCGAGCATGGCGGCGCTCATGGTGGCATGCCGGCCTAGAATTCCTTCCAGTCCTCTTCCGCCGTGGCCGCACGGGCGGCGGGGCGCCCGGCCGGGCGGGCGGCCTTGCGCGCTGCGGCCGGCGCCTGCTTCGCCTTCACGGGCGCTGCCGGCACATGCCCGCCATCGAGCACGAACTCCGACACCATCTGCGCCATCGCGTCGGTCTGCTCCTCCATGGACTTGGCGGCGGCTGCCGCTTCCTCCACCAGGGCGGCGTTCTGCTGCGTGATCTTGTCCATCTGCGACACCGCGGTGTTCACCTGCTCGATCCCCGCGCTCTGTTCCTGCGAGGCGGCCGAGATCTCCGCCATGATGTCGGTCACGCGCCGGACGGATCCGACGATCTCGCCCATCGTCTGACCGGCCGCCGACACCAGCTTCGATCCGCTGTCCACCTTGGCCACGGAGTCGGAGATCAGCGCCTTGATCTCCTTGGCCGCGTTGGCGCTGCGCTGGGCCAGGTTGCGCACCTCGCTGGCCACCACCGCGAAGCCGCGGCCCTGGTCGCCGGCGCGGGCCGCCTCCACCGCGGCGTTCAGCGCCAGGATGTTGGTCTGGAAGGCGATCTCGTCGATCACGCCGATGATGTCGCTGATCTTGCGGCTGGCCTGGGTGATGGCATCCATCGTCTCCACCACTTCTCCCACCACGGCGCCGCCGCGGGTGGCGATGTCGGAGGCGGAGGCCGCCAGCTTGTTGGCCTGCTGCGCGTTGTCGGCGTTCTGGCGCACGGTGGCGGTCAGCTCCTCCAGGCTGGCGGAGGTTTCCTCCAGGCTGCTCGCCTGCTCCTCGGTGCGCTGGGACAGGTCGGTGTTGCCCATCGCGATCTCGCGCGCCGCGGTGGAAAGCGCGCCGCAGCTTTCGGTGATGGAGGCGACCACGCTCGACATCGTGTCGAGCATCGCGTTCACGCCACCGCACAGTACGGCGATCTCGCCGGTCTTGCCGGCCAGGTCGATCCGCTGGCTCAAATCATTGGCCTGGGCGGCCGAGACGATCGTCTGCGTCTCCGCCACCGCCGCTTTCAGCGCATCGGCCGCGGCCAGGTGCACCGCCATCGCATCCAGCATGCCGTTGATGCCGGTGCACAGTTCGGCGATCTGGCCGCGCTTGTCCTCCACCGAAATCCGCCGGCTGAGGTCGTTCACCTGCGCGGCGGCCACGATCGCGCCGGTTTCGGCCACCGCCGCCTGCAGCGCCTGCTCGGCGCGCACCTGCTCGGTCACGTCGGTGGCGTATTTCACCACCTTGTAGGGCGTGCCGTTGAGGTTGAGGATCGGGTTGTAGCTCGCCTGGATCCACACCTCGCGCCCGCCCTTGGCCACCCGCCGGTAGCGGCCGGCATCGTATTCGCCGCGCCCCAGCCGCTCCCAGAACGCGCGATACTCCGGCGTCTGCCGCTCGGCGGCGTCGAGGAACATGGAATGGTGCTGGCTGCGCACCTCGTTGGCCGAATAGCCCAGCGTGTTCAGGAAGTTCTCGTTCGCCTCCAGGATGCGCCCGTCCAGCCCGAATTCGATCACCGCCTGCGCCTTGTGGATCGCCGCGATCTGGCCTTCGAAGTTGGCCGTGGCGACCTTCTGCGCGGTGATGTCGGTGGCATACTTCACCACCTTGAAAGGCCGGCCATCGGCATCCAGGATCGGGTTGTAGCTGGCCTGGATCCACACCTCGCGCCCGGCCTTGCCAAGGCGCTTGTACTGACCGGCATCATACTCGCCACGCCCCAGCCGTTCCCAGAACGCCCGGTAGGCGGGGCTGTTGCGCTCCTCCTCCGTCACGAACATGGAATGGTGCTGGCCGCGGATCTCCTCCAGCGTGTAGCCCAGCGTGCCCAGGAAGTTCGCGTTGGCCTCCAGCACGCGGCCGGACAGATCGAAGGAAATCACCGCCTGCGACTTGCCGATGGCGGCAATCTGCCCGATCAGGTCGGCCGTGTTCTGCTTTTCGGCGGTGATGTCGGTGGCGAACTTCACCACCTTGGCCGGCTTGCCCCCGGCATCCAGCACCGGGTTGTAGCTGGCCTGGATCCACACCTCCCGCCCGCCCTTGCCGATGCGCTTGTATTGCCCGGCATCGTATTCGCCGCGCGCCAGCCGATCCCAGAAGGCGCGATAGGCCGGGCTCATCCGTTCCGACTCCGCCACGAACATGGAGTGGTGCTGGCCGTGGATCTCATCCAGCGAATAGCCCAGCACCGACAGGAAATTGGCATTGGCGTCCAGCACCCGGCCGTCCATGCCGAATTCGATCACCGCCTGGCTGCGGCCGAGTGCGGCCAGCTTGGCCTCCATGTCCCGCACCGCGGCGCGCCTGTCGGCGGTGGTGCGTCGTTCGAAGAGGCTCATCGGAAAGGAGGCGCGCGTAGGCTGTACGACATGCATGAAGGCGATTCCCAGAAGCGGCCTGTGCCGCAGTTCGTTGAAAAGGATGGCCGCGATGGGCAGCCCAGCCGGATGCCCGCCTATTGCAGGGCGATGGCCTGCGGCGCCGCGCGCCGCTGCAGTCTTTCGCCAGGGCCGGAAAGCCCGGCCACGTCCAGGATCAGCGCCACGCGGCCATTGCCCAGGATGGTCGCCCCGCTCACGCCGCCGATGCGGCCGTAGTTGGACTCCAGGCTCTTCACCACGATCTGCTGCTGGCCCACCAGCTCGTCCACCACCAGCCCAAGCTGGCCGGCGCTGTCCGTCTCCACGATCACCACGATCCCGCGCGCGGGGTCGTCGATCGCGCCGTTCATCCCGAAATGGCGGCCCAGCTTCAGCAGCGGGATATAGGCGCCGCGGATCGCCAGCACCTCGCCGCCGCCCACCAGCGGGTGGATGTCCTCCCGCCGCGGCCGCAGGCTTTCGACGATGGAGGTGATCGGCACCACGTAGGTTTCCTCGCCCACCGACACCACCAGCCCGTCCATCACCGCCAGCGTCAGCGGCAAGGACAGGATGAAGCGGCTGCCCTGGCCAGAGACCGATTCGATGGCGATCCGGCCGCCCAGCCCCTGGATGTTCCGCCGCACCACGTCCATTCCCACGCCCCGGCCCGATACGCTGGAGACGGTGGCGGCGGTGGAGAAGCCGGGCAGGAAGATCAGCTCGTCGATCTCGCCATCGGTCATGCTTGCATCGGCGGCCACCAGCCCGCGCTCCCTGGCCCGCGCCAGCACCCGTGCCCGGTCGATCCCGCGCCCGTCATCGGCCAGCACGATCACGATCCGCCCGCTGCGCTGCTCGGCCGAGAGCAGCACCGTGCCCTGCGGCGGCTTGCCTGCCGCCACGCGCTGCTCCGGCGACTCGACGCCGTGGTCCAGCGCATTGCGCAGCAGGTGCGTCAGCGGGTCCGCCAGCTGTTCCACCACCGTCTTGTCGATCTCGGTGCCCTCGCCGGTCACGATCAGGCGGACATCCTTGCCCAGCTGCGCCGAGAGCTCGCGCACCAGCCGCGGCATCCGGCCGAAGACGGATTTCACCGGCTGCGTGCGGATCGCCATCACGCCTTCCTGCAACTCCCGCAGGTGCTGGGACAGGGTTTCCAACCCGGCGATCAGCCCGGGGCAGACCTCCGGCGGCAACGTGCTGCCCATCTGCACCAGCATGGACTGGTTGATCACCAGCTCGCCCACCAGGTTCACCAGCCGGTCGACCTTCGCCACGTCCACCCGCACCGACTGCGCGGCCATCTCGGCCCGCGCCGGTGCCTGCGCCTGCACTGTCGCCTCGGCCGGGGCGTCCGCCTCGACAAACGCTGCCGGCTCCGCGCCGCCCAGCGGCTCGATCGACATGTCGCAGTCGTCGACAACGAACTCGAACACTTCCTCCACCTGCGCCAGCGTCGCCGCGGCGGTCAGCTCGAAGGTCCAGGCGCAGTACGCGCCCTCGGGGTCCATCGCATCCAGGGGCGGCAGGCGGGAGAGATCGGCTACCACTTCCACCGGCCCCAGCCGGCGCAGGTCGCGCACCAGCAGCAGCGGGTCGTTGGCGTTGCGATACAGCGCCGGCTGCGGCGCGAAGCGGATGCGCCAGCCTGCTTCCGTGCGCGCGCCACCGGTCTCCGCCGCGTCCTCCTGCGGCCCGCCATGCCCGTCCAGCGCCTCCGCCAGGTCGACCACCAGCCCGTCCTCGATCCCGGCCGGCACCGTGCCGTTGCTGCGTTCCGCACCCAACAGATCGGCCAGGATGTCGGCGCCGCGCAGCACCAGCATCACCCGCGCCGGGTCGCTCGGCACCGCGCCGTCGCGCATCAGGTCCAGCAGCGTTTCCATCGCATGCGCCAGCGCCACGATGCGGGCGAATCCGAACACGCCGCCGCCGCCCTTGATGGAATGGATGGCGCGGAACAGCGCATGGATCGTCTCGCCGTCGCCCGCGCCCTCATGCAGCGCATTCAGCTGCGCATAGGCGCTGTCCAGCAGTTCCGCGCATTCCTCGAAATAGGTGGCGCGCAGCTGGTCGAGGGGGGAGCCGCTCATCCCAGCACCCGGTTCACCACGTCGACCAGCTTCTTCGGGTCGAACGGCTTCACCAGCCACCCGGTCGCCCCCGCGCTCTTGCCCTCGGCCTTCTTCGCCGCGTCGAACTCGGTGGTCAGCATCAGGATCGGCGTGGAGCGGAACGCCGGCAGCGTCCGCAAGGAGCGGATCAGCGTCACCCCGTCCATGTGCGGCATGTTGAGGTCGGTGATCACCACGTCCACCGGCGCGGCCTGAAGGGCTGCCAGCGCCTTCTTGCCGTCCTCCGCCTCGCTCACCTCGAAGCCGGCCTCGCGCAGCGTGAACGCCACCAGGTCGCGCATCGTCTTCGAATCATCCACGGTCATCACGCGCTTGGCCATGTCAGCTCTCCATGGGAAGGGCGGCCGAAAGGCCGAGATCGGCAACCGCGGCCACCAGCGCGGTCGAGGCACCCACAATCCGGAATGCCGCTGCGTCGCCCGCCGCGCGCCGCGCCGCGGCCAGAACCTGCAGGCAGGGCACCGAGATGCGCTCCACCGCGCTGCCATCCAGCACCAGCCCGCCGGCCGGCGCGCCATCGGCCAGCCCATCGCGCAGCCGCTGCAGCAGCTCCTGCGCCGCGCCCAGATCGAGCGCTGCGGGAAGCCGGAAGGAAAGGGATGAATTGGGTTCGGCAGGCATTCGGGGCACCCCGGCTTTTCGCCGGAAATGCCCGGCAGCGGTGCCGTTCCTTTTGGTCCCGAGAAGTTAAGGAAAACCTGTCGTAAAGTTCATTTTTGGCACATCTGACACATCAGAAAAGTTCTACGTCGCCGCCCGCCTCCGCCCCCGCTTCCGTCAGTTCGCCCTGCCCGCCCTGCAACCGGTCCACAAAGCGCCGCCGCACGGCGCTCAGCGTCTGGCCGTCCAGCAATCGATCGATCAGGGCGCGCTCTGCTGCGTCGTCCGGCTCCGGCAACCCTGGAACGCCCGCCCGCGTCTCCTCGCCCAGCCCGGTCGCCATCGCCCCCACCGCCTCCAGCGCATCCGCCACATGCGCCAGGTGCTGGGAGGCGCGGTCCTGGAACTGCGCGCCCGTCACCAGCCCGGCCACCGTCTCCGCGATCTCGTCCGAGGCGGTGGAGCTTTCGTCCAGGATTGCCGTCATCGCCCCGTTCTGCGCCACCAGCCCAGCCAGCACCGCATCCAGCCGCGCCCGGGTGGTGCCGTCCTCGCCGCCGCCCGATTGCGCCACGCCGCGCAGCCGCTGGTGCGCCGAGCGCACGGACCGGGCAATCACCCCCACCCGCTCCCGCACCTGGCGGGAGATCCCATCCGTCTGCAGCGACAGATCCTTCAGCTCATGCGCGATCACCTTGAACGCGCCGCCCGTGCCGCCGCTGCCGTCGCTGCCGCCATCGCCCCGGTGCGCCTCGATCGCCGCGTTCAGCGCCACGTAGCGCGCCTTGGTGTTGATCTTCTCGATCTCGGCAACGAGTTTCTCCACCTCCACCATGTCGTCCACCACGGTGTCCAGCGCCTGCACCATGGCACCGGCCTGGCCGGAGATGCGGCGCAGCCCCTCGCCGGCCTCCACCACCGCGGTCTCCACCATCGCCACCACATCGGTGGTGGCCATCCGCGTGCCGGCCACCTCCACTTCGCGCGCGATCGCCGCCATGCCGCGCACCCGCCCGGCCTGCGCCACCGCGGCGCGGGCCAGCTCGCGGAACCGCGCCGTCAATGTCGCGGTGCTGTCCTCGATCAGGTGGGAGGTCGCGCTGATCTCCTCGGTCATCGCCAGGAAGGCGCGCTGCTGCATCCCGCCCAGCGCCAGCCAGCGCGTCAGCAGGTCCAGAACCGCGTCGCTCGCCAGGTGTGGCGCGGGCGCGGCGATGCTCGATGCATCCGGCATGGTCGGGGCAACTCCTGGGCATAAAGGCCCCGCACCGTGATGCCGCCGCGTAAACAAACCGTTGCACCGGCCGTGTTCCCGGCCGGGCCGCGTGCTACCAGCGCTGGATGATCGTCGCCGGCGGTGGGAAGTTCGCCCGCCAGTGCCGCGCGATATCGGCCCTGGACGCCACCCACACACGCTCGTGGCTGCCGACATAATCCAGGAAGCGCTCCAGCGCCGCCGTCCGGCCCGGCCGCCCTGCCAGCCGCCCGTGCAGCCCCAGGCTCATCATCCGCGGCCGCCCTTCCTGCCCATCGCGGTAGAGCACGTCGAACGTGTCCTTCAGGTAGGTGAAGAACGCATCGCCATCCGGAAACCCGCCCGGCACCGCGAAGCGCATGTCGTTGGCTTCCAGCGTGTAGGGCACGAACAATTCCGGCGTGCCGGCCACATCGGCCCAGAACGGCAGGTCATCGGCATAGTTGTCGGCGAAATACAGCAGCCCGCCATGCTCGCTGAGCAGCTTGTAGGTGCGCGCGGAGGAGCGGTTGTACCACCCCAGCGCCGGCGCCCCCGTGATCTCCTGGTGCAACGCCAGCGTATGCGCGATCTCCGCGCGCTCGCCTTCCTCGTCGGCCGGCGCATCGATGTTCCAGCGCAGCCCGTGGCTGGCGATTTCCCAGCCCGCCTCGTTCATCGCCGCCACCGCCTCGGGGTTGCGGCCCAGCGCCATGGTCACGCCATAGCAGGTGGTGGCCAGCTTGCGCCGCGTGAGTACGCGCCACAGCCGCCAGAACCCCACCCGGCTGCCGTATTCCCACAGGCTCTCCGCCGTCAGCGCCCGGCGCCCGACCACGGGGGCAGTGATGTGTTCGGTGAGGAAGGCAACCGATTGCGGGTCGCCATGCAGCACGCTGCTCTCGCCGCCCTCTTCGTAGTTCACCACGATGTTCAGCGCGAGCAGCGCGCCGCCGGGCCAGCGCGGGTCGGGCGGGTTGCGGCCATAGCCGACCATGTCGCGCGGATAGCCGGAAGTCGCGGGATCGTACGGGTTCACCATCCGCGCATCACATCACGCGCACGGCGATCCCGCCAGCCATTCCCGCCAGCCGCACCCGCTCCGGCCGAGGCTTCCCTGCAGGCCCCGGCCGGATCGGATCGGCGGCGGCGCAGCCTCAGCCGTTCGCGGCCTTCTTCGGCGCCTCGGCACCGGCGGCCTTGCGCGCTGTGGACTGTGCCTCGGCCATGATGCTGCGCAGGTCACGCAGGAAGGCGGTGCCCTTCAGCGTGCGCTGCACCAGCACGGAGCGCCGGTCCATCGGGTCCACCTTGCGGCGGGCGAGGTCCAGCTCGCCCAGCCGGTCCAGCGCGCGGGTGATGGCGGGCTTGGAAACGTTCAGCTCGGCCGCGAGGCCGCGCACGGTATGCGCACCTTCCTGCAGGTAGCAGGTGAGGAAAACGCCGAGCTGGCGCGCCGACAGATCCGGCCCGTCGCGACGCACCAGCGCGACCACCGTATCTCGCAGCACGCCCACCAGGTTCTCGGGAGTCGCGTTGGCAGCCATAACAGGGTCCTTTCAGAGTGAGTGCCGTCTTTGGTACGCCACACCCGAACACATGCCGGGCGCGGCGTTCTTGCGGTGGGGGCGCATCCGGCGGCGCCCCCCAGGGGGGTCGGCGGTTCAGGCGGCGAGCAGCTTCGCCTCGATCGCGGCACAGACGGCTCGCATCGCCTGGGCCTCGCCTCCCTCCGGTCGTCCGGGGCGGGAGGAGTCGTTCCATGCATAAAGATCGAAATGGAGCCAGGAAGTTCCGGGTGCCAGGAAACGACGCATGAATAAAGCCGCAACCACCGCCCCGGCCATGGGGCGGGAGGACACGTTGTTCAGGTCCGCAACCGGACTATCGAGCCAGGAATCGTAGCCATCCCACAGCGGCAACCGCCAAACGGGGTCGTGCTGGCGCACCGAAGCCGCCTCCAGCGCCGCCGCCCAGCCATCGTCATTGGTGAAATACGCCGGCAGGTCCGGCCCCACAGCCACTCGCGCCGCGCCGGTCAGCGTTGCGCAATCCACCAGCAGCGCCGGCGCCTCGTCCGATGCCTCGGCCAGCAGGTCGCACAGCACCAGCCGTCCCTCGGCATCGGTGTTGCCCACCTCCACCGCCAGCCCGCGCCGGGTGCGGATCACGTCCAGCGGCCGCATCGCCCGGCCCGAGACCGAATTCTCCACGCAGCCGATCCGCACCACCAGCCGCACCGGCAGGTCCGCCTCCATGATCAGCTGCGCCAGGCCCAGCAC
This sequence comes from Acetobacteraceae bacterium, assembly GCA_044358135.1. GTDB lineage: Bacteria > Pseudomonadota > Alphaproteobacteria > Acetobacterales > Acetobacteraceae > CAMDGX01. Next base: position 24,925 of record JBIKOJ010000004.1, on the reverse strand, counting down.
CGTGGCCGCGCCGCCCATGTCCTTCTTCATCCGCAGCATGCCGCTGGCCGGCTTCAGGTCGTAGCCGCCGGTGTCGAAGCACACGCCCTTGCCGCACAGCGACACCAGCGGCGCCTCGGCCCCGGCCTTGCTGCCCTGCCAGCGGAACGTCGCCACCACCGGCGCCCGCTCGGAGCCGCGGCCCACCGCGGCCACCGTGGGATACTCCCGCTCCAGCTCGGCGCCTTCCGTCAGCGTCCAGCCGGCCTTGTGCGCGTCGGCCAGCGCCACCGCGGCGGCGGCCAGCTCGGCCGGGCCCAGCACATTGGCCGGCGCATTGATCAGGTCGCGCACCCGCCATGCCGCACTCACCTGCGACACCGCCCGCCCCGCACCCGCGCCCACCACCAGCCGTGCCGGCGCGCGCCGCGGGGCACGGAACGCGCTGTAGCGATAGGCACCCAGCCCGAAGCCGAGCACCGCCGCCTCCGTGTCGTAGTCGCCCGGGGCCAGCGCCCAGTCACCCTCCGGCAGCGCGAAAGGCAGGGCGCCGAAGCCATGCGGCCCGCGCTCCTGGCCGAGGCCCAGCACCGCGCCTTCCACACCCTCCGGCCCCGGCAGCAGTCGCACCTCCTGCGCCTTGGCAGTGAACAAGCTGCCGCGCAGGAACGCCGCCTGCGCCGCCGGCAGCCCGGCGAGCCACGCCTCCAGCCCCGCCGGCCGCACGGCATGCACACGCCTGGCACCCTGCGCATGCCCGATGAACGGCAGCCCCTGGTCGGACATCGGCAAACCTTTCAGTCGTGACTCGTCCCCGACGGAGTCGATGCGTCACCGCTCCACATGACACCACGGTGCCAGGAAGACAAGCTCGTTACGGGGGTGGCGGACGTAATGTTGCTAAAATATCCGTAACCCGCCTGAAGACTCACCTTTCCGCGATTCTTTTGTCAAATGCAACGACTGCCGCCGTATGCGCCGCGCTCCCTGGCCGCCGTGCGGGGCCTACCCCCGCGCCAGCGCCGCGGCCAGCCGCGCCTCCACCGCGCGGGCAAACCCTGCCGGGTCGCGCGGCGCATCGCCGTCCTGGATGCGGGCGAGGTCCAGCAGCATGCCCGCGCTGGCCTCGATGTCCTCGCCGGCCGCCACCTGTGCGGCCAGCGCCGCGATCAGCCCATGCCGCGGATTGATCTCCAGAACCGGCGCCCCGGTCATGCCCGCCCGCCCGGCCCGGCGCAGCAGCCGCTGCATCTGCAAATCGGCCCCGGCGCCGCCCGCCGCCAGCACCACCGCGCTGTCCACCAGCCGGTCTGTCGTGCGCACGTCCGACACCGCATCGCCCAGGGCCGCCTTCAGCGCCGGCACCAGCGCCTCCGTCTCCGCGGCCTCGCCCTCCGGCGCGCTCTCGGGCGCGATCTTCGCCAAATCCGCCGCGCCCTGCGTCACGCTCACCAGCTTCTTGCCCTCGAACGCATCCAGCCGCTCGGGCCAGAACGCATCGATGGAATCCGCCATCAGCAGCACCTCGATCCCGCGCGCCCGGAACCCCTCCAGCTGCGAAGACCGCTTCAGGGAGGCCACATCGTCGCCCGCCAGGTAGTAGATCGCCTCCTGCCCCTCCTTCATCCGCCCCACATAGTCCGAGAACGAAACCAACTCCTCCTGCGTGGAGGAGGAAAAGCGCAGCAGCCCGGCGATATCCGCCCGGTGCTCGGCATCCTCCCAGGCGCCTTCCTTGATGATCGAGCCGAAATTGTTCCAGATCTTGGCGTAGGCCTCGGCGTCCTTGGCCTGGCTCTTCAGCTCCGTGATCGCCCGGTTGGTCACCGCGCGGCGGATGCGCGCCAGCACCGGCGTCGCCTGCAGCATCTCGCGCGAGACGTTCAGCGGCAGGTCGTCGGTATCCACCACGCCCTGGATGAAGCGCAGCCACACCGGCAGCAGCTCCGCCCGGTCGGTGATGAACATCCGCTTCACATGCAGCCGCACCCGCGAAACCCGCTCCTGCTCCCCGCCGGGCTCGAACGGCTTCATGCCGGGGATGAACAGCAGGGCATGGAATTCCACCATCCCTTCCGCCCGCCAGTGCACCGTGGCCGCCGGCGCGTCGAAATACAGGCCGATGCCGCGGTAGAACCCGGTGTAGTCCTCCTCCGTCAGCTCCGAGCGGCTCTTGCGCCACAGCGCCGTGCCCTCGTTCGCCGCCACATCCTCCCCGTCGCGCGCAATCATCACCGGGATCGTCACGTGATCGGCCCATTTGCGCACGATCGCCTCAAGCCGCATCGGGTCCAGATACTCGTCGGCATCCGCCTTCAGGTGCAGCACGATCTCGGTGCCCGCCTGCTCCCGGCTCGCCGGCGCCAGCGTGAACTGCCCGGCCCCCTCGCTCGCCCAGGTCCAGGCATCCTCCGACCCCGCCTTGCGCGACGTCACCTCCACCCGGTCGGCCACCATGAACGCGGAATAGAACCCCACCCCGAACTGCCCGATCAGGCTCACCCGCTGCTCCGGCGCCGCGTCCTTCAGCGTCTCCCCGAAGGCCCGCGTGCCCGAGCGTGCGATCGTGCCCAGGTTGGAAATCATCTCCGCGCGATCCATGCCGATCCCCTGGTCCAGGATCGTCAGCGTCCGCCCGGCCTTGTCCGGCACGATGCGCACGCACGCCCCCTCCGGGGGTGTCAGCGCCGCATCGGTCAGCGCCTCGAAGCGCCGCCGGTCCGTCGCATCGGCCGCATTGGCCACCAGCTCGCGCAGGAAGATCTCCCGCTCCGAGTACAGCGAGTGCACCACCAGGTCGAGCAACCGCCCCACCTCGGCCCCGAAATCATGCCGTTCCACCGTCTGGTCGTCTGTCGTCATCGTCCACGCTCCACGCAAGCCGATCGATTCGTGCCTGGATATGTAGGGCGTTCGTGCTGATTCAACGACTTCACCCGCCCGTCATCATGGCTGGCTTGCATTTTGCACCGCAGCATCCAACCATAAGTGCATGACGGGATTCGCTCCCCGGGTGAAGGCCGTCCTCGGCCCCACCAACACGGGAAAGACGCACCTTGCGATCGAGAGGATGCTGGCGCACGCCTCCGGCATCATCGGCTTCCCGCTGCGCCTGCTGGCCCGCGAGAACTACGACCGCATGGTTGCCCGCAAGGGCGCCCGCCACGTCGCCCTCATCACCGGCGAGGAAAAGATCGTCCCGCCCGAGGCGCGCTGGTTCGCCTGCACGGTGGAAGCCATGCCGCTCGACCGCCACGTGGAATTCCTCGCGGTGGACGAAGTCCAGCTCTGCGCCGACCCCGATCGTGGCCACGTCTTCACCGACCGCGTGCTGCACGCCCGCGGCCTGGTGGAAACCATGTTCCTGGGGGCCGAGACCATCCGCCCCCTGCTGCAACGCCTCGTCCCCGGCCTCAGCGTCGAAACCCGCCCCCGCCTCTCCCAGCTCACCCATACCGGCCCGGCCAAGCTCACCAAGCTGCCGCCGCGCAGCGCCGTGGTCGCCTTCAGCGCCGCCGAGGTCTACGCCATCGCGGAAGCCATCCGCCGCCGCCGCGGCGGCTGCGCCGTGGTGATGGGCCGCCTCAGCCCGCGCACCCGCAACGCCCAGGTCGCCCTCTACCAGGACAAGGAGGTGGATTTCCTGGTCGCCACCGACGCGATCGGCATGGGCCTTAACATGGACGTGAACCACGTCGCCTTCGCCGGCCTGTCCAAGTTCGACGGCCACCGCCCGCGCCCGCTGCTGGCCACGGAGGTTGCCCAGATCGCCGGCCGCGCCGGCCGCGGCATGCGCGACGGCACCTTCGGCACCACCGGCCAATGCCGCCCCCTCGATGAGGACGTGGTCCGCGCCGTGGAAGGCCACAGCTTCGAGCCCCTCGAACAGCTCTTCTGGCGCAACGCCACGCTCGATTTCTCCCATATCGACGCCCTGCTCGCCTCGCTCCAGGCCCCGCCCCCCGTCCCGCTCCTGATCCGCGGCAACGAGGCCAGCGACCTCGAAACCCTGGCCACCCTGGCGCGGGACCCCGACATCCGCGCCCTGGCCCGCGGCCGCTCCCGCCTGCGCACGCTGTGGGATGCCTGCCAGGTGCCGGATTTCCGCAAGATCGCCGATGACAGCCACGCCCGCCTCTGCGCCCGCATCTTCGCCCATGTGGTGAAGGAAGGCGCCATCCCCACCGACTGGATCGCCGGCCAGATCGCCGCCCTCACCCGCGCCGACGGCGATATCGACACGCTGATGCAGCGCCTCTCCGGCGTGCGCGTCTGGTCCTACATCGCGGCCCGCACCGACTGGGTGCGCGACGCCCTGCATTGGCAGGCCCGCGCCCGCGAAGCCGAAGACCTCCTGTCCGACGCCCTGCACGAGAAACTCACCGCCCGCTTCGTCGATCGCCGCGCCGCCCTGCTGATGCGCCGCCTCGACCCCGGCGCCTCCGAAGCCCTGCTTTCCGCCGTGACCCGCCGCGGCGAGGTCATCGTGGAAGGCCACCCCGTCGGCCATATCGAGGGCTTCACCTTCGCGCCGGACCCGGACACGGAAGGCGACGAGCGCAAGCTCGTCCTGCGCGCCGCCCGCCGCGCCCTGGGCGAGGAGATCCCGCGCCGCGTCGCCCGCCTGGAATCCGCCCCGGACGAGGACATCACCCTCCGACTGTCCCCGCCCGCCCTGCTGTGGGACGGCCATGCCATCGCCACCCTGCGCCCCGGTGCCTCCCGCCTGCGCCCCCTCGTGGAGGTAAAGGACAGCCCGCTGCTCGATGGCGCCCAGCGCGAACGCCTGCGCACCCGCCTGCAACGCTTCCTGGACGAGTACCTGCGCGCCGCCCTCGCCCCCCTCTTCGCCGCCACCGCCGCCCGCGCCGCCCCCGCCCTGCGCGGCCCGCTGCACCGCGTCGCCGAGGGCCTCGGCGTCACCCCGGCGCTGGAGCCGGACCACGACCTCTCCCCCCAGCAGCGCCAGGTGCTGAAATCCATGGGCGTGCGCACCGGCCGCCACGCGCTCTACATGCCGGCCATGCTCAAGCCCGGCGCCGCCCGGCTGCGCACCGCGCTCTGGGCCCTGTTTGAAGCCATTCCGGCGCCGGAGCCGGCCAACCCCGGCCTGGTCTCCTTCCCCCCACCCCCCGCCTGGCCATCCGGCTTCGCCGCCGCCATGGGCTGGGTCACCGCCGGCCCCGTGCTCGTCCGGCTCGACATCGCCGAGCGCATCGGCGCCGAGCTGGCCTGGGCCGCCCGCGCCCGCCCGGCCCCCCTGCCGCCGGATCTCGCGCCCCGCCTGTCGATCAAGGCAGACCTGCTGCCCGCCGTGCTGCGCGGCCTCGGCTTCCGCGTGCTGCCCGCCGCCGCCCTGGCACCGGGCCAGTTCGGCCCGCCCGCGCCCGCCATGGTCACCCCGCTGCGCCGCCGCCGGCCCGAGGCCCCCGCCGCCGAGCCCCCCCGCGCCCACGGCCCCTTCGCCGCCCTGGCCCAGCTCCGCCCTCCCCGATAAGGCCCTTCACGTGAGCGATACCGAGGACATCTTCTGGCAACGCATCGACAAATGGCTCTGGTGCGCCCGCTTCATGAAGCACCGGTCAGACTGCGCCGCCCTCGTCGGCCAGGGCGGCCTGCGCATCAACCGCCTGCCCACGGAGAAGCCGCACGCCCGCCTGCGCGTCGGCGATGTCGTCACCCTGCCCCTGCGCGGCCAGGTGCGCGTGCTGCAGGTCCTGGCGCTTGCCGCCCGCCGCGGCCCGGCCAGCGAGGCGGCCACGCTCTACCGCGAGATTCCGCCTGCCGGCGCGCTCTCTTGCCCGGGGCCGGAAACGGCGCCATATCCCCCGTCGGCCTCAGAGCCCTGAGCGCCGCCCCAGATCCGGACCGGAGAGCCGCCGATGACCTATGTGGTCACCGAAGCCTGCATCAAGTGCAAGTACATGGATTGCGTGGAGGTCTGTCCGGTGGACTGCTTCTACGTCGGCGAGAACATGCTGGTGATCCACCCGGACGAATGCATCGATTGCGGCGTCTGCGAACCGGAATGCCCTGCCGAGGCCATCCTGCCCGACAGCGACGACAAGGCCGCTGCCTGGGCCGAGCAGAACCGCACCTACGCGGCGCTCTGGCCCAATATCACCCGCAAGGGCGAGGCCCCGGCCGATGCCGACGACTGGAAGGGCAAGCCGGGCAAGGCCGACCTCTTTTCGCCGGAGCCCGGCAAGGCCTGAACCGTTATCTGCCCGAAAGCTGAGCACGAGGTGCGTGATCGCGCGCTGACCCCCTGACGTCGCGTGAATTTTGTGCTATGCTCCCGATACGGGCAGAGGACGGCCGCGATCGCGGACACGTGATCCGTGGCGCTCGGCCCCGATCAGCACGGGTTCGGGGATGGCGCGGCGTTGCGGGGAGGATCCCCGTTCGCCGCATATCGGCATTCCCGTGCCGTGCGTTGGGCTTTGTGACTGGATTGGGCGTGGATTCAGGCAGACGAGGTTCGCCATGAAGGCATCCGCAGCGACGGAGCGGTCGCAAGGCGTGGTCAAGGAAACGGCTCCCGCCACCAAGGGGGCATCGAAACGGGCAGGGGCCGCAAAGCCGGCGCCGGCCGCCGAACCCGCCAAGGCAGCGCCTGCCAAGGCCGCGCCCGCCAAGGCCACCGCCGCGAAACCCACCGCGAAAGCCGCTCCAGCCGCCGCGAAGCCCACCCCGGCCAAGGCTCCCGCGGCAAAGCCCGCCGCGCCCAAGGCTCAATCCGCCAAGGCCGCACCGGCCAAGGCGCCTGCCGCCGCCCCTGCCGCTGCCAAGCAAGCCCCGCCCGCTCCTGTTCCCGCTGCCAAGCCCGCTGCCAGCAAGACCGCCGCCGCCCAGCCGGCCGTCGTGGCAGCCACCAGCCTTCGTTCCGTCACACCCGCGCCGGCCCCCGCGCCGGCGCGCCGCCCCGCCACCGCCCCGGTCCCGGCCCCCGCGCCGAAGCCCGTGGCCAAACCCCAGATTGAGACCAGCCAGATCGTGACAGCCTCAGCCAACGAAGCCCCCGCCGCCACCCCCGCCCCCGCGGAGGCGCCTGCCGCCCGGCCCGCCCAGGCCGAGGCGCAGCCGCAGCGCCCCGTCATGCATGGCGGCCGGCCGGCCGTCTCCCGCGCCTCCAACAAGGACGAATCCTTCGCCGAAGGCGACTACGTCGTCTATCCCACCCACGGCGTCGGCAAGGTCGAGAAGATCGCCAAGGAAGAAATCGCCGGCCACCACCTCGAGCTGATCCACATCACCTTCGAGGAAAACCGCATGACCCTGCGCGTGCCGGTCTCCAAGGCCCGCTCCGCCGGGCTGCGCAAGCTGGCCACCCGCAAGATCTTCGACGAAGCCCTGGCCGTGCTGAAAGGCCGCGCCCGCGTCAAGCGCACCATGTGGTCGCGCCGCGCCCAGGAATACGAAGCCAAGATCAACTCCGGCGACCCCGCCGCCATCGCCGAAGTGGTGCGCGACCTGCACCGCAACGCCGGCCAGCCTGACCAAAGCTTCTCCGAACGCCAGATCTACGAAGCCGCCATGGACCGCCTGGCCGCCGAACTCGGGGCCCTGGACCAGACCGACAAGATGACGGCGCTGATCAAGTTGGGGAATTTCCTCAAGACTCTTTAGGGAAGAAAGGAAGCGGTTCTTTTTTGAAAAAAAGAACCAAAAAACTTTTTTGACCTTGCTGCATCGCCGCCTCGTTCCGCCTGATCGGCTGGACGAGGCGGTTTTCGTTTGCGAACGAATGAAGTCTTTTTTGTTTCTTTTTTCTTCAGAAAAAAGAAGACGCTTTCTTCCTGATTCCAGGCCGTGAAAAAACCTTTTCCATCGGGGATTTAAGTTAATTATAATGACCGCATGTCAAGCACCCCCTCCACCCCGCCGGCCCCGCGCCCGCACGCCACAGGTGTGCGCGCGTGGCTGCGTGCGGCGCTGGAGGCGTGGCTGCTGACATGGCTCGTCCGGCGCCTGCCGGCCGGGTATCGCCGGATGCTGGAACGTGGGGACGAACTCCCGCCCAGCTTCGTCGCGGCCTTTGCCCCGGATGCCCCGGTCTATGCCGCAGCGGTCGCCCTTGGCTTCCTGCCGGACTGGATCCTGCCCGGAATCCGCAATCGCGGCATGCGCAGCACGCCCGGACTCCATCTCCTCCCCTGCCGCCGCAGCGCCCGCGCGCCGCCCGCTGACCGCGCGTGTCACCCCTTCCTCCAATCCGCACCCCCATGGGGGAGGCCCGGACGCCGCCGTTATTATTGCAAAAACGGTTCTTTACGATAAGCATAAAGAAAGGCCCCGGGGTTGCCCCCGGGGCCCTCCTCCTTGCGGCGATCCCGTGGGATCAGTCGCTGTTGCTGCGCACCCCGATCAGCTGCAGCAGCAGCATGAACAGGTTGATGAAGTTCAGCAGCAGGCTCAGGCTGTCCATCACGCTGCGCTTGCCGGCCTCGTCGGGGCCATAGGCGTAGGCATACTGGACATAGTCGGCCTTGATGCGCTGCGTGTCATAGGCGGTCAGGCCCACGAAGATGAACACGCCGATCACCGTGATGGCGAAGGCCAGGGCCGAGCTGCCCACGAACATGTTCACCAGGCCGGCGATGATGATGCCGATCAGGCCCATGATCAGGAACCCGCCCAGCTTGGTCAGGTCCGCACGGGTGGTGTAGCCATACAGGCTCATCGCCGCGAAGGTGCCCGCGGTCACGAAGAACACCTGCGTCACGCTCTGGCCGGTGTACACCTTGAAGATGTTGGTGATGCTGGCGCCCATCGCTATGCAGAACGCCCAGAACAGCGCCTGCACCGCGGTCTTGGACAGACGGTTCACGCCGAAGCTCAGCACCAGCATGAAGGCCAGCGGCGCGAACATCGCCACATAGGCCAGCACGCCGGGAACATGGCGCACGCCGCGCGGCGTCATCACCGCCGGGTAGAACATCTCGTAGATCGCCGGCACGCTCACGATGCCGTAGGCCACGATGCCGGTCAGCACCAGGCCAGAGGTCATCCAGTTGTAGACGCGCAGCATGTAGGCGCGCAGGCCGGCATCGATGACGGCCGCGGAGTCCGCCGCGCGGCCGACGCCGGGATAGGCGCGATAGTCAGGACTGAGAGCCATCGGTGTCGCTTCCCTGATCAGGCGGGATGCCTGTTGATCCGTCATTTTGGTGATACCCGCACCGCGTTCAAGCGAATTCCCTGTAATGTTCGCCTGCCGCCCCCATTGCCGCTCGTTTCGGGCCTATTCGTTGCGCAGCAAGGGCGCCGCGCGCGCCCGCAGCGCCGCCTCCGTGCCGGCGAATCCCACCAGCAACATCATCGCGATGCAGGCCAGAACGGTCGCCGCCAGCGTGCCCGGCAGGAACGCCCAGTCCGCCTGCATCAGAAACCGCACCACCCCCCAGCTCGCCGCCGTGCCCACCGCCGCGGCCAGCAGCCCGGCCACCGCCCCCAGAATGCCGAACTCCACCAGCCACGCCGTGCGGATCTGCCACCGCGTCGCCCCCAGCGTCTTCAGGATCACCGCCTCCCGGATCCGCTGCCGCTGCCCCGCCGCCACCGCGCCGGCCAGCACCAGCCCACCGCTGGCCAGGGTCAGCGACCCCGTCGCCGCCATTGCCGCCGCAATCCGCTCCAGCAGCTCGGTCAGCGTCCGCAGCACCTCCTCCACCCGGATGCCGGAGACATTGGGCAGGGCATCCGTCACCGCCCGCAGCACCTGGGGCTGCGCGGCCGGATCGGCCCGCACCGTCGCGACATGGCTGTGCGGCGCCCGCTCCAGCAGCCCGGGGCTGGCCACCATGGTGAAGTTGATCCCCATGCTGCGCCAGGCGATCTCGCGCAGATTGGCCACCTTCAGGTCGATATCCCGCCCCAGCACGTTCACCCGGATCACGTCGCCGATCCTGAGCCCCCAGCCCGCCGCGATCTTGGCATCGAACGAAGCCAGCGGCGGCCCCTGGTAATCCGCCGGCCACCACGCCCCGGCCACCAGCCGCGTGCCCTCCGGCGGCGTGGCGGCATAGGTCAGCCCACGGTCCCCGCGCAGCGCCCACGCGGTCTCCGGCGTGGTCTGCACCTGGTCCGCCGGCACCCCCGCCACCGCCACGATCCGCGCCCGCAGGCTGGGCACGTGCCGCACCTCGCCCACGCCGGGCTGCCCGGCCAGGATGTCCTTGAACTGCTGCAACTGGTCGTTCTGGATGTCGATGAAGAAGAAGCTCGGCGCCCGCTGCGGCAACTGCTCCGCCACCTGGCGCCGCACATTGCCCTGGATCAGCACCACCGCCGCCAATGTGGATAGCCCGAGCCCCACCGACACCAGCATCAGCGGCGTCGCCGCGCCGGGCCGGTGCAGGTTGGAAAGCCCCAGCTGCGCCCAGGCCTGCCTGCCATGCGGCATCACCCGCGCCGCCGCCATCAGCGCCCAGCCGCCCACCCGGAACAGCCCCAGCGTCATCGCCGAGGCCGCGCAGAACCACAGCGCGAAGCCCCGCTCCGGGCTCGTCACCACCACAAGCCCCACCAGGGCGGCCACCAACGCCACGTTCGCCACCGCCAGCCAGCCCGGCGGCCGCACCCCGCTCGGCAGCACCGCCTCGCGGAACAGCGCCGCGCCGGGAATCCGCATCGCCCGCCCCAGCGGCCACAGCGCGAAACTCGCCGCCGTCAGCATCCCGAACAGCGCCGCCAGCCCCAGCGGCTTCCAGAACACCCCCACCACCGGCGGCACCGGCAGCACATCGGCCAGCAGCAACGTCGCCAGCACCGGCAGCGCCGCCCCCACCACCAGCCCGATCACCACCCCCAGCCCCGCCAGCGCCATCACCTGCACCAGCGCGATCAGGAACACCGTCCCGCCTGACGCGCCGAGGCACCGCAGGATCGCGATCCCCCGCGCCCGCGCCGAAAGCCAGGCCCGCACCCCATTGGCCACCCCGATCCCACCCACCAGCAGCGAGGTCAGCCCCACCAGCGTCATGAACAGGCTGGTCCGCTCGATGAACTGCGTCACCTGCGGCGCCGCATCGCTCGCCACCCGGATGCGCCACCCGGTATTCGGGAACGCCACCCGCAACGCCTGCACCGTGCCCGCCACGTCACTGCCCTCCGGCAGGTCCGCCCGCAAATGATGCTCCACGATCGCGCCCGGCTGCAGCAGCGCTGTCTCCGCCAGCGCCTGCAGCGAAATCAACGCCCTGGGCCCGAACAGCGATGGGCTCGCCACCCGGTCCGGCTCCGCCGCCACCACCGCCCGCAGCTCCATACTGGCATTGCCCAGCCGCAGCACCGCCCCCGGCGCCACGCCCAGCCGCGCCAGCACCGCCTGTTCCACCGCAATGCCGAACCGCCCGCCCTGCGCTCCCAGCGCCGGCTCCTTGCCCATCTCCGGCGCAAAGCCCACCGCCCCCACCAGCGGCCAGGGCCGATCCACCGCCTTCAGCTCCACCAGCATCCGCTCGCCACTCGGCGCCACCAGCATCGAGCGCAGCGTGACAATCTCCGACAGCCGCGCCCCCCGCGCCCCCAGCCACCCCTTCACCGCCGCCGGCAAAGGCTGCGCCCCGCCCAGAACATCAATGTCCCCGCCCAGAATCCGGGTGCCATCCTGCTGCAAGCCGCGCGCAATCCCCTCCCGCAACGACCCGATCGCCGCAATCGCCGCCACGCCCAGCGCCAAACACGCCAGCACGATGCGCAAGCCAACGATCCCACCCCGCAACTCACGGCGGGCGATGCGCAGGATGGTGGTCATGAAAAGGAAGGCCAAGGGCTTTGCCCCTGGACCCCACCAGGGACCTGAGGTCCCTGGACCCACATCAGCTTCCGCCTTCGGCGGGGAGGGGCCGTCTCGCAGGTTCGATCGGCCTCGATGGCCCCTCCCCGCCGAAGGCGGAAAAAGTCGAGGGGTCTGGGGCCTAAGGCCCCAGCGGGTCCAGGGCAGAGCCCTGGCCTTCCTTCCACGCCCATCATCCCGCGATCCGTCCGTCCGCGATTCGGATGGTTCGGCTGCAGCGGGCGGCCAGGGTGGGGTCGTGGGTGATGAGCATCAGCGTGGTGCCATGGCGGGCTTGCAGGCTGAAGAGCAGGTCCATCACCACCTGGCCGGTGGCGCCATCGAGGTTTCCGGTGGGTTCGTCGGCCAGCAGCAGCCGGGGGCGGGGGGCGAAGGCGCGGGCGAGGGCGACGCGCTGCTGTTCGCCGCCGGAGAGCTGGCCGGGCAGGTGGGTCAGGCGGTGGCCGAGGCCGACCGATTTCAGGCTCTCGGCGGCGCGTTCCAGCGCATCGGCGGTGCCGGCGAGTTCCAGCGGGATGGCGACATTTTCCAGTGCCGTCATGCTGGCGATGAGGTGGAAGGCCTGGAACACGATGCCCACTTCGCGGCGCCGGAGCCGGGCGAGTGCGTCCTCGCCCAGGCGGGTGAGTTCCTGGCCGGCGAGCTTCACGCTGCCGGAGGTCGCACCTTCCAGCCCGGCCAGCACCATCAGCAGGCTGGTCTTGCCGGAGCCGGAGGGACCGACCACGCCGACGGCCTCGCCGGCGCGGATGTCGAGATCAATGCCGCGCAGGATGTTGACCGGCCCGGCGGCGGACGGCACCGTCAGATGCAGGTCGCGCACCTCCACCAGGGGCGGAGACGTCGCCATATGGGCTGCACTGGCCGACACTTCGGCCGCGAGGGAGTCTGACGACGTGACCATGACCGCAGGATATGGGCCCGGCTGGAGCAGGCGCAAAGCGGCGATCGCCTTGGCTTGCGGTCTTTTCATGTCCCGCGCGGCAGAGGCGGCGCCGCTGCGCCTGCTGGTGCTGGGGGATTCGCTTGCCGCCGGCTACGGCCTGCCGGCGCCGGAGGCGTTCCAGGCCCGGCTGCTGGCCGGGCTGCGCGCGCGCGGGCTGGAGGTGCAGCTGGTGGATGGCGCGGTGAGCGGAGACACCACGGCCGGCGGCAAGGCGCGGCTCGATTGGGTGCTGGCGGAGCCGGTGGATGCTGCGCTGGTGGAGCTGGGCGGCAATGACGGGCTGCGCGGCATCGATCCGCGCAACACGGAGGCGAACCTGGCGGCGATCCTGGATGCGCTGGCGGCGCGCAAGATACCCGTGCTGCTGAGCGGCATGCTCGCGCCGCCGAATCTGGGCCGCGAGTATGGCGAGGAATTCGCCGCCGCCTTCCGCCGGCTGGGGGCGCGGCCCGGCGTGATGTTCGATCCCTTCTTCCTGGAGGGGGTGGCCGGCGATCCCGCGTTGAACCAGCCGGACCGGATCCATCCCAACGCGAAGGGGGCGGCGCTGGTGGCCGAGCGCATGGTGCCGCTGGTGGCGGCGCTTCTGGCGAAGGTCGGGAGGAAGTGATGCGCCTGTTCGTCGGGCTGGAACTGCCGTGGGAGGTGCGCGCGCGGCTGGCCATGCTCTCCGGCAGCGGCATCCCGGGTGCCAAATGGGTGCCGATCGAGAACTACCACCTGACGCTGCGCTTCATCGGCGAGGTGCCGCCCTACCGCGCGGAGGAGCTGGACGAGGCGCTGGCGGCGCTGCGCGGCAAGCGGTTTGCCTTCGAGCTGAACGGGGTGGGCACCTTCGCCAAGGGCGGGCGGGACACGGCGTTGTGGGTGGGGGTGACGAAGAACCCGCAGCTGGAGCACCTGGCCGGCAAGGTGGAGACGGCGCTGCAACGCGCGGGGATGGAACCGGAGCGGCGGCGCTTCGCCCCGCACGTGACGCTGGCGCGGCTGGACAACCCGGCGCCGGACAAGCTGGCCGGCTTCGTGCAGGCGCACAATTTGTTCCGGGCGGGGCCGATCGAGGTGGAGCACTTCACCCTGTTCAGCTCCCTGCTGGGCAAGGAGGCCGCCGTGTACACGCCCGAAGTGGAGTATGCGCTGGCATGAGCCTGGTTCACTTCATCACCCATCCGGACGTGGTGATCGACCCCGCGGTGCCGGTGCCGGACTGGCCGCTGTCGGAACGCGGCCGGGCGCGGATGGCCGCGGCACGGGCGGCACCCTGGGTGGCCGGGGTGCGGGCGATCCATTGCAGCACGGAGCAGAAGGCGATCGACGGGGCGGCGATGCTGGCGGAGCATCTCGGCCTGCCTTTCGCGACGCATGCCGATCTCGGCGAGAACGACCGCAGCGCCACCGGCTACCTGCCGCGGGCGGAGTTCGAGGCGACGGCGGACCTGTTCTTCGCCCATCCCACCGAGAGCATCCGCGGCTGGGAGCGGGCGGTGGATGCGCAGGTGCGGATCGTGGCGGCGGTGGGGCGCATTCTCCAGGCGCCGCCGGCGGGCGACGTGGCGATCGTGGCGCATGGCGGGGTCGGCGCGCTGCTGCTGTGCGCGCTGCTCGGCGAGCCGATCAGCCGGGCGCGCGACCAGCCGCCGACGGCCTCCGGCGGGTACCGCTTCGCCTTCGAGGCCGCCACGCGCCGGGTGGTGCAGGGCTGGGAAAGGATTGATGGCTGAGCAGGGCGATGGCGAAACACTGGAGGAGGCCGCCGCCGCCGCGCGGGCCTGCACGCTGTGCGCCGCGCACCTGCCGCTGGGGCCGCGGCCGACCTTCCGGGTGTCGGAGACCGCGCGGCTGCTGATCGTGAGCCAGGCGCCGGGAACGAAGGTGCATGAGACCGGCATCCCGTTCAACGACGCCTCCGGCGACCGTCTGCGGGCCTGGCTGGGGGTGGACCGGGAGGTTTTCTACGATGCCTCGCGCGTGGCGCTGGTGCCGATGGGGCTGTGCTATCCCGGCCGGCTGCCGCAGGGCGGGGACGTGCCGCCGATGAAGATCTGCGCGCCCACCTGGCATCCGCGCCTGCTGCCGAAGATGAAGGCGGTGCGACTCACGTTGCTGGTGGGCAGCTACGCCATCGCGCGCGTGCTGGGGCCGGGTGGCATGGCGGCACATGTGCGGCGGTTTCGCGAGTACCTGCCGGAGCGGCTGCCACTGCCGCATCCCTCCTGGCGGACGGTTGGGTGGGAAGCGGCGAACCCCTGGTTCACAGCCGAGGTGCTGCCGGAATTGCGGGCCCGCGTGGAAAGCCTGCTGCGGCCTGCGTGAATTTCACGTAACCCCCTGGCACAGGGCGCCCCGTTCCGCCACTGTCCCGCCCCTCGGATCCACGCTCACCCACGGAGACGCGCCATGAAGCGCCGCACCTTCCTCTCTACCTCGGCGGCCCTCGGCGCCGCCCCGCTGGCCCGCCCGGCCCTGGCGCAGGGTGCCGGCAATCCGCGCTTGCTGCGCTTCGTGCCGCATGCCGACCTGGCCAACCCCGACCCGGTCTGGTCCACCACCACGGTGGCCGCGATGCACGGCATGATGGTGTGGGACACGCTGTACGGGCTGGACGAGGGCTTCCTGCCGCAGAAGCAGATGGTGGCCGGCGAGGAGGTCAGCGATGACGGCCTGACCTGGACGCTGACCCTGCGCGAGGGGCTGATGCACCATGATGGCGAGAAGGTGCGCGCCGCCGATGCCGTGGCCTCGATCGAGCGCGCCAAGCGCCGGCAGCCGCTGGTCGAGACGCTGATGGCCAACACCAACGAGCTGGTGGCGGTGGACGACAACCGCCTGCGCTTTCGCCTGAAGAAGCGCTTCTCGCTGCTGCCCTATGCGCTGAGCGGCGTGTATGTGATGCCGGAGCGCATCGCCAAGACCGATGCCTTCACCCAGATCAGCGAATACGTCGGCAGCGGCCCCTATCGCTTCGTGCGTGAGGACTGGAAGGCCGGTGCCGGTGCCGTCTATGTCCGCAACGAGAAATACGTGCCGCGCAGCGAGCCGATCAGCATGTGGGCCGGCGGCAAGACGGTGCATTTCGACCGGGTGGAATGGACCACCATGCCCGATCCCTCCACCGCCTCGGCCGCCCTGCAGCGCGGCGAGATCGACTGGCTGGATGGCCCGCTGATCGACCTGGTGCCGCAGCTGCGCAAATCCCCGGGCGTGAAGGTGGAGCTGTTCGACACGCTGGGCAACCTGATGAGCCTGTTCTTCAACCAGTACCAGCCACCCTTCGACAACGTGAAGCTGCGCCGCGCCGTGCTGGCCGCGACCAGCCAGCAGGATTTCGTGGATGCGGTGCTGGGCGACCAGGCCAAGGACCTCGGCGGCACCGGCGTGGGCGTGTTCCCGCCCAAGTCCCCCTATGCCAGCAAGGCCGGGCTGGAGCTGATGACGGCCAATCTTGCCGCGGCGAAGAAGCTGGTGGCCGAGAGCGGCTACAAGGGCGAGAAGATCGTGTTCATGTCGCCCACCGACATCGCCTCCATCCGCCAATCCTCCCTGGTGGGTGAGGCGCTGCTGAAATCCATGGGGCTGAACGTGGAGTTCGCCAGCATGGACTGGGGCACCATGATCCAGCGCCGCAACAGCGGCGAGCCGGTCGAGAAGGGTGGCTGGAGCTGCTACACCACCTCCTGGACCGGGCTTTCGATCAACACGCCGGCCACCCACCTGCCGCTGCGCGCCAATGGCCGCGCCGCCAGCGCATGGTGGCGCCTGACCGACGCGGAGCAGGAGAAGCTGCGCGACGCCTGGTTCGATGCGCCGGACCTCGCCGCCCAGCAGAAGATCGCGGCCGAGATCCAGAAGCGCGCGCTGGAGAACGTGATGTTCGTGCCGCTGGGGCTGCAGTTCGCGCCCACCGCGTTCCGCAGCAACCTCAGCGGCTTCGCCAAGTCCGGCTCGGCGGTGTTCTGGGGCGTGCGCAAGGGCTGATCGCCGAACACGTCGGTTTCGCTGGAATCTGCTTGGCGGAATGATCCATGCTCCCTGTCTCGCGAAGACGAGACAGGGAGCATCAGAATGCATCGTCGCCAATTCCTCGCCTCTGCCGGCGCGGGCGCCACCGCGCTCGGCCTTTCGCGCCCTGCCATCGTTGCGGCCCAGGGCAGCCGCGTTCTGAAATTCGTGCCGCAGGCCGACCTGGCCAGCGTGGACCCGGTGTGGTCCACCACGCTGGTCACCGGCATGCACTCCTACCTGGTGTGGGACCGCCTCTACGGTCTCAACGAGGGCATGATCCCGCAGCTGCAGATGCTGGCGGGCGCCGAAATCACCGATGGCGGCCTGACCTGGACGCTGACGTTGCGCGACGGGCTGCTGTTCCATGACGGCGAAAAGGTCCGCGGCATCGATGCCGTGGCCTCCATCGAGCGCGCCAGCAAGCGCGGCCCGCTGACCGGCACGATGATGGCGGCGGTGAACGAGCTTTCCGCGCCGACCGACAACACGCTGCGCTTCCGCCTCAAGAAGCCGTTCCCGCTGCTGTCGCGCGCGCTGTGCGACGTGGCGATCATGCCGGAGCGGATCGCGCGCACCGATGCCTTCACCCAGATTTCCGAGGTGGTGGGCAGCGGCCCGTATCGCTTCGTGCGCGAGGGCTGGCGGGCCGGTTCCAGCGTGGTTTACGCACGCAACGAGAAATACGTGGCCCGCAGCGAGCCCAACAGCATGTACGCCGGCTCGCTGGCGGCAAATTTCGACCGGGTGGAATGGACCATCATGCCCGACCCCGCCACCGCTGCGGCGGCGCTGCAGCGCGGCGAGATCGACTGGCTGGACCAGCCGCTGATGGACCTGGTGCCGCAGCTGCGCAAATCCGCCGGGGTGAAGGTGGATGTGTTCGACGTGTTCGGCAACCTGATGAGCCTGTTCTTCAACTGCCACCAGCCGCCGTTCAACAACGCCAAGCTGCGCAAGGCCGTGCTCTATGCCGTGAACCAGCAGGATTTCGTGGATGCGGTGCTCGGCGAACTGGGCCGCGAACTGGGCGCCACCGGCGCCGGCGTGTTCCCGCCGCGCTCGCCCTATGCCAGCACGGCGGGGATGGAGAAGCTGCCGAAGAACGGCGACATGGCGCTGGCGAAGCGGATGGTCGCCGAGAGCGGCTACAAGGGCGAGAAGGTGCTGCTGATGTCGCCGTCGGACTTCCCCTCCATCCGCCAGGAATCGCTGGTGGCGGAGGCGATGTTCAAGGCGCTGGGGCTGAACGTGGAATTCGCCAGCATGGACTGGGGCACCATGATCACCCGGCGCAACAACAACAACGACCTGCCGGAGAAGGGCGGCTGGTCCAGCTACTGCACCTGGTGGACCGGGCTTTCCATCGCCAGCCCCGCCGTCTCCCTGCCGCTGTGGATGAACGGCGCGGATGCCAAGGCGATGTGGCGGCCGCAGGATGCGGAGATGCTGAAGATGCGCGCGGATTGGTTCGATGCGCCCGATCTTCCCACCCAGCAGAAGATCGCCGCGGATATCCAGCGCCGGGCGCTGGAAGAGGTGGTGCCGTTCGCGCCGCTGGGGGTGATGTACCTGCCCACGGCGTTCCGCGATACGCTGAGCGGGTTCTCGAAGTCGTACTTCCCGGTGTTCTGGGGGGTGAAGCGAGGGTAAGCGGTTCTTTTTTGAAAAAAAGAACCAAAAAACTTTTGAGACCTTGCGCCCGCTTTTCCCAGGAGAGGCGGGCGCAAATTCATGAAGTCTTTTTTGCTTCTTTTTTCTTCAGAAAAAAGAAGACCCTTATCTTCCTCTGAACTCCGGCTCCGCGCCGAGGAAGCTGCCAACGGCGTGGTCGAACGCCTCCGGCGCCTCGATCATCGGCATGTGCGCCGCCCCCTCGATCGCCTGGAAGGCGGCGTTGGGGATGAGCGAGGCAAGGCGCTGGCCGTAGGCGGGCGGGATCAGACCGTCCTGCGCGCCGTGCAGCACCAGGGTCGGCGCCTCGATGTAGGGTAGGCGGCGGGTGAGGCCGCGATCGGGGATCGGCCAGAGGAACTTGGTGGCGGAGCCGAGGTTGCGCTGGCGGGTGATGGGGTCGTCGGTGGCGGCCGGCGCGGCGTCGGGCTTGGCCCATTTGGCGGCGGCGAAGGCGGGCGGCGGCAGGGAGAAGGCATCCGGCAGCGGGTTCGCGTCGTCCCACAAGCCGTAGCTGTTCACGAGCACCAGGCGGCGGACGAGGTGCGGGCTGATCGCGGCCAGCTCGGCGGCGAACATGCCGCCGAGGCAGTGGCCGACCACGTCGATGCGGCGGACGCCGAGCGAGCGGATCACGCGGCGGAAGTGTAGCGCCTGGTCGGTGATGTCGTGCATGGCCGCGAGGCCGTCGCTTTCGCCGAAGCCCGGGTGCTCCGGGGCGATGACGAGGCGGGTCTCGGCGAGGCGCCGCAGGAAGGGGGCGTCGCCGGGATGGCCCTCGAACCCGTGGAGATAAAGCAGGGGGCGGCCTTGGCCGAAGCGAAACAGCCGCACGGTGGCGGCACCGAAGGTCTGGAACTGCACGGCGGTTACTCCGCGGCTTTGGCGAGGGGCAGATGGGTGGCCGCGGGGGTCCAGCGGTCTTCGTGCTCGGCCCAGAGGTCGCGCAGGCCGGGGATCACCTCCTGGCCGACAAGGCGGGTGTTCTCCACCGCCACCTCCTCCGGCAGGTCGCCCTGGTGCAGGCAGGCGATGAGCTGGCCGATGCGCAAATCGGTGCACATCTCCCGCAGGCGCTGGCGCACGCGCTGGGGTGTGCCGGCAATGATGAAGCCGTGCTTGTCGTATTCCCAGAAGCTCATCTCGCCGGAGGCCGCCCGCGCCCGATCCTCGGCGGAGAGCTTGGACTCCGCGATCTTGCGATGGCCCATGATCGCCTGGACGGACTTGGTGGAGCGGTAGCCGGGCGGGGCTTCGTAGGCCGGGTTGGTGTAGCGGTTGCGGTAGAAATACTTCACGCCGTCGCTGTAGAGGCGCTCGGCCTCCGCATCGGTGTTGGCGCAGCAGATCAGCTGGGTGAAGGCCATGCGGTGCGGGTTCGTATCGGCCCCCCGCATGTCGCAATATTCCCACCAGGCATCCACCAGCGGCTTGGCCGAATGCAGGCCGGAGAAGCTCAGGTGGCCGTAGCAGTAGTCGTTCTCGATGCAGAGATCCCAGGTCTCCACGCTGCCGGAGCCCGGCACCCAGATGGGGAACTTGGGCTGGATCGGCTTGGGCCACAGGTTCACGTAGCGCAGCTTGGTGTATTTGCCGTTGAAGGCGAACGGCTCCTGCTCCGCCCAGGATTTCAGGATCAGCTGGCGCGCTTCCTCGAACCGGTCGCGCAGCTCGGCCGGCGGAATGCCATAGGCGTACACGCTGTCCATCGGCGTGCCGAACACGAAGCCGGCGATCACGCGCCCGCCGGAGAGGCAATCGAGCCAGGCCATTTCCTCCGCCACGCGGGTGGGCGGGTTGTACAACGCCAGGCTGTCGCCGATGATCAGGATCGCAGCGCGCTGCGTGGTGTGGGCCAGCGCCGCGGCGAGCAGGTTGGGCGAGGGGGTGACGGCGAAGGGGGTCTGGTGGTGTTCGTTCACCGCCAGGCCGTCGAAGCCGTCGCGGTCCGCCTGCTGCATCAGGCGGATGAACATGCGGCACATCTCGCCGACCACATGGGGGTCGTGCAGGGATTTGGGCGTGTCCACCCAGGAGGAGATCTTCTTGGCGCGGAAATCGGCCGGCAGCTTCGGGTAGCTGGCCTCGGCGAACCAGTGGAACTTCATGGACAGGCCCCTTGTGCCATGGGCGGTTGCGGCGAGTGTGGCGAGGAACGGCTTGCGTGGCCAGGGGGGCGGGCTAGGCTCGCGCCATGTCCGTTGCCGCACCCGCCATACCCGCCCGTGTTGAACGCCTGTGGGCGGCGCTGCTGGCGGCCACGCTGCTGAACCTGCCGCTGGGTTCCGTCTATTCCTTCAGCGTGTTCCTGCGGCCGATCGAGCAGGAGCTGGACATTCCGCGCTCGGCGCTCTCCCTGGTGTTCGGGCTGGCGACGGTGGGGTTCACCGTGGGGTCGGTGGGGGCGGCGTTCCTGTTCCGGGTGGCCTCCGCGCCGTGGCTGGTGGTCGGCGCGGCCGTGGTCGCGGCAGGGGGGATTGCGCTGGCCTCCCAGGCTGACGGGCTGGTTCTGCTGCTGCTGGGCTATGGCGTGGTGTTCGGCACCGGGGGTGGGGTGGCCTATATCCTGCTGCAGCAGGGCGTGAACATGCTGGTGCGCCGCCGGCAGGGGCTGGTGAACGGCTATATCGTCTCGCTCTATCCGCTGGGCGCGATGATCGCCACGCCCGCCTTCCACTGGTGCAACGAGGCCTTCGGCTGGCGCACCACGCTGGCTGGGCTCGCCGCGGTGCTTGTGGCCTGCGGGGCGGCGGCGGCGCTGCTGGCGCGGCATGGTGGGGCACGGCTGGTGGCACCGGCAGAGACCGCGGAGGCGCCTGGGGCGCTCGGCCTGACCTTCGTGAAGCTCTCCGCCACGTTCTTCCTGGCCGCCTCGGCCGGGCTGATGGTGCTCTCCCAGGCGCGGGAGATCGTGGCCGCCTATGGCGGGGCGGTGGGGCTGGCGGTGGCGGCCACCACCGGGATCACCGCGGCAATCGCCGCCGCCCGGCTGGGCGGCGGCTGGCTGGTGGACCGGTTCGCGGTGCCGCAGGTGATGTGCGGCGCGCATGCCCTGGCCCTGTGCGGCGGCGTGCTGCTGACGCTGTTCCCTTCGCCGGCCACGGCGGTGATCGGCCTCGGGATGGTGGGGATGGGCTACGGCTTCGTCTCCGGCTCCACCGCCGGCGGCATCGGCATCTACTGGCGGCCAGCGGATTTCGGCCGCGTGGCCGGGCGCACCTACATCGCCTGGTGCCTCGCGGCCGTGGGCCTGCCGGTGCTGGCGGGATACCTGTTCGACATGACGCGCGGCTACGGTGCAGCGATGCTGATCGCGGCGGCGGCGAACCTGGCGGGGATGGCGATGGCGCTGAGCCTGCCAAGGCGGGGGTGGAGGGAGTAAGCGGTTCTTTTTTGAAAAAAAGAACCAAAAAACTTTTCACACTTTGCGCTGGGGATAGCCCCCGCCCCAAGTGATAAAAGTCTTTTTGCTTCTTTTTCTTCAGAAAAAGAAGACTCCTTCCTTCACTCCGCCGCCTGCGCGAACTGGGCTTCGTGCAGGTCCCGATACACCCCGCCATTCTCCAGCAGCTCCCGGTGCGTGCCCTGTTCCTCGATGCCCTGCTCCGTCACCACCAGGATGCGGTCGGCGTTGCGGATGGTGGCCAGGCGGTGGGCGATCACCAGCGTGGTGCGCCCTTCGGCGAGTTCGGCCAGGGATTGCTGGATGGCCTGCTCGGTGGCCGTATCCAGCGCGCTGGTGGCTTCGTCCAGGATCAGGATGGGCGGGTTCTTCAGGAAGATGCGCGCGATCGCCAGGCGCTGCTTCTGCCCGCCGGAGAGCTTCACGCCGCGCTCGCCGATCGGCGTATCGATCCCCTGGGGCAGGCGGGCGATCATCTCGTCCAGCCGCGCACGGCGGGCAGCGTCGGCGATGTCGGCTTCGGAGGCACCGAGGCGGCCATAGGCGATGTTGTCGCGGATGGTGCCGGCGAACAGGAACACATCCTGCTGCACGATGCCGATCTGGCGGCGGAGCGAGGCCAGTGTCATGTCGCGGATATCGATGCCGTCGATCGTCACGCGGCCCTGCCGCACCTCGTAGAAGCGCGGCAACAGCGCGCAGATGGTGGTCTTGCCGGCGCCGGAGGGGCCCACGAGGGCGATGGTCTCGCCGGCCTTCACCGACAGCGAGAGATCACGCAGCACCGGGCGGGCCGCGTCGTAGCCGAAGGTCACGCCCTCGTAGCGCACGTCGCCGCGCAGCGCGGTCACCGCCTGGGCGCCGGGGCGGTCGGCGATGTCGGGCTCCGTGGCCAGCAGGTTGAGGTAGCTGCGGAAGCCGGCGATGCCCTTGGGGTAGGTTTCCACCACCGCGCTGATCTTCTCCAGCGGGCGATAGAACACGCCGACCAGCAGCAGGAAGGCGACGAAATCGCCGACGCTGAGGCGGCCCTTCACGATCAGCCAGGCGCCGGCCAGCATCACCACCACCTGCACGGCGCGCATCGCCACGTAGTTCAGCGTGATGGCGGCGGCCATGGTGCGGTAGGCATCGAGCTTCACGCGGCGGTAGTGGTCGTTGTCCACCGCGAACAGGCGGCGCTCATGGTCTTCGTTGGCGAAGGCCTGCACCACGCGGATGCCGCCCACGGTCTCCTCGATGCGGGCGTTGAAGGCATAGACGCGGCCGAACTGGGCCTGCCAGTTCTTCGTCATCTTGCCGCCGTAGCGCGCCACCACGAAGGCGGCGGCGGGCACGATGGTGGCGGCGATCAGCGCCAGCTCCAGGTTCACCACCGCCATCAGCGCGAAGGCGCCGGCGAAGGTGAGCACGGCGATCAGCACGTCCTCCGGCCCGTGATGGGCCACCTCGCCGATCTCCTCCAGGTCCTTGGTGACCCGCCCCACGAGGTGGCCGGTCTTCTGGTTATCGTAGAACGACAGCGAGAGCTTCTGCAGGTGGTCGAAGGCGCGGCGGCGCAGCTCCGTCTCGATGGCGATGCCCAGCACGTGGCCGAAATAGGTCACGACGGCCATCAGGCCGGAGTTGAGCAGGTACACCGCGAACAGCCCGGCGACGGCCACCGTGATCACATACAGGTCCTGCTGCGGCAGCAGGTGGTCGATCACGCCGCGCACCGCCATGGGGAACAGCAGCTCCAGCACGCCGGAGAGGGCGGCGCAGCCGAAGTCGAGCGCCAGCAGGCGCCGGTGGGGGCGGTAGTAACGCAGGAACTGTCGGATCATCGTCTGAAGAGCCTCGCCAGGACATCGCCCGCGGCCGCACTCGGCCCGCAGGATGGACACGGCCGGCCTTCCGCCAGGATGGCCTGCCCGATGGCGGACCCTGGGTCCGCCGCGATCACGGTGAGGTGCTTAGATCATAACATGGTTTTCCTAGCCGGAACGGCCTGGGGCGGCAAGCCCGGCGGCGGCATGGATTGGCACGTGCGGCCCGAAATGGACCGGTCGGCGGCGCCCTCGCCAGGCGCCGGATCGCCCCCATCTGAGCGAAATGCCCCAGTCGATCTCCCGCCGCGCCCTGTTCGCCCCTGCGTTGCTGCTCCCCGCGGCCGCATGGGCAAACGAGGCGGATGCCCTGCTCCGCCGCCTCGGCGATGGCGGGCATTTCGGGCTGATGCGCCATGCGCTGGCCCCCGGCACGGGCGACCCGCCGGGCCTGCGGCTGGACGACTGCACGACGCAGCGCAATCTCGGCGCCGAGGGTCGCGACCAGGCCAGGCGCCTGGGCGACCGGCTGCGCCAGGCCGGCATCGCCCGGGCGCGGGTGCTGACCAGCCGCTGGTGCCGCGCCCGCGAAACGGGGGCGCTGCTGGGCATGGGGCCGCCGGAGGACCTCGATCTGCTCGATTCCTTCTTTGCTGCGCGCGCGGCGGAAGCATCACGAACCCGGGCGCTACGGGGCTGGATTGCCGCCGCGCCGCTCGACCCGCCGGTGGTGCTGGTGAGCCACCAGGTGAACATCACCGCGCTCACCGGCGTGTTCCCCGCCTCCGGCGAGCTGCTGGTGCTGCGCCGCGCCGGCGCCGACCTGTCTCTGGCCGGCCGCGTGCCGCCGACCTGACGCGCGCCGGGATCGGCCAGCCCGCCGCGGCGTTGCCTGCGCGACAACAGGAGAATACGGCATGGCAGACGTGATCAGCGCCCGCTTCGCAACGCGGCGCGAGGCGGAACTGGCGGTGGAACACCTGGTGCAGGACCACAAGCTGGACCGCAACGCCATCACCATCCAGGCAGCGGGGCCCGAGAACACCGCGGGCACCCGGCCCGCCGGCGGCGACGTGGAAAGCGGCCAACCCGGCGTGGAAAAGCACGGCGAGCCCGCTCTGACCGGCGAGATCGAGATCCGCGTGGAATGCCCCCAGGGCCAGCGCGGCATGGTGGAGGCGGTGCTGCGCGAAGCCGGTAGCAAGGGCATCCCCGGTCACTAGAGCAACAGCCAAGGCTGGGCTCTGCCCAGACCCGCCAGGGGCCAAGCCCCTGGACCTTATCCGTTTGAAGTATAATTGGGATCGGGGGTCAGC
>JBIKOJ010000284.1:0-5238 GCA_044358135.1 Acetobacteraceae bacterium | reverse complement strand
AAGCCGCGCGGCGTGCCCGTCATGGTCGATGCCGCCAGCGAGCACCTGGTGAAGCCCTCCCCCTGGCTCACCCGCGGCGCCGACCTCGTCATCTACAGTGGAGGAAAATTCCTGCGCGGCCCGCAAACCTCCGGCCTCCTCCTCGGCCGCAAGGACCTCGTCGAAGCCGCCTGGCGCAACGCCTCCCCCCACCAGGCCCTCGGCCGCCCGATGAAAGTCTCCAAGGAAGACGTCATCGGCCTGCTCACGGCGGTGGAATACTGGATCGAGCACCGCGACGTGAACGACGAAGTCACCCGCTGGACCGGCCAGAACGCCGAAATCGCCCGCTTCGTCGAAGCCGTCCCCGGCGTCCGCACCGAAATCGTCGCCCCGCAGAACGTCGTCGTCGTCCCCGCCCTGCGCATCATCTGGGACCGCACGAAAATCGGCATCGACGGCCCCGGCCTGCGCCTCGCCGTGCTCGAAGGCACGCCGCGCATCATGCTCGATGACCACTCCGCCAAGGAAGACCGCATCACCATCGACCCCTTCCAGCTCCAGCCCGGCGAAGCCGCCGAAGTCGGCCGCGCCCTCGCCCGCGCACTGGAATCCGCCCGCATCACCGAACCCAAGCCCCTCGCCCCCCCGGCCGTGGACCTCTCCGGCGAATGGGAAGTCCGCGTCCGCTTCCTGCACGGCGAACGCGTCCACAAGGTCACCCTGCAGCAAAGCGGCAACGCCATCAGCGGCGAACAGCACAGCCAACTCTTCGAAGGCGGCGTCAGCGGCCAGGTCGAAGGCGACCAGGTCACCATGAGCTTCGGCACCCGCTACGAAGGCAGCAACATCCGCTACAATTTCGACGGCCTCGCCGCCGCCCGCGCCATGTCCGGCAGCGTCCGCCTGGGCACCTCCAGCGACCACCACCAGGGGCCGGTGAACCTCGCCCAGTTCGGCTCGGCGCAATGGAGCGCGACCAAGCTCGGCTAACGGAAAGCAAGGGCAGGGCTCTGCCCTGCACCCGCCAAGGGCCGGCGGCCCTTGGATCCCCTGACCTCAAGCGAAAGCCGGCCAGATGGCATCATCTGGCCGGCTTTTTTGTCGCATCCAACCACCCAAGCCGCCTGGCAGCCGCACGCCCGGATGCACCCAAAAAAATTCCTAGAATCTACCCCACACCCCTTGCATTGCGCCGATGAGTGAATTATATTCACCAACATCAGTCTCCATTGCAAAGGACCCTGCCCGCCATGCCGCCCATCCCCTCCACCCTGGCCGACGAGGTCGCCAGGCTGGGAGCCGCCACCACTTCGGTGCCGGCCCCGGTCTGGCTGCCGGATGCGGTGCATGCCCTGATTCTGGCATGCCTCGCCCGCCTGTTCGGCCGCCTGGAGGAGATGATCCGCCTATGGCAAGCCGGCCTCCTGCCGCCCCCGCCCGCCCTGCGCCCGCGTCAGGCCAACCTCCAGCCGCGCCGGCCCGCGACTTTCCAAGTCAGCGCACCCCGCACCCCCGCCACCTCACGCCACAGCTGCGTCCCGGCCACCCCCGGCGAAATCCCGACCGACACACACGCGGGATCACCGCGCAGGCGCACTGCGCCCTCCACCCAGCCCGGCTTCGTTCAACCCGCCGGGCAGACGCACCGTCGCACGCACGCCCTGCCCCCATCGCGCAGCATCCACGGCGCCCCGCACCCGCAAGCCCACGGCCCTCCGTTCAAAAATCGACAGAGCCGCCCGCGCGAACGCATGCCCATTTCATTACGATATCGAATCTATCAACGAATCCCGACCACCGCCGATTTCGGCAACCGGTCCGTCCGGCACAACAGCCCCGTGCGCCTGTCCACATAGAACGGCTGAGCCCAGATATCCGTGCCCGTCCGCTGTTTCATCAGAAAATGGATGCGCCGGGGCTTTACCGCCACGAAATGGTGCAGGTGGTCCCGCACATGCTGCTGCACCGCGCTCGCCGGGCGCAGATGCGCGCAGATCTCGGCATACACCTTGTCCCAGGGCCGCCCCACCTGCCGCTCCAGGTAGCGCCGCAGCGGGGCCAGGTTCTCGTTCAGCACCTTCCCACCCCAGTTCCGCACATGCGGCGCCCGCATCCCCTCATGCGACGGCAGCTCGTCCTGCGCCACCACCCGCCCCTTCGCCGTCACCCGCTCCACCCGCCGCGGCCTCTCCACGATCACTTTCGCCATGTCGGAACGCATGGACAGACTCCTTGCCGCGAGACAGAGCCTAGATATACATTCGGGCTGTATATCCAGCAAGGAAACCAGCATGCGCGTGGCAAAGTGGGGTAACAGCCTGGCGGTGCGCCTCCCGGTCGCGGTCGTGGAAGCGCTGGGCCTGAAGGACGGCGACGACATCGAGATCACAGTGGCCGGAACGCGCCAACTCGAGGTGAAGCGGGATGCGTCGCGCGAAGCGGCACTGGCGGAGATACGCGCACTAGGCGTCAAGCTGCCGCCCGGGTTCAAGTTCGACCGCGACGAAGCGAATGCGCGCTAGCGTCTTCTTCGACACCAATGTGGTGGTCTACGCATTCGTCACCACCGATCCCCGATGCCTCCGCGCCAGGGAAATACTCGCCGGAGGAGGCGCGATCAGCGTCCAGGTGCTGAACGAATTCACCAACGTGGCACGGCGGCGGCTGAACCTTGCTTGGCCCGACGTGCACCGGGCCCTGCAAGCAATTCGATCCGTCTGCGCGCCCGTGCTGCCGCTGACGATGGCAATGCATGAAGCGGCAGTTGAGCTGGCCGCGCGGGATGGGCTTTCCATCTACGACGCCATGATCGTCTCGGCTGCCGTCGCCGCCGGATGCAACGTCCTCTATTCGGAGGACATGCAGGACGGCCGCGTCTTCCCGACCGGCCTGACCATCCGCAACCCGTTCAGCTAAGCAACACCTTCACATAGCTCCCCGGCGCGTCTTCCAGCACCGCCAGCTTCCCATCCCCGGGCTCGCGCGCCTTCACCATCCGCTTGTCGAGCGCTGTGATCCAGCGCTGCCAATCCGGCCACCAGGACCCGGCAATCTCCGTCGCCCCCTGGAACCACGTCTCGGGATCATCCGGCAGTTCGGTGTTCAGCCAGTGGCTGTACTTCCCGCCCTCCGGCGGATTGACCACGCCCGCGATATGCCCTGAAGCCGCCAGCACAAACCGGTGCTCCCCGCCCAGCAGCTTCGTCCCACGATAGGTCGCCCGCCACGGCGCGATATGATCTTCCCGCGTCGAGATGAAATACGCCGGCACCTTCACCTTCGAAAGGTCGATCGGCGTCCCCGCCAGGCTGATCCCGCCGGGCTGGGAGAGCTTGTTGTCCTGGTACATGTTGCGAAGATAGAAGGAATGCATCTTCGCCGGCATCCGCGTCGAATCCGCATTCCAATACAACAGGTCGAACGGGAACGGATCGTTGCCCAGCAGGTAGTTGTTCACCACGAACGACCAGATCAAATCGTTCGCCCGCAGCATGTTGAACGTGGTCGCCATCTCGGAGCCTTCCAGGAAGCCCCGCTTGTTCATCTTGTCCTCAAGCGCCTTGATCTGCTCCTCGTCGATGAACACGTTCAGCTCCCCGCTCTCGCGGAAATCCATCAGCGTCACAAAGAACGTCGCACTCTTGATCCGGTCATCGCCCTGCGCCGCCATCCACGCCAGCGTGGAAGACAGCAGCGTGCCCCCCAGGCAGTAGCCGATCGCATTGATCGCCCGCTCGCCGGTCGCCGCCTCGATCGCGGTCAGGGCATCGAGAATACCCTCCTTCATGTAGTCCTCGAAATTCTTCTCCGCGAGCGTCTCGTCCGGGTTCACCCAACTCACGATGAACACCGTATGCCCCTGCGCCGTCGCCCAGCGCACGAAGGAGTTTCGCGCCCGCAGGTCCAAAATATAGAACTTGTTGATCCACGGCGGGATGATCAGCAGCGGCCGCTTCAACACCTTCTCGGTGGTGGGCGTGTACTGGATCAGCTGCATCAGGTCGTTCTGGTACACCACCTTGCCCGGCGTCACGGCGATGTTCTCGCCGATCTTGAACGCCTCCATGTCGGTCATCTTGATGCGCAGGTTCCCCTTCCCGCGCTCCAGATCGGCCAGCAGGTTGTTCAGCCCCTTGATCAGGTTCTCGCCCCCGGTCTCAGCCGTCTTGCGCAGCACCTCGGGGTTGGTCAGCAGGAAGTTGCTCGGGCTCATCGCGTCGATGAACTGGCGCGAATAGAAATCCACCTTCTGCGCCGTCGCCGGCTCCAGCCCATCGGCCTGCTTCACCACGTCGGTGATGTAGCGCGCCGAAAGCAGGTAGCTCTGCTTGATGAAGTCGAAGACCTCGTTGTCCTTCCACGCCTCGTCCTTGAAGCGCCGGTCGCGCGGGTCACCCTCGATCACCGCCTTGCCGTCCATCCCCATCATGCGCCGCGCGGTGCTCTGCCACAGCGCCATGTAGTCCTGCCAGAACCCAACCTGCGCCTCGATCAGCTTCTGCGGGTTCGTCATCAGCCGCGTGGTCATTTCCATGAACGCCGCGCCGATGTTCATCGGATCGGGCTTCGCCGGCCCTTCCTCCGCCTGGCGCTTCAGCCAGTCGCCCACAATGCGCTGGCTGCGCTCCGCGATCCCGGCCATGGAGCGGCCGAGCTCGGCCGGATCCGGCATCTTGAACGGCACGGCGCCTGGCTGCGGCGCATCCGGCTTCTGCGGGTCGGCCATGGTGTCGTCCTTTCCGTGGGCGGCAAGTGCACTTCCGCATCAGGGCTGCTACATCGGACGTCTCCGCCACGGGCGGCACGCCGATGGAGCGCCGATGCAGCTTACGACAACCGGGTGCGACGAGTCTGCTACAGGCTGGGGAGGTCGTCTTCAAGGCGCCGCCCTGCAAGCCCGCAGCACCTTGAACCGCATGCATGCCACGCGGGCCGGCCTCGCGTTGGTGCTGGCCCTGGCCGGCTGCAGCTCCGCCCCGGGCTCGGACCCGATCGCCTGGTGGCGCCAGCTGGAAGGTGGCCGCCTGGCCGAGGAACGGCCGCTGCCACCCAACGCCGATGCCCCCTACCCCAATCTCGGCATGGTCCCCGCCCGCCCCGCCACCACCGAAGCCGCCACCCGCGCCCGCATCGCCGCCGGCCTGGAAGGCGACCGCCGCGACGCCAGCTTCGCCGCCGCACAACCGCTGGTGGCCCCCGCCGCCGCCCGCGCGGCCCCGGCGGCACCGCCCCCCGCCCGCGGAATCGGCGCCTCCA
>JBIKOJ010000111.1:0-17513 GCA_044358135.1 Acetobacteraceae bacterium | reverse complement strand
TGAAGCCTCGCAACTCCACCGTAGCCGCCTGATCCGATGGCCACCTCTGCCTACACCCTCATGTCGTGCGAATTTCCACCACGAACGCGGACGCTACCTATATTTAAATGCAAATTGGGATTTTGCTCGGATATAAAGCGCGTTTTTGTTATACAACCAAGGGTTGTCATAGATAGAATTTCTGCCCAAGATTAGAGAGCGCAATGTAGCAGTGAGTTGCCGTCAGACATTTTGCTAACGGTCACTGAATGCGTATCGAGATTAATTGCGTGACTGTAAGTCTTTGAGAGAGGGCGCGTGAAGAACACCACCCCAAAGAGCCAAGCTGAAATGTCTGTCTCTTTGCTGAATAGCAGCCAAGCTGACGAACGCGCCGAGTCTGAAAGCGAGTGGCGTTTCGCCGACGGTACGATTATGATCGATGAAGCAAATTTCGACGAGCTCGGCTACCTCGGCCTCAACCCCGATGTCGCAGTGGCCGTTGCCCGCGGCGATCTGCCATCGGGCTATCACCATTACATGGTTCAGGGTTTCGGCGAAGGCCGCAGGGTGCCTGGCCCTCCCGCCGAAACCCGCAACCGCATCCTTCGACCCGCCGCCATCGCCGTCACCGAAACCGACCTAACCGCGGAGATTCCATTCACTGTCGAAGCCGTGATCGCCACCTCGACCGGCGCCATCATGGTTATCGGTTGGATTGATGACTCTTCCTCTCCACTCAAATTGATGCGAATCGGGACCAGTCGGTGGCGCGTATTGCTCGACTCAGCCACCCTATTCCGCTTCCGTCGGAGAGATGTTGAAAACGCGCTGAACAAGCAAATCGTTCACCATTTCGGCTTCATCGGCTTCCTGTATTCCGGCGAACCGCTTGTCACCACCGGCCTCTGCGTCGTTGAGGCCTGGCTCGAAAGCGACGCCCAGATGCAAGCCAAAGTCAAATGCGTCGCGATGACTGAGACCGAACTGCGCGACAAGCTGCTCGCCCACCTTGCCAGTTCGGAGTTCCACGGCAACCAAAGTGTCGAACGCATCGCGGCCATGGATGGCGGCGTCGGTGACCAGATCATCGCTTTCAACCGCGCCATCACTCGCCGTCTCGTCGCCAGCCCCTACACCGAGCGCTTCGGCAACGCCACCCGCTCCTATAAGGGCTCCATCGTCGTCGTCCTCTATGGCAAACCCGAATACCTCCACGTCCAGAATGCGCTGTATTCGGGCCTGCCCGGCATCGAAGACTACGAATTCATCTACGTCTCCAACAGCCCCGAACTCGGCGAAACCCTGCTGCGCGAGGCAAAAATTGGCAGCGCAGTCTACGGCATCAACCAGTCCGTCATGATCCTGTACGGCAATGCCGGCTTCGGCGCCGCCAACAACGCCGCCCTCTCCGCCATGCGCTCCAACCGCGTGATGAACGTCAACCCCGATGTCTTCCCCCGCGACAAGGATTGGGCCGCCACCCACACCGCTTTGATCGACAGCGGCGGCCCCGGCACCCGCATCTTCGGCACGCCCTTGTATTATGATGACGGCTCGCTGATGCATGGCGGCATGTATTTCGAGGCTGACACCGCGCTCTCTGTGGTCGACAGCGTGTTCAGCCAGCGCTCCCTGCTCCGCGTCGAACATTACGGCAAAGGCACCCCCCCGGAAGGCACTGGTTTCGTCAGTGCGCGCCCCGTTCCGGCCGTCACTGGTGCTTTCATCTCATCCGACCGCTCATGGTTCGAACGCCTCGGTGGCTTCACCGAGGATTTCGTCTTCGGCCACTACGAAGACGCGGACCTCTGCCTCAAAAGCCTCGAATGCGGCACCCCCGCATGGCTCCAGGATATCCGCCTCTGGCACCTCGAAGGCAAAGGCTCCACCCGCCTGCCGCCGCAGGAGGGCGGCTCATCGGTCAACCGCTGGCTGTTCTCCCGCCGCTGGAACGATTTTGTGGCTAACAGCCTGCTCGGCCCCGCCCCCAGCCACCCCGCCTTCACCCCAGCGCCCTCATCCGAGACACCCTCATCGAAGGCCTCCTCTACCAAAACACCCGCGCCCAAGATATTGCGCGTGCCAAAATCGACGGTGGGTATTACTTCGCGATGAAAGTGCTACTGCTCAGTCTATTCCACCCCGAGCTGGTGCGCGGCGGCGCGCAACAGATTTGTTATGAATTATTTGAAGGCCTGCAAGCCGAGCCGGATATCGAACCCGTATTGCTCGCCGCCATCGAGCCTCGCTTTTCCGCTCTCTACAAATCCGGCGCCCGCATCACAGGCTTCGACAACCGCCCCAACGAGTACCTCTTCCTCAGTCGCGACTACGACTACCTGTGGCACAAGGCCACCAATCCCCTACTGATCGACAGCTTCGCCGAACTCCTCGAAACCCTCCGGCCCGACGTGGTACATTTCCACCATTTCCTGAACTTCGGCATGAACCTTATCTCCATTACTCGCCGCGTCCTGCCTGCCACCAAAATAGTCTTCACCTTCCACGAATTCCTCACCATCTGCCACGCCAACGGCCAGATGCTGCGCCGAAACGACAACGCCCTCTGCACCCGCGCCTCCAACGTGCGCTGCCACCAATGCTTTCCCGAACTCGGCCCGGACTTCTTCTTCATGCGCGAAATGTGGATGAAGCGGCACCTCGGCACAGTCGATGTCTTCACTTGCCCCAGTCGCTTCATGATCGAGCATTTCGTCACGTGGGGCCTGCCGCGCGACAAGATACGCCATGTCACCAACGGCCAACGCGACTATTCCGGCGGCGTCAGCCTGCAGGACAGCCGCGAAAAGCGGAACCGCTTCGGCTTCTTCGGCCAGATGGTCGACAACAAGGGCGTCTGGGTCATCTTGCGCGCCGTCGAACACCTCCGCGCCGAGGGCTTCAGCGACTTTATCGTCGAAATCAACGGTGACAACCTCCGCTACGCCAGCGAGGAACGTCGCACGGAAATCGAAGATTTCCTCGTCACCGAAAAACAGCGCCCCTATACCGAGCAGATCGTGTTCTTCAACGGCTCCTACCATGTCGACGAACTGCCCCAGCGCATGCGCCGGATCGACTGGTGCCTGGTCCCCTCCACTTGGTGGGAAACCTTCGGCCTCGTCATCTCCGAGGCCTGGATGTTCGCCCGCCCGGTGATTGCCTCCGACGTCGGCGGCCCCAAGGAACGCATACGCCACGACGAGGACGGTCTGCTCTTCGCCGTCGCCGACAGCCGCGCGCTGGCTGAAACCATCCGCCGCGCCTGCACCGAGGACGGTATATGGGACCGCCTCTCCGCTGGCATCGTACAGGCCCCCTCTCGCACAACCATGGTCAATCTTTACCGCGAAGTCTACGAGGACCGACCCGTGCCTCCAGCCTCCCTCCCTGCTCCAAGCAGCCCGGCCCCGAGCCGCCCCGCTCGGTTTCGCAAACACTAAACTTCCCCCGAGTTCTGTTTGGTTAGACCTGTTACGGAAGTTGGCTCACAGTCCCGGTGCTGTCTTGAACCCGGGGGATTCCCCGGTCGCGGGGCGATATGATTCATAGGACCCCGTCCGCGGCAAGGAGCCGCCACCATGCCATGCCGTTCGTTTTCTGCGCAGATTCGCCGCAGCGCCTGTTTCCGTCGCGTGACCGGCGTGAGCGTCACGACGTTCGACCGAATGCTCGCGCAACTGCGCATCCCCTGGAAGGCAGCCGAGCTACGCAAGGCCAAGTCCGGCCGGCCATGTGAGGTCGCGGGCTGGACCACCATCATTGCCGGACTGGTCAACATCGTAGCGGGATTGAGCCGCATCTGAACATCGGAGCCGACCCGGGAGCAGAAATGTCAAGGCGCGCAAACCTACTGAACCGAGATTTTGGCAACATGTCAAATATTGCCATAATGACCACGCTGTATTATGAACGAGGCGTGCAGGGCGAATTCCATTTTGTCCCCCAATGAAAGAGATTTCTATTTTCGATTGACACGTTTGCGTTGATATACGATGGTCTGCTGTGGTCCCCTTGAAGACGGAATAAAAGCTATGAGTTCGCAGCTTTCTCCCAAAACCTTCTCGGTGCTGAAGGCGACGCGACTGGGAGCACTGAACAACGAGGCGGGCCTTGCGCTGGGTGTTTTCCTGCTGCGTCACGGCTTCGACGGCCAGGCAGTGAGTGTCGGCATCGTTGGCCAGCCTGACCGGAACGCGCTGCTGGCGTACAACACGCTGATGGCGCCCACCGCCAACCTAGTCTGTCTGGTACCCGATTCATCGATCGGTGGCTCGGCGCTCAGCGTGGCGGAACTGAAGGCGCTGGTCCAGGAAGGCTAC
The DNA here is from genome assembly GCA_044358135.1 of Acetobacteraceae bacterium. Taxonomy (GTDB): domain Bacteria; phylum Pseudomonadota; class Alphaproteobacteria; order Acetobacterales; family Acetobacteraceae; genus CAMDGX01. The sequence continues at coordinate 13,209 of JBIKOJ010000111.1, read as the reverse complement.
GAACTGCGCACCCACGTCTCGGACCTGACGATGGTGGGCCGCTGGTCCCGCCTGCTGACAGCGATTGCCACCCAGCCCATCGGCATCATCGACATCGACGTCGCCTGGGCCGCCGCGGAGTCCAACTTCTGGCAGGGCGTGGCCGAGATGCTGCAGGCCGGCACCATCATCGTGCGCTTCAACGGCCTGCTGCGCAGCGACAACGCGATCACCGGCCTGCAGGTCTTGCGCGGCTTCCTGGTGTCGGGGGAGATCGAGCCGGTCGCCGCCTCGGATAGCTCCGTCTGGTTCGTCGCCTCGGCGCACGCGCCGCGCATCCGCAACGTGCTGACTTCGTCGGGCTTCTTCAGCGCTGCGGCCGACGGCACCATCCTGTCTCGCAGCGGCGCGCTGCTGGATTTCATCATCGCCGACGATGCCGTCCCTCGCTCGGTGGCGCCGTTGAACAACACCAGCGTGGCAGGCCACCCGGTGGAGTTCGTCTCAGGCTGGTGTTCGCCGGAACCGGATGGCTGCTGGACCGGCTCCAACGAGGCGGTGCTGGGGATTGTGGTGCCCGAGGCGAAGGAACGGATCGTTGGCGTCACCATCACCGGCAACGTCTGGTGCGCGCCCGGCATGCCCCACCAGCAGCTCGAATTCGGGATCGGCCGCAAACCGGTCAAATGGAAGAAAGCCATCATTCCGGACAGAGCGATGGAGATGGTCCATGTGGACGTGCCGTCGGCCGAAACCGGCAAGAGCCTGCTGCTTACCGTCCGGGTGCAGGATCCCGGCCGGCCCAGCGACCATGGCGGGGACGACAGCCGCCTCCTGGGCTTCAAGGCGCGCGAGCTCATTCTTTATACGTCTCCCGGCTAATGCGCCGCGCCGGGCGCGGTTCACAACGCGTCGCCGCATCGTACAGATGCGGGTCGCAAAGACCGAAGCCTATCGAGTACGTCCCCAGGGGCGACTCATACGTGCCCAAAGCTGGATACAAACAAGTGGGTAGCGCACATGAAGGTCATCATCAACGCCCCTGACGCGTGAACTGGCGCTGCGGCACCCGGTGGACGTGCTGGTGCCGCCGGGTTCCAAGGTGTTCGATCCCCGTGGCAGCTCGGCGCGCTTCATCGAACTGCCCTTCATCGGCGCGGATGTGCTGCGGCACCTGCGCGAAGGGCCGACCGTGGTGCTGGACCCGTTCGGCGCGGTAGCCTGCCTGCCCTTCCCGGACGACCTCGGGCTTGTCGGCGTCATCCACGACCTGATGCACCTGGACATGCCGTTCTTGTTCGGCGCGTCGGAACGGCGGGATCGCTCCGCCAGCTTCGCCGCCGGCGTGCAGCGGCACGATGCGGTGGTGGTGTTCTCTGCCGATCAGGCGCGCTCTGTGCGGCGGCACTACCCGGGCACCAACCCGAAGGTCATCCACCACCTGCCCTACACCTGCCTCCGCCCCGCGATGGCCCAGGAGGCGGCGGAAGAACTCGTCGCCTCGGCGATCGGGGCTGGCCCCTTCCTGCTGATGCCGGCGGTACGCTGGCCGCACAAGAATCACCGCACCGTAATCGAGGCGTTCCGCCAGTACGTGCTGCTGCAGCCCGGCAGCGACCTGCGGCTGGTGCTGTGCGGCGGCCCGTGCGCCGAAAGCCGGTTCAGCTTCTTCCCGCAGCTCGACTCGGCGGACCAGCGCATCCTGGATCTCGGCCGGGTCGATGACGCGCTGCTGGCGGCGCTGCTGAAGCAGGCGTCCGCCCTGGTCTTCCCCACCTTGCACGAGGGCTTCGGCATCCCGGTGCTGGAGGCTGCCTACCACGGCAAGATGGTGGTCGCCTCCGAACTCAAGGTGTTCGACGAGATCCTTGGGCGGGAAACCTATCGCGGCGTGGCTGAGCCGCTCTGCCATCTCCGCTGGATCGAAGCCTTCGCCAGCGTCGAATCCGGCGATCAGAAGATTTACGAAAGCCGCAGCGCGAAGGTGGCCGCCCGCATCCAGCCGGACCGCTTCGTCACCGAGTTCGAGAAGGTGCTGCAGGAAGCGGCGGCCCGCTACAGCCACCCTTCGCTCTATCCGCAGCGGGGCTTCCGTAGCGGCGATCGCCTCGGCACCATCCTGATCGCCGGGCTGGAGTTCAGCGACCTGCACGGCAGCATGGAAGCCATCGCCGGCGCGCGGCTGCCCTCGTTGGGCACCGGCCAACCCTCGCGGCAGAGCACCATCTTCCGTAACCCCGGCATAGCCCCGGACCGGCAGCAGAACCTGCGCACCAGCTACGCGGTGGCGCCGGCGCCGGCGGGCCACCAACTGGAATTCTTCGCCTGGGTGCGGCTGCTGGGCAGCCCCCGGCTCACCGCCCTCAACTGGTCAGTCAATGATGGCGCGGTGGTTAACCTGCTGCCCACGCTGGCCGATGGCGAATGGCACATCGTGCGGCAACCCATCCCGGCCAGCGGTTACATCGATTTCCGCGGGGTCGATGGCGACCGCAGCGAGATCCCGGGCGTAGAGTTGGAAATCCACGACGCCGCGGTGATGCTGGCAGCGCCGGTGCCGGTGCCGGACGCCCCCAGGCAGCCGACCGGCCTGACACTGGTGGTCTCGGCGCTGCAGCCGGAGACCGACCGGGCCGGGCTGCTCGCCTCGCTCTCGCGCCTCGCGGAAGCGCTGGGCCGGCACGCCGACCGCCTGCGCGCAGTGGTGCTGGTCGACCGCAGCGCGGTCGACGCTTGGGTGAACGCGGTGGGCCTGCCTAGCTGGGTGCGGATCCACGTGGTCGATGCCGCCAGCTTCGACCGGAAGGCGGCGGTGAGCATCTTCTCGCCCTACGAGCCGCTCACGCTGATGCTCCTGCTCGAGGCGCAGGACCTCGATGCCTGCGCGACGCCGGTCAACCTCGACGTACTGGGCAATGCGCTGGGCGGCCGCGCGGTGAGCACGACCTCGCTTGAGTTCAGGCGCGGCACGCCCGCGCTGTGGCGCCTCGAGGAGCGCGGCGTGGTGCTTGACGCGGGCCGCCGCATCGGCGAGCCGATCCCGGTGCTCGACCTGCTGGTGGTCGACAAGCTCGTGGTCGTGCCGACCGCGCGGAGCAAGCCGCGTTTCGCCTGCATCGAGACCGACCTGACCAGCGCCGTCAGCCACCATGCCACGGTCACCGGCCTGTTCCTCGACGGCGCGGCGGCGGTCGGCTTCGAGCCGGTGATGGGCCTGCACAAGTCCGCCAGCGTCACCGGCCAGGGCAAGACCATCAGCTGGAGCGGCTTTAGCGCCCAGGTGTATCAGCCCGGCAGCGCCGAGGCCTTCGCCACCGAATTGGCGGCCTTCGTCGATGACTGCCGGCTGGGCCGCGACGACGTCATCTTCATGCATTCGCTGTCGCCGCAGATCCTGCTCGGCGCGGCCCGCTTCGTCGCTGGCCGGGGCAGCGCGGCGCCGCGCTTAGCCTTCCGCTTCTTCTCGACGGCCGAAGCCATGCGCGGCCATGCGCTGAGCTACGTGAAGATCCTGCGCTCGATCCTGGGCACCCGCTCGGTCCGCGAGCACATGACCTTCTTCGTCGAGAGCGTGAACCTGCAGGCCTACTACCTGGACGAGGTGGGCGAGCGGTTCGAGATCCTGTTCAACCCGCAACCCCCCACGCTGGCCACTGTGCGGGACAGCGACTGGTTCGACAGCAACCTGGGCGGCCGGGTGCCCACCCTCGCCTATTTTGGCGAGGCGCGCGAGGAGAAGGGCTTCGACTTCCTGCCGCGCATCCTGGGCGAACTGCTGACCGCGCCGTCCATGGAGGCCTTCCGGTTCATCATCCAGACCGGCAGCAACGCCAACAACCAGACCCCGCGGATGGCCCGCGCCAAGGCCGAGCTGGACCTGCTGCGCAAGCGCTACCCGACACGCCTGCGCACCTTCCAGTCGGCGGAGACGCCCGAGCAGTTCTACTTCATGATGAAGCATGCGCAGGGGTTCATCGCGCCTTATCGGGCCGAGGCCTATGGCAAGCGCGGCACCGGCGTGACGTTGGAAGCCCTGCAGATGGGCATGACCGCCTTCGCCACCGTGGACACCGACCTCTACGCCACCTTCGCCAACACGGGGCGGATGATCGGCACCCCCGATGTCCCCGGCTTCGCCCGCGCCATCATCGAGCACTATACCAGCGGCACCGCGCCGGTCACGAACGCCGCCTATACCAGGCTACTAGAGGGCCCCGCCGAGGTGGTGCGCCGGCTGCTGAAGGGCCTCAAGCCAGGGCCTGCGCCCGCCGCGGGCGCAGGCCCGGTACTGTGGGTGGGCAACGACACCTTCGGCGAGGGTTGCAGCGCCGTATATCACGCGCAGAAGACTGCGCTGGCGACCCTCGGCCGGGACTGCTTCGAGTTGTTCGTCCCCTGGCCCGACCCCAACCAAGCCGGCGTCGACCCGGCTCGGATGGACCAGGTGATGTACGGCTTCGCCAGCCGGTACGACAGCCTCGGCCTGGCCTGGATCGCGACGCCGAAGTTCGGCCCCGCGCTGCACGCGCTGCTGGCGACGATCGACCGGGAGGGGCCGAACCACGAACGCCTCACGAAGCTCAACGAGCACTTCAGTGTGCCGGGTTCGCTGCGCGCCGCGCTGGCCAATGCGCCGGTCGAGCGCACGATCCTGAACTATGCCCACCTGCATCCGGTCATCCGCGAGCATGTGCCGATGGACCAGATCATGCTCGAGACGCATGATCTGCAGTCCTACCAGCACGCGCTGCGCAGCGGGCGGCCAGTTTCGCAGATCGAACGGATCGACGAACTGCAGCACCTCTCGCATTTCCCGAGTGTCATCACCATCAGCCGCCAGGAATACAGCGAGATGCGCAGCGCCTGCGGGCGGTCCGAGGTGGTGTGGCGCCTGCCGCCGCTGCAGCCGGAACCGGCGTCCCTGCCGCTGCGCCCCAGCGTGATGACCGACACCGCCGGCCTGCACGTGGTCGACAACCTGCCGGACGAGGTGGTGGGGCCGACGCCGGCGATGCTGAGCGTCTATTATGCCCGCCCCGACCTGCTCAGCATCTTCGACCTGAGCACCCGGGCGGGCAGGATCATGTTCTTCCGGTGGTGGGTGCTGTTCGGCCAGTACGAAAGTCCCTCGCCCGACAGCCTCACCGGGGAACAGGCAGCCTGGCTGGCCGATGACGAAGACCTTGCCGCCGACCGGCCCGGCCGGGTGCCGGGCCTGCTGATGCTTGTGCTCTCAATTCGCCAGGACCTGCGCCGGGTGTTCATCAAGGCCGGCAAGCTACAGGCAGACCGGCTGCGCATTTGGGGCGCCGAGCACATGCGGCGCGAACTGGGAACCGACCTTGCCATGCTCCAGGCGGCACGCGGCCCCCGGCCGCGGCTGCGCGACGCGGCCGGAGCCAGCCGGGTAATGACGGCGATCGCCGTGGCCGACCCGATCGAATGGCGCGATGCGCCCCAGCAAGCCCGGGAGGTCCTCGGCCGCCTCGCCAACGTTTCGAGCATCGACATGCTCCTGGTCGGCAGTGGCCACCCCTCGAATATCAGGTCGTTCGAGTGGTTCATCGAGGATGTGTTTCTGAAGCATCTCGCGCCGAAGGCGCACAACCTGTTCATCGTCGGCTCCGCCTGCGCCCAGTTGAAGCAGTACAACTATCCCGGCCTGTATCTGCTCGGCCGCTGCGAGCGAATCAGGCCGATGATCGAGGCTGCGCGCAGTTGTCCGGTGCCAGTCATCATGGGGTCGGGCTCGGCGATCAAGACGATCCCGGCACTCGGCTGGAACGGCGTGGTCACCATCACCGAACATATTGATGCAAGCTTCGGCCTCTCCGACTACGGCTTCCCGGTTTGCAGCAATGCACGCGAATTCGCTGACGATCTGGCCGCTCTGCTGGCCGACCCGGCGGCGCGCGAGGCGCGACGGAAGCTCTCGCAGGCCTACGTGGAGGAAAATCTCTCTCCGGCAGGCTACGCGGCGTTCCTCGGGGGCCTGCTCGGCACGCGCGCGGAGACGGCCACTGTGCCGGTGCGCGAGACCTGAGCGACCCGACCTCGATCTGAGGGCCGGTCATCACGGGGCGCCGGCTGCTGCGTGCCCCGCCCGGCGGCCTTCACCGTGCTGCCAACAGCGCGCCACAAGCGGCCTACCGGACGCATGGACCCTGGAAGCGCTTGAAATTAAACTCAGAAATCCGCTCTGACGATTCTGTCAGAACGAATATTGCTTTATAGGGACCTGTGCGTGGAATCCTCGCGGTCTGTTGACATGGTGTTCTTGCTGCCTCCGTGCATGGTCTGTCCGGAGTGGGTGGAGATCGGGCAATCGGGGACATTCAGACTGCCAGGAGGTTGATGCTCCGTTTGAGGTTGTAGGCGGTAGCGGTGAAGTGGACCTGGGCGGCGGCACGGGCGAGGCCTCGCCATCGCATCCGCCGCAGCCCGTAGGACCGCTTCCACGTGCCGAAGATCTGCTCGATCCGCGCGCGGATGCGTTGGATCGGCGCGTTCCAGGCCTGCAGCCGCGCCAGCGTCTCCTGCTCGTCGCGCCCCCACATGGCGGTCATCGCCACGCGCGGCGTGCCGCCCTTGGCGCGCACCGCTTGCGCGAAGTGCTGGCCGCGATAGGCGCTGTCGGCGAACACGTCACCAGGCTAGTCGGGCAGCACGGCCGGACCTTCGCGCCCGTCATGAACGTTGGCTGGCGTCACCGACACCGTCTCGACCAGCGTTGTGTCGGCATTGGCGCCGACGTGCGCCTTGAAGCGATGCACGCCAGGCCGGCTGCGATGCTTCACCCAGCGACCCTCGCCATCGTCCTTGCTGGCCGAGGCGATGATGGTCGCGTCCACCAGTTTGCCGGTCTTGACCGTGACAGCGCGAGCCTTGAGCTGGGACGTAACGGCCTCGAACAGGCGCCGATCCAGGCCATGGGCAATCAGCGCGCGCCCGAACCGCACGAAGGCGCTCCGCTCCGGCGTGGCCTCCTCGGCCGAGAAGCCGCAGAAGCGTCGGAAGGAAGCGCGGTCCTCCAGCGCCTCGGCCAGTTTCACGTCGGACAGGTCGTGCCAGACCGCCAGCAGCAGCGCCTTGAACATCGCCAGCGGTGGCCAAGCCGGCTCTCCCCTCGCCGAGGGATACAGCGGCGCAAGCACAGTCGCGATCGGCTCCCAGTCAACCAGCGCAGACAGCCGGTCCAGCGTCGCACCGCCGCGGGGTGCCACTACCAGCCCCAGGGTCTCCTGGCCGATCGTACGATGCGAAATCCTCGTCACCCTGCAACCGCCGCCTCGAGGCAAAGGGAACCACCACGAAAGTCGCGCCGCAAGGAGTCCGCGCACAGGTCTCATTAGAGCCTAATCCCACCAGTTTGGATCATGTCCTGCTGCGGCGAACATTTTCTGGCATTCGCGTGGGGTGACGAGTTGGAGGGTGCGGCCGATGGCGCTCCAGAGCGTGTCGAGGGTCCGCGGGGTCTCGCGGCGCAGGAGCGCCTTCAGTTTGGCGAACAGGTTCTCGATGGGGTTGAAGTCGGGGCTGTAGGGCGGGAGGTAGAGCAGGCGCGCTCCCGCCGCCTCGATCATCCCGCGAACAGCCGGTCCCTTGTGGCTGCTCAGATTGTCCATCACCACGATGTCGCTCGGGCGCAGTTCCGGCACCAGGGCCTGCTCGACCCAGGCCTCGAAGATGATCCGGTTGACCGGGCTGTCGATCACGAAGGGTGCCACGACGCCGGTGCTGCGCATCCCGGCGATCAGCGTGGTGGTTTTCCAATGGCCGTGCGGCACTGCCATGCGCAGGCGCTCGCCGCGTGGGCAGCGGCCGTATCGCCGGGCCATGTTCGTGCTGGCCCAGCTTTCGTCGACGAACACCAGGCGCTCCGGGTCGAGGTCGATCTGCCCCTCGAACCAGGCCTCGCGCTGGCTCAGGATGTCTGGCCGGTCCTGCTCGGCTGCATGTGCGGTCCTTTTTTGCGCGTGTAGCCGCGCCGGTCGAAGAAGCGCCACAGCGTGCCGTAGCCGAAGTGCAGGCCGCGCTCGGCCAGTTCGGCCCGCAGTTCCAGCAGCGTCATGTCGCGCCGGGCATGGAACACTTCCAAGATGGTCTTGGCCTGTGCCTCGACCACATGGCTGCGACGGTCCCCACCCGGCGGGCCGTGCATCAGGGTCGCACCTTCGACGGCTAACGCCCGCCAGCGGCTCACGCTGGCCGCGCTGACCATGAAGCGCGCCGCGGCCTTGCGGTGCGTCAGGCCTTCCTCTTGCACAGCGGACACCGTCCATTGCCGCAGATCCAGCGAAAGCGCTTTCGACATCCCTGCCGGCCTCCTATCCGGAAGAGAGGATGAATCAGAACTCAGCCGTTTCGGGAATCCCCAAGCGATTCAGTCAGGACGGATGGCGCTCTAGCCGGCAGGCGCGGCGCCGCGCAGCGCTGCCAGGGCGGTCAGCACGCCGTAGATTTCGGTGCCGCGCAACGCATGATGCCCGACCAGCCGGTGCGCTCCTGCCGCACCACCAACCGACCGCATGACGGCAGCCTGCATCGGGCTGTCAGTCTCGACCGCGCGAAACTTGCCGGCCAGCCCCAGATGCTTGCCGATCCTGCCTGCCTGAGTAAAGGTATCATTGAAGATCGCCATGCTCGGATGCCGCTGGAAAAGTTGCGCCAGTTCGCCCAGCCCCGACACCTCGCTGCCGAGATAGGCGCGCGGCAGCATGTCGGCGAACTCGTTGGCGAAGGCTTCGGCCGAGACGATGGCATGGATGTTCTTCCCCATCTCGTTCAGGCTCTGCTGGTCGCCGCGTGTCTCGACCGCGCGCCGCACGGCCGCTAGCGTCCGTTGGTCCACAGTGGCGTAGGCGCCGCCCATGGCGTCTCCGCCCTGCAGCCGTGCCCAGACGGCGCGGGCGCCGTCCAACAGCAGTGCGACCGGCTGACGTAGGATGGTCACCCCCTGGCAAGGGCGGCCTTTCCCGAAGCGCGCCATCATAGTCGGCAGGTTGTAGGAACCGCCGTAGAAGATCCGGCTACAGTCGCCGTCAGGCCTCAAGAAGGCGTGGAGCATCTGCGCGAACGCCAGCAACCCGGTGGTCTGCGCCATCTCATCGAACGAACTCTGCAGCCGGAACACCGGCAGCTGCTCGCTGCGCATCTGCTTTTCCAGGGCATCGCCGCCGCAAAGCGGCAGGTAGTGCACCAAAACAACCTCAGGTTCCCAGACCCGCCGGACGAAGTCAATGCCGAAATCAGCGAGTTCTTCATGCACCATCAGCCAGGCTAAGTTAACTGGCGACGACTCCCAGCCGGCAAGCAGGTCGCTGTCCCGCAGCCGGACCGTGTCGCGCAAATAATCCTTGGAGAGCCTGAAGGTGCGTCCGGCGCCGCGCAGCCTGCCCTCCAGGAAGTGCGCAAGCCGCGCCTGACCGTCACGCGTTGCTGGGAGGTCAGCGCGTATGGCCTGCGATTCCTCCAGGCAGAAGCGGCTGAGCTCGACGAGGCAGGCCTCGTCCGGTGAGAGTTGCGGGCCCGCGGGCGCGGCGGCCGGCTTGCTGACCGGAAAAGGCGCGAACCGGACGTAGCGGTCCAAGTACTCCGCCTGCGTCAGCATGGTGCCATCGAGGTGCCGGTAGGTAAGCTCGGGCGACCACCATGTGAGTCGTAGGCGCTCGGCCACCCGCGGGTGGATCGGCACGTGATGGCTGCCAAACGGATCATAGTTGGCGAAATGCGCGCGCACCATCGGTACCGGGTCATCGGGCAGGCCGAGCACGGTCCAGACTTTTTGGGTGATCTGCTCGAAGGCCCGGCCGAGCAGCCAGCCTGTGGGGTGGTTGATGGTCCAGAAAAGCGGCCGAATGGTGAAATTGTCGAGCACGAGATCGCTCAGCGGTATATCCACGTTCTGGTCGCGCTGCGCCAGACGGCGCTCTTCGAGCGCCCTGAGGCGGTCAAGGTCCGGGATGCGTCGGGCGCTCTCCTCCGGATAGGCGGCCAGCGCCGCGTCCGCCGTCATGCCGCGACGAAGCAACTCGATCATCGCGCGGTCGCCGTACGGAAACTCGCCGAAGGGAAACTGCGGCAGGTTGGGCTTGTTCCGCGGATCGGGGAAGTTCAGCGGCCAGAGCAGGTTGAAGTCGAGCGGCGGAAAACGGATGCGCTGCGCCTCCGACGGGATGGCGCTGGCCAGCGATGCCGGCAGCGGCTTGCCAGCATCCAACTGCTCCAACACTAGCTCGCAGCGGGCCATGTCGTCCACGCTTGGCGTGCTGCGCGACGGCATCGGCTCATCGAAACTGGCGCAATAGCGGGTCTCGTAGCGTTCCCGTAGCGCGGGAAACCACTTCAGGGCATCCTCGAAGACGCCCGCCTGGCAATTCCCGTAAACAAGAATGACGCGCTTCATGTCACCCCTAGGGATCCGATACGCTCCGCTAGGTCGCCAAGGTTCGCAGCCTCGCTAAAGACAGCGTAATCAATACGAATATTGAACTCATCCTCGATACATATAAGCAACTGGAGCTGTGAAACAGAATCCCAACCAACCACATCTGCCGCAGTACTCAATGCAGAGAGCTCGGCCTGATCGGCCATGAATACATCTGCAACGAGAACCTTCAATCGATCGAGGATGATTGCGTTGTTAGATCTCACGTCAGGCAAGGTCTTTGTCATGGATGAAACGCTCACGGTTCTTCTCGCGGCTAATCTTTCCGCTCGTCGTCTTGATCAGCCAGCCAGGGGCAACGATCTGCACCCGATGCAGCGCCAGGCCGCAACCGTCAGCCACCGCGGTGGCCAGGGCGCGTCGCAACGCCGTGTGTTGGTCCGCTGGTCCACGTGATTCAGCAACCAGCACAACTTGGTTCGTCCCGGCCGCGGCGTTGGTTACCGCGAAGGCGACGCAGCGCCCAGGCACGACACCCTCAACCGCCGAGGCCAGGGCCTCAACCTCATGCGCATAATAGTTGCGGCCATAAACACTGATGAGGTCATCCGTCCGCCCGGTGATAAACAACTCCCCGCAATGTAGGAATCCGATGTCACCGCTGTAGTACCAGCCAGCCTCGAGCTTCCGCGCTGACAGCTCCGAAAGCCGGTAGTAGCCTTCGAACAGGAAGTCCGAGGAGATCGCCACCTCCCCAATATGGCCCGCCGCAAGGTCCTGGCGCGCCTGATCAACGATTCGGACGCCACAGCCGCGGACCACGGTGCCGCAGGAGAGGAGCACCGGGCCTTCGCCCGGCACGGCAACGCCGCGCTCCTCGAAGGCCTGCCGATCTACCTGCAACCGCATGACAGGCCGCTCCAATTCGGTCTGTGTCACGGCGAAGGTATTCTCTGCCATAGCGTAGCAGACCTGAAGCATCTCCGCCGTCACGCCCGAGCCCTGCAGCCGCGACTGGAAGAGATCGAAGCTGTCAGCACGGCAAGGTTCGGAGCAATTCAGGAACGCGCGAATCGAGGACAGGTCGAATACATGGCTTCGGATCGCCTTGGCGAGGTGGTTGAAGGCGAAGTTGGGCAACCAGCAATAGGTCGCCCGGTGCTCTTGGATAACGCGCAGCAGCGAGAGCGGATTCCCGACCCATTCGAAGGGATCGAGGTTCACCACCGTGGCCCCTGTGATCACTGGCAGCATGAAGCAGGCGATCAGGCCCATGTCATGGTACAGCGGCAACCAGGAGGCGATGATGTCGTCCGGGCCGAAACCGATCGCCTGCCGGTAGCTCTGGGTATGCGCCAGCACCCCAGCGTGCGAGAGCATCACGCCCTTCTTCAAGGAGGTGGTGCCGGAACTGTGCTGCAGGAAGGCAGGGTCCGAGACCACTAGGGCGGTGGGATCGAGTCCCTGCGGGTCAGCGGCCGCCAGGTCCCACTGGGCCGGCACCACGCGATCGGCGAAGCCGGTGAGCCTTTCGCGGAACAGGTCGGCGATCGCCGGGTGCACCAGCAGCAGGCGAGGCTCGATCCGCTTCAGAAGGACCTCATGGCCCGACCAGTACAGATCCTGGTTCTGCTTGATGTTCGGATAGGGCATGAAGGACGGGATCGCCCCGATCATCATCGCACCCAAAAACGAGAGATAGGCCTCGGGTCGCTGGGTTTCGAAGATCAGGACCACGTCCGCCGGCAAGCAGCCCCGCGCACGCAACTGCTCCGCTACCGCGCTGGCGCCAGACCACAGCGCCGCGTAATCGAGTCTGACCTCTCCACCGCCGACCCGCGAGATGCAGAACGGCTTAGCGGAATGAGCATTGCAGCGGCGCTTGACTTGTTCAAGAATACTTACTGAGGGGAGTGCCACCAAGACCAATTCCTAAGACGCGTTCCTCAAAACTATCGCCACGACGGCCGCTCCACCATCTTAGGTTGCATTATACACCCCAGGGGAGCGGTCCGCAACCACGAGTAGACCACCGCTCGCGTTCGTGTTCACTGCGGCGTGGCTCGCTCTGCCGCGGAACGGGGCACGCGACAGCTATCGAGACGTTGGCCGAGCCGTTACGGGACAGCCAACGTGATCACGAACTCGTCACGCACGCACGCGGCAGTTGTTGGGTCCTGTCCGTCAACGTGGTGGAAAATTGGGTGTAGTTGAGGTGGCCGTGGATCATGCGGCGACGGTGGTGATCTGTGGTGTGGTCGCTCAGCGCCTGCATGAGGTCGGCCATGGGTTCTGTCTGCATGTAGCGGTGCTGGAGCTGCCACTCGTCGTTGGCTTCCAGCAGGACCGCGCCGATCAGGCGGATGATGGCGCCCTCATTGGGGAAGATACCGACAACATCGGCGCGGCGTTTGACCTCCTTGTTGAGCCGTTCCAGCGGATTTGTGCTGTGGACCTTGCTGCGGTGCTGGGCAGGGAAGTCCATGTGCGCCAGCACGTCGACCTCGCTGTCGTCGATGAAGGCTGCGAGCTTGGGCCATTTCGGGCGGAGCTGGTCGGCGACGTGGCGCAGGGTCTGGCTGGCGCTGGCGCGGTCCGGCTGGATGAAGGCCTGGCGCAGGGCGGCTGACACCATGCTCTGCTGCCCCTTGGCGACGTAGGCCTGGGCGTTGCGCATCCAATGCACGCGACAGCGCTGCCAGGACGCGCCCATCATGCGGCGGATCGCCGCCTTGAGGCCCTCATGCGCGTCGGAGATCACCAGCTTCACGCCCCGCAGGCCGCGGCGCACCAGGCTCTTGAGAAAGCTGGCCCAGAACGTCTCCGCCTCCGACGGGCCGATG
>JBIKOJ010000257.1:0-6461 GCA_044358135.1 Acetobacteraceae bacterium | reverse complement strand
GCTCTACCCGAACAGCCCGTACTACACGGGCGACCAGATGAAGCAGTACTACAACATCAAGAGCACCGCGAAGTCGAAGCAGCTGCTGCAGGAAGCCGGCTACAAGGGTGAGAAGATCATCATCCACACCAACGGCGTCTACGCCTACATGCGCAGCCAGATGCTGGTGCTGGAACAGGCCATGAAGGCCGCCGGCATGAACGTCGAAATGCGCGTGACGGACTGGATCACCAACGCCAACGCACTGCAGAGCGGCGAGGGCGGCTGGAACGTCTCCATGACCGGCTATTGCTCGCAGCCCCTGCTCGGGCCGCAGCAGTGGCGCCCGCTGATCTACACCCACACCGGCCTCACCAACCTGAAGGACCCGGATGTGGATGGCCCCTACAACCGCTTCTTCACCTCGTTCGACATCAACGAGCGCAAGAAGGCCTGGCTGGAAGCCGAAACCGCCATCCGCGGCAAGGCCTACCTGGTCAAGATCTCCGATGCCGGCCGCGCGGTCGCCATCAGCAAGAAGGTCGGCGGCTGGCAGCCCTGGTACGCCCACCGCAACTGGGACCTCTGGCTCCAGTAAATCGCTTGACCCGCTAGCCTGAAAAGGGGCGTGATCCACCGGAAACCCCGGCGGCTCACGCCCCAGTCATTTCAAAGGGGAGAGGAAACGATGGAACTGCGCTTCACCGAGGAAGAGATCGCCTTCCGCCAGGAAGTCCGCGCCTTCATCCGCGAGAACCTTCCCGCGAAAACCCTGGAACGCATGCGCCTCGGCTACCCGCCCACCAAATCCGATGTCGTCACCTGGCAGCGCATCCTGAACAAGAAGGGCTGGGCCACCTACAAATGGCCGCAGGAATACGGCGGCCAGACCTGGTCCCCCACGATGCGCATGATCTTCCAGGACGAGAACATGCTCGCCCACGCGCCAGAGGTGAACAGCTTCAACATCACCATGATCGGCCCGGTGCTGATCCAGTTCGGCACGCCCGAACAGAAGGAGCGCTTCATCGCCCCCACCGCCAATCTCGACATCTGGTGGTGCCAGGGCTTCTCCGAACCCGGCTCCGGCTCCGACCTCGCCTCCCTGAAAACCTCCGCCGTCCTCGATGGCGACCACTACGTGGTGAACGGCCAGAAGATCTGGACGTCAACCGCCCACCACGCCGACTGGATTTTTGCACTTGTCCGCACCAACCCGCAGGCCAGGAAACCCCAGGAAGGCATCTCCTTCCTGCTGATCGACATGAAGACTCCGGGCATCACCGTCCGCCCCATCATCTCCATCGACGGCAGCCACCACTTCAACGAAGTCTTCTTCGACGATGTCCGCGTCCCCGTCACCCAGCGCGTCTATGAGGAAAACAAGGGGTGGGACGTCGCCAAGTTCCTCCTCGGCAACGAACGCACCGGCATCGCCCGTCTCGGCAAGTCCATGGCCCGCCTGGAAGACATCCGCGAGCTCAGCCCCCATTTGCGCAACCGCGGCGCCCCCCTGCTGGACGACAAGCTGCAGCGCGAACGGGTCGCCAGCCTCGAAATCCGCGCCAAGGCGCTCGAAATCACCCAGCTCCGCGTCGTCGCCAAGATGATGCAGAAATCCGATGGCAAGCCCGACCCCTTCTCCTCCCTCCTCAAGATCAAGGGCGGCGAACTCGGCCAGGACACCTCCGAACTCATCATGGACGCCGTCGGCCCGCTCGCCATGCCGCAATGGGCCAAGGAACTCGACCTCCTGAACCGCGAGTCCGGCGAGAACGAGCCCCCCATCGGCCCGGACTACGCCGGATACGCCGCGGGCCCCTACCTCATGCACCGCGCCTCCAGCATCGCCGGCGGCACCACGGAGATCCAGAAGAACATCCTCAACAAAGCCGTGCTGCGGCTCTAGATCTTCGTTGCGCTCGTCAGAGCGGCCCTAAAGGACAGGCTTGACCACCATCAGCCACACGATACCCAACACCGCCGCAAAAGCCGGGAAGCCCAGCGCGAACCACAGCCTGAACAGGCGAACATAGCGCTCGGGCAATGGCGCGCCGGTGGCGACGGCGTGGCGGGCCAGATCCCGGAGGCGGATCTGGATCCACACCACCGGCAGCCAGCACAGGCCGGCGACGACATAGAGAACCAGGCTCGCCCCGATCCATCCCGACAAGAGCGGATAGCCGGACAAATGGGCCAGGGCCGCGCCGGTCACGGGCTGCAGGATCACCGCCGAGGCCGTGAACACCGTATCGGCCAGCACCACGATCCCCGCGGTGTGGGCGATCAGTGCCGGGTCGCGCGTGCGATGGGCCATCAGCATGAAGAAGGCGATGCCGGCTCCCGTGCCCAGAAGCACGGTCGCACCAACGATGTGCGCAATCTTCAGCAGGGCGTAGAGGTCCGTCACCGTTCGTCCAGTGTTGCCAGGGCCGCCACGGCCAGGAATGCGGCGGGAATGCTCTTGAGCAGCGGCCCCATCGGGTCGAGCCAGAGGTCGGGGCGCACCAGGGTGCCCGCCAGCAGATAGCCCATCGTCACCAGCAGCATGCCCTGCAAGGCACGGGCCGCGGTCGGCCGCCAGATCAACAGCAGAGCCAAGGCGATGTCGAGCAGGCTGCCTCCGATCACCGCGCCGCGGGCCAGCACCGCATCCATGCCGGAAGCGGTCAGGATGGCTATGGCGTCCTTCAATCCAACCGTCAGGCCGATCAGCCCAGACAGCAGCCAGAAGGCGACCAGGCAGATGAGGATGGCGGGCTTGGCGAAATAGGTGCGGGCGAACCAGCGCTCCTGGACGCCGGAAGGGGCGGCGGCCAGCAAGGCATTGAAGGAGCGTGGCGCTGTTCCCAGCCGAGCAGCGTCCTCGGCCCGGCCGCGCACGCCCATCCGCAGTTGTTCCAATGCGGCGGTGCGCATGGGGCTGCGCCAGCCCAACCACGCCAAGGCATCGCTGGCAGCGGCGGTCGCGCGGGCCAGACCGAGCGGCAGGCGGATCGTCCGCACGGGGCGCAGCCCCAGCCAGCCGCGCAGCCGGCCGACAAGGTCGGTCAGCGTCAACGTCTCGCCGTGGACCATGTCCAGCCGAACGCGCGTCGGCGCGTCGGGCGTCAGGCAGCGGGCAATCGCGGCCGCGAGGTCCTCGGCCCCGATGATCTGCACCAGGCTCTCGCCAAACACCACGGGGATGGCGCCGGGGAATCCGGCCAGGCCGCGCAACAAGGCCGTGCCACCATAGGCGGCCGGGGCGAATACCAGGCCGGGGCGCAGGATGATCCACTCCAGCGCGCTTTGGGCCAAAAGGGTCTCGGCCTCCAGTTTGGTGGTGTTGAAGGCAGTCCCCCGCCCTGGCTCAACCCCGGCCGCCGAGATATGGACAAGACGGCGAACGCCGATCGCCTCGCATGCCTCGGCCAGGCGGCGCACCCCCTCGACATGAACGGCCTTCAGGTCGTCGCGCGGACTGTCCTGCAAGGCGCCGGCGCAGTTGATCACGGCCTCGGTGTCGGCGAGCACGGCGGTCCATTCCGCGACCGAGGCGTGGGCCATGTCGGCGCGCTTCCACGCCAGGGCAGGAAAGCGGCGGCAGGCTGCATCGATATCGCGCCCAACGCCGACAACCCGATGGCCATCAGCCACCAACCGGGCAGAGACATAGGAACCGATGAGCCCATAGGCCCCGATAACGGCGATGCGCATCAGCAACGCTAGCGTTCCAACCATGGGGGGGGAAGCGCCACTGTCGTTCGCCCCGCGCCCATATTCATTACTACATATTGATGAAGCAAATGGGGGTCCGGGGCCTCAGGCCCCGGCGGGTCTGGGCAGAGCCCAGCCTTCCCTCTCTTGTCCCAGCCCCAACCACCCCACATAATCCCCGGCAACAGCGTCACGGCGCGAGAGGAAACCCCATGGATCTTCGCTTCACCGAGGAAGAGGTCGCCTTCCGCAAGGAAGTCCGCGACTTCATTCGCCAGAACCTGCCCGCCCGCACCCGCGAGCGCCTGCGCCTGGGCTACTCGCCCACCAAGCAGGATATCGTGGATTGGCAGCGCATCCTGAACAAGAAAGGCTGGGCCACCTACAAGTGGCCGAAGGCCTATGGCGGCACCGATTGGTCGCCCACCCAGCGGATGATTTTCCAGGAGGAAAATCAGATCAACCACGCGCCGGAGGTGAACGGCTTCAACATCACCATGATCGGCCCGGTCATCATCCAGTTCGGCACGCCGGAGCAGAAGGCCCACATCCTGCCCCGCGCCGCCAACCTCGAGGATTGGTGGTGCCAGGGCTTCTCGGAGCCCGGCTCCGGCTCCGACCTGGCCTCGCTGAAAACCGCCGCCAAGCGCGTGGGCGACGACTACATCGTCAACGGCCAGAAGATCTGGACCAGCACCGCCCACATGGCCGACTGGTGCTTCGCCCTGGTCCGCACCGATCCCAACGCCCGCAAGCCGCAGGAAGGCATCAGCTTCCTCCTGATCGACATGAAGACGCCCGGCATCACCGTGCGCCCCATCATCTCGATCGACGGCAGCCACCACCTCAACGAGGTCTTCTTCGACGACGTGAAGGTCCCCGTCGCCAACCGCGTCTACGAGGAAAACAAGGGCTGGGACGTCGCCAAGTTCCTGCTGGGCAACGAGCGCACCGGCATCGCCCGCCTCGGCAAGTCCATGGAGCGCATCAACTACGCCCAGGAACTCGCCCGGGACGTGCGCCAGAACGGCAAGCCGCTGATCGAGGACGCCGGCTTCCGCCAGCGCGTCGCCAAGCTGCAGGTCCAGGCCAAGGCGCTGGAACTCACCCAGCTCCGCGTCGTCGCCAAGGCCGCCGGCAACTCCGATGGCAAGCCGGATCCGTTCAGCTCCGTCCTCAAGATCAAGGGCACCGAGCTCCTGCAGGACACGGCCGAGCTGGTCATGGACATCGCCGGCCCGCTGGCGATGCCCGATTGGGCCAAGGAGCTGGACCTGCTCAACCGCGAGTCCGGCGACAATGAGCCGCAGATCGGGCCGGAATGGGCCGGCTATGCCGCGCCGCCGTACCTCATGCTCCGCGCCGCCTCCATCTACGGCGGCACGAACGAGATCCAGAAGAACATCCTGAACAAAGCGATCCTGAGGCTCTGATGGATTTCGAACTCACAGAAGACCAACGGCTGCTGAACGACAGCGTCAGCCGCCTGCTGGCAGACCGCTACGCCTTCGATGCGCGCCGCGGCTACATCAAGTCCGCCCAGGGCTGGTCCCAGGAGATGTGGGAGAAGTATGCCGAGCTCGGCCTGCTCGGCCTCCCCTTCCCCGAGGAATACGGCGGCTTCGGCGGCGGCGCCGTCGACATCATGATGGTCATGGAGGCGTTCGGCCGCTCGCTGGTGGTCGAACCCTTCCTCGCCACCGTCGTCCTCGGCGGCAGCGCCATCAAGTATGCCGGGAACGAGGCGCAGAAGGGCGAGATCCTGCCCCAGATCGTCGACGGCTCGCTCAAGCTGGGCTGGGCCCATGCCGAACAGCAGGCCCGCTACGACCTGACAGACGTGATGACCACCGCCACCAAGGACGGCTCTGGCTGGGTGCTGGAAGGTGCCAAGTCCGTCGTCTTCCACGGCGACAGTGCCGACATGCTCGTCGTCTCCGCCCGCACCGGCGGTGATCGCATGGACAAGGAGGGGCTGACCCTCTTCCTCGTCCCCGCCAACACCCCCGGCGTCGCCCGCCGCGGCTACGCGATGCGCGACGGCACCCGCGCCGCCGAAATCTCGCTCTCCACCGTCAAGCTCGGCCCCGAAGCCGTGCTCGGCCCCGTGGGCGGCGCCTTCGGCACCATCGAGCGCGTCACCCAGGCCGGCATCGCCGCCTTCGCCGCCGAAGCGGTCGGCGCCTGCGAAGCCGCCCATACGATGACGCTGGACTACCTGCGCACCCGCGTGCAGTTCGGCCGCCCCATCGGCACCAACCAGGTGCTGCAGCACAAGGCGGCCGACATGCTGATCGAGGTGGAGCAGGCCCGCTCCATGGCCATGCTCGCCGCCATGATGGTGGATGAGGAAGACCCGGCCGAACGCGCCCGCAACATCTCCATGGCCAAGGTCGGCGTCGGCCAGTCCGGCCGCTTCGTCACCCAGAACTCGGTCCAGCTCCACGGCGGCATCGGCATGACGGAGGAATACGCCGTCGGCCACTACTTCCGCCGCGTGATGGTGTTCGAACACGTCTGGGGCGATAGTGCCTATCACCTCGGCCTGCTGGCAGATCAGGTCGGGTAAGGGAAGAAAGAATCTTCTTTTTCGGAAGAAAAAGAAGCATAAAGACTTTATCTGTTTGCTGACTTTACCGCCTCGGTTTTCCATCAGGAAGACCGGGGCGGTCCCGCATCAAGGGGGAAAAGTTTTTTGGTTCTTTTTTTCAAAAAAGAACACTCTTCCTTGAACGGGGGGGGCGCCCCCCCCGCCGCGCGGCGCGGCACGAGGAGGCGGGGGC
>JBIKOJ010000178.1:0-11062 GCA_044358135.1 Acetobacteraceae bacterium | reverse complement strand
TTTCAAAAAAGAACACTCTTCCTTGAACCCCCGCCCACCCTCCCCTACGCTCGCGCAGCAATCATCCGTCTCGGGAGCCACCGCGTGCGCAAACTCGCCACCCTCGCCTTCGCCTTTGCAACAGCCCTTTCCACGGTCGCCGCGGCGCAAACCCTCAGCATCGGCATCCAGAATGAGCCGAACACGATGGACCCGCAGTGGAACCTGCTGGGCTCCAACACCCAGGCGATGCGCAACCAGTACGACACGCTGATCGGCCGCGACGTCAACCTGCAGCTCGTCCCCAGCCTCGCCCTGTCCTGGAAGGTGATCGACGACACCACCTGGGAATTCAAGCTGCGCCCAGGCGTGAAGTTTCACGACGGGTCCGATTTCACCGCCGAGGACGTGAAGTACACCCTCGCCCGCATCCCCACCCTGCCGGGCAACCCCAGCGCCTATATCGTCTACACCAACCAGATCAAGGAAGTGGTGGTGGTGGATCCGCACACCGTCCGCTTCGTCACCAACGGCGCCGCGCCGCTGCTGCCCACCAACCTCTCCAACGTCTTCATGATGTCGAAGAACACGGGCGCGGCCACCCCGTCGGACTTCAACGCCGGCCGCGCCGCCAACGGCACCGGCCCGTTCAAGCTCACCTCCTGGTCCCCCGGCGCTCCGCAGCTCCTGTCCCGCAACGAGGCCTATTGGGGCGAGAAGCCGCATTGGGCCAACCTGCGAATCCTGCCCATCGCGCGCGATCCCGCCCGCGTCGCCGCCCTGCTCTCCGGCGATGTGGACTTCATCAACCGCGTGCCCATCGCCGACGTCCCGCGCCTGAAGACCGACGCCAAGATGAAGCTGTTCTCCGGCCCGTCGGCCTATGTCTACATGGTCTACACCGAGGTGGGTCAGGACCAGCCCCAGGGCGTGAAGGACAATGCCGGCAACCCGCTGGCCCAGAACCCCTGGCGCAACCCGAAGGTCCGCGAAGCCCTCAGCCTCGCCATCAACCGCGATGCCCTGGTCGAGCGCGTCATGGAAGGCCTGGCCGTCAAGATGACCCAGCCGGTGCCGGATGGCATGTTCGGCGCCAGCCCGCGCATCCAGCCCGCCGCCTACAACGTGGAGCGCGCCCGCGCCCTGATGGCGGAGGCCGGCTTCCCGCAGGGCTTCCAGGCCGAGCTGTCCTGCCCCAACGACCGCTTCCCCAACGACGCCAAGATCTGCGAGGCGGTGGCCCAGCAGTTCTCCCGCATCGGCCTCAAGATCACCGTCGCCGCCTATCCCTCGGCCGTGTTCTTCTCGCGCCGCGCCAAGCGTGAGTTCGGCCTCACCATGGCCGGCTGGGGCAGCCTCACCGGCGAGGCGAGCTACTTCTTCGGCGCCGTCATCCACACGGCGGACAAGGACAAGAACCTCGGCTCCATCAACGTCACCGGCATCAGCGACGCCGACATCGACCCGCTGATCCAGCGCGCCCGCGGCATGCTGGACGAGCCCGGCCGCCGCGCGATCCTGGAGCAGGTCAGCGAGATGGTGGTCCAGCGCAACTGGGTCATCCCCACCCTCGCCTTCGGCACCGTCAGCGCCGGCCGCGCCGACCGCGTCACCTACACCACCCGCCAGGACGAAGAGATCCAGGCGATCGAGATCAAGCCGGCGAAGTAGCCGCGCCCCTCCACGCAGCACCACTCCGACAGCCGCCGCCCTTTCAGGCGGCCGCTCCAGGGAAATACCCGGTCTGGCGGTCACGCCAGGCCGGGTATTTTTTTGCCGGCGGCCCAAGCGTGGCCATGCTTGCGTGCCCGAAAAATTTGATCAAATATCTAATCCATGGCCAAGCATCCCGTTGCCCGACAGCCCCTCCCGGCCCGCCCCGTGGTCGATCTGCTGCCGCTGCGCGCCGCCAGCACCACGCTGGCCAGCACCATCTACCAGCGTGTCCACGAGGAACTGCGCGAGGAGATCATCGGCGGCACCCTCCCGCCCGGCACCCGCCTGAAAACCGCCGAGCTCGCCGCCCGCTACGGCCTGTCCCAGATGCCGATCCGCGAGGCCCTGCTCCAGCTCCAGGGCGAAGGCCTGGTCGTCCTCCACCCCAACCGCGGCGCCGCCGTGCGCGAGCTCGATGCCCGCTTCGTCCGCAACATCTTCGACATCCGCGAGGGCCTGGAAGGCTGGCTCACCCGCCAGGCCGCCCTGCGCATGGATGCCGCCCGCATCGCCCGCCTGCGCGCCATCCAGGCCGAGCTGGAGGCCGCGATGCAGGCCGGCAACCTGCGCAGCCATGTCCGCCTCAACATGCTGTTCCACACCACCCTGCTGGAGGCCACCGGCAACGACGAGGCCATCCGCCTGCTCGACCTGCACGGCTACCTCATCGGCGCGCTGCGCATGCGCTTCGGCCACCGCCCCGGCCGCGCCCAGGCCGTGCGCGACGAGCACCGCGCCATGATCGACGCCCTGGCCCGCGGCGACGCGCAGGAGGTCGGCACCATCCACGACCGCCACATCACCCGCGCCCGCGACGACATGCTCGCCGCCATGGCCACCACCGGGCCGGGCACCGCGCCGTGAGCGCCGCGGCGCCAGCGCGGGCCACCCCGCCTCGCGGCCAGCTCTGGAGCGACCGCAACTTCGTCCCGCTCACCATCGCCCCGGTCGGCGTGCTGATGCTGCTCGTCTTCGGCCTGCCGCTCGCCTTCTCCGCCTATCTCAGCACCGTCGCCTGGTCGATGCAGGGCGGCCTGTTCAGCGGCACCTTCGTCGGGCTCGACAACTACGCCGACCTGCTGGGCGACGACCTGTTCCTGCGCAGCCTCGGCCTCACCCTGGCCTACACCGCCATCGCGGTCGCGGCCGAACTCGTGCTCGGCCTCGGCGTTGCCCTGCTGCTGAACATGAGCCTCGCCGGCATCGGCTTCTTCCGCGCCACCCTCATCATCCCGATGATGATGACCCCCATCGTCGCCGCGCTGTGCTGGAAGCTGCTGCTCGATCCGCGCAACGGCATCGTCAACTATCTTCTGGGCACGGACATCATCTGGCTCGGCCATGCCGGCCCCGCCCGCTTCTCCGTCCTGCTGGTCAATGTCTGGCAGAACACCCCCTATGTCGCGCTGCTGCTGCTCGCCGGGCTGCGCGCCTTGCCGGCTTCCCCGCTGGAGGCCGCCGCGATCGACGGCGCCAGCCGCTGGCAAACCTTCCGCCACGTCGTGCTGCCGCTGCTCCAGCCCTACCTCATGGTCGCCGTCCTGCTGCGCACCATCTTCGAGCTGCGGGCCTTCGAGAATGTCTACACCCTCACCTCCGGCGGCCCGGCCAACGCCACGCTGGTGCTGTCGGTCTTCACCTACATGCAGTCCTTCGTCAGCTTCGATCTCAGCCTGGGCGCGGCCGCCTCCTGGGTGATGCTGCTCATCGCCATGGTGCTCTGCATGCTCTTCGTCGCCGCCCTGCAGCACCGGCGCACGGCATGAGCGGCGCACGCCCCGGCCGCGCCTCGATGCGTCGCCAGGCGCTGGTGCTGCGCATCTTCGCCTACGCCATGCTCGCCATCGCCTGGGTGGTCTTCGTCTTCCCGCTGCTCTGGGTCCTCGGCCTGTCGCTGAAAACCCGCGCCCAGGTCTTCGCCAACCCCCCGCTCTGGCTCTGGACCCCCACGCTGGAGAACTACGCCCGCGTGCTGCAGGGCGCGGATTTCCTCGGCGCCTTCGTCAACAGCACGCTCATCTCCGGCGGCGCCGTCGGGCTGTCGCTGGCCATCGGCGTGCCGGCCGCCTACGCCTTCGCCCGCTTCCCCTTCCCCGGTCGCAACTTCCTGTTCTTCGCGCTGCTGGTCATGCGCATGCTGCCGCCGATCGCGGTGCTGGTGCCGATGTTCGTGCTGTTCAGCAAGGCCGGCATCGGCGGCACCCACCTCTCCGTCATCCTCGCCTACACCACCTTCGCCCTGCCGCTCGTGGTCTGGATCCTGCGCGGCTATTTCGAGGAGATGCCGCGCGAGCTGGAGGAAAGCGCCTGGGTGGATGGCGCCAGCCGCGCCGCCGCCTTTCGCCTCATCGTGCTGCCGCTGGTGCGCCCGGGCATCGTCGCCGCCACCATCCTGGCCCTGCTGCTGGCCTGGAACGACTTCCTGTTTGCCGCGGTGCTCACCAGCAGCAGCACCCGCACCCTGCCGGTCCTGGTCGCCGGCTTCTCGGGCGCAGACACCGGCATCGACTGGGGGCCGATCACCGCCTCCGCGGTCATGGTCGTGCTGCCCGTCATCCTCTTCGCCTTCTTCGCCCAGCGCCACCTGGTCGCCGGGCTCTCATCCGGCGCCGTGAAGGGATAGGCGCCGCCCCGCCACGCAGGCCAATCAAGAAACGGGAGAAGACGGACATGCACAACAAGGGGATCGGCCGCCGCACGGTGCTCGCGGCCTCGCTGGCCGCGCCGGCGGCAGGGCTTGCCCGCCCGGCCATCGCGCAGCCGAAGCCAGACAAGCTGGTGCTGCTGGTGCCCACCGGCCACTGGCCGCTCACCATCGCCGAGGACGTCACCGCCGCCTTCACGAAGGAAACCGGCATCCGCGTGGAGGTCACCACCCTGCCGGTGGATGCGCTCAACGCGCGCATGAAGGCGGAATTCGCCGCCAATTCCGGCGGCATCGACATCACCATGTATCCCGATGGCTGGGCCGGCTGGGTCGCCCCGCATCTGGAGGACCATGCCGCCCTGATGCGCCGCGCCGGCGAACGCGCCGCCCAGGACTTCAACTTCGCCGACATCCTGCCCTCGGCCCAGCGCATGTCGGCCTACGGGGGCAAGCAGATCGGCATCCCCTACCGCGTCACCATGGTGGTGGTGCACTACCAGCCGCATCTGCTGGCCGAGGCCGGGATCGCCGCCCCGCCGCGCAATTTCGCCGAATTCACCCAGGCCGCACTGGCCCTCACCAAGGCCGGAGCGCCCAGCCGCTTCGGCGTCGGCATCATCGGCCGCCAGGGGCCGGGCATCATCCCGTCCTTCTCGCCCTGGCTGTTCTCCAACGGCGGCAAGCTGCTGGACGAGGCCACGCTCGACATCCACGTGAACGAGCCGGCGGCGGTGGAGGCGCTCGACTACTACGGCGCGCTGATGACCCGCCACAAGGTGATCCCGCCGGAGGCGCTGACCTGGGAGTTCGACGAGATCGTGGCCGGCGGCCAGAACGACCGCTACGCCATGACGGCCACCTATGCCCCCTACGGCACGGCGATGAACGACCCGAAGCAGTCGAAAACGGGCGGCAAATGGACCGCCGTCACCATGCCCGGCGCCACCTCCGCCGCCCGGGGCCGCAGCTGGATCGGCGGCTGGACCATCGCGGTCCCCACCTCCAGCCGCCACAAGGAGCATGCCTTCCACTTCGTGCAGATGGCCACCGGCGCCCAGTGGATGGCCCGCTCGCTGGAGCGCGGCAACCTGCCGCCGCGCGCCTCGGTGCTGAAGGACCCCGCGGTGGGCACCCGATTCCCCTGGACGCCAGCGGCGGCCACGGCGATGGAAACGGCGATCCTGATCCCGTCCCTGCCGATCTACCCCACCCTGGAATCGCAGCTGCGCCCGGCGATTTCCGAGGTCCTGCTCGGGCAGCGCAGCGCCAAGGCCGCGCTCGATGCGGTGGCCTCGGACTGGCAGCGCACCCTGCGCCGCGCCGGCCTCAAGCGATAGGGCTTCACCATCCACCGAAGCCGGCCTCCCGCCCGCCGGGAGGCCGGTCTCACGCCGCAGGTCTGCCATGCAATTATTCCTGTGCAGCGGCCAATCGCACGTGTTAGAGATATTGAATGTCAGAAACCCCGTCACAGCCCCTGGACCGGCATTTCGCCTGCATGATCGCAGAGCTTCGCGCTGCGCAGGGGGGAGGTGCGTCCGCGCCCCTCCAGGTTCTGATCATCGCCGCCCTGATCCGCGTGCTGACGATTCTCACGCGCATCTGCCAGGAATGGCAGGCCGGCCAACTCCTGTCCCCGGCGCGCCGCGTCTCCCTGTATCGCCCCGCCGCGTCGCAGGAAGGCGCCATCCCCCTCCGCTTCCGCCGCTACAATTCCCTCTGGCGCGCCACGCGCACGCCCGCCCCCGATGCGCCCGCACGCCACGAATCCGCCCCCAATCCTGCAATCGTCCTGGGCCTGTTCGCGCCCCTGCCTGGCCGCGTCATGGCGACGCCCGGCAGGCCCCGGCACGTTCCTGTCCGGCCGCCGATCCCTCCGTGGCGTGCCCTCCGCCCCCCCGATTCTTCAAAACGGCACCAGGTCTGGCCGCAAACCCATAAGCTAAATGTTACGATAACAAATTATTCCGAAATCTACCGAGGATCCCGCCACATCGGCCGCCGCGCCCGCACGGGATCCAGCAGGGACCAATCCCCCGCCTCCATCTCATGCCCCTTCGGGAAGGGCGCCCGCGGCTCCAGCCCCAACGACCGCACCACCCGGTCATCCCGGTAATAGGCCAGCATCACCAGCCGGCTCAGCACCGCCACATTCGCCTCCCCTTCCGCCTGCAACGCCCGCCCCAACGCGGCCCGCCCCGCCGCGTCCAACGCCACCAAGGGCCGCCCCGCCTTGGCCCGCACATGCGCCAGCCCTGCCTCCACCTCGATCCGGTCATGCTCCAGGCTGCCCAGCAAATCCGCAAAGACAGCCGGAT
The DNA here is from genome assembly GCA_044358135.1 of Acetobacteraceae bacterium. Taxonomy (GTDB): domain Bacteria; phylum Pseudomonadota; class Alphaproteobacteria; order Acetobacterales; family Acetobacteraceae; genus CAMDGX01. Next base: position 4,402 of record JBIKOJ010000178.1, on the reverse strand, counting down.
CATCCGCCGCCGGAATGCCGAACCTGGCACTCGCCGGCACGATCATCGCCGCCAGGCACCGCAGATCGTCCACCGCCGCGTCAGACAGAAAGGGATGCGCCATCGCCCGCCTCAATCGAACAAATTCGCCAGCCGCTGCTTCATCTGGTCGGCGATGTACAGCGCAATCGCCTGGATCGTCGTCGTCGGGTTCACGCCGCCAGAGGTCACGAACACGCTGCCATCCACGATGAAAAGGTTCTTCACGTCATGGCACCGCCCCCACTCGTTCACCACGGAGCGCGACGGGTCCGTCCCCATCCGGCACGTGCCGAGCAGATGCCACCCCGCCACCGGCACCGGGCAGGTGATGGAAAGATCGGTGGCCCCCGCCGCCTCCATGATCCGTGTCCCATGCGCCACCCCATGCGACAGCATCGCCCAGGAATTCTCGCTGATCCGGTAGGTCACCTTCGGCGCCGGAACCCCGTGCCCATCCACCAGCACGGGATCCAGCGTCACCCGGTTGTGCGCCTCCGGCAGATCCTCGCAGCACACCTCCACCGAGAACCGCCGGCCCGAATAATGCCGGAACGCCTCATGATGCCCCTCGCCCCACGGCACCCGCCCCAGCGCCATGTTCTGGATCCCCTCGGTGATCACCTGCACGCCACGCCCGAACTGGAACTCGTAGCCGCGCACAAACCCGCGCGACGCATCGCTCTCGTAGAATTCCTGGCTCCACAGGCACAGCGGCGACCCGCGATGCCCATCCAGCTTCTCCTCCACATAGCCGCTCACCACCGCCCAGGGATGGAACATCAAATTCCGCCCCACCATCCCCGAGGAATTCGCCAGCCCATCGGGATGCTTCCCCCCGGCGGAGTTCAGCAGCAGCCGCGGCGTGCCCACCCCATTGCACGCCACCACCACCACATGCGCCGGCTGGAACACCTCGCGCCCTTCGGCATCGTAGTAGATCGCCCCCGTCGCCATGCCGGTCGCGTCATGCGTGATCTCCCGCACCCGGCAGTTCGTCCGCAATTCCACCCCGGCCCGGATCGCCAACGGCCAGTAGGTGATGTCCGTCGACCCCTTCGCCCCCTGCGCGCAGCCCGGCGTGCAGTGGCCGATATTGATGCACGCCGCCCGCCCCTCCCACTCCCGCGTGGCGATCGCCGCCTCGCTCGGCCACCAATGCCAGCCCAGCCGGTTCATCGCCTCCCCGATCCGCCGCCCCGTCCGCCCCATCGGCAGCGGCGGCATCGGCGGCTCATGCGGCGGGTAGGCGGGATCGCCCGCCATGCCCGACACGCCCGTCATCCGGTCGTTCAGCGCGTAGAACTTCTCCAGCGTGAAGTAGTCGATCGGCCAATCATCGGCCACGCCATCCAGCGTCTTCACCCGGAAATCGCTCGGATGCAGCCGCGGGAAATGCGCCGTGAACATCACCGTCCCGCCGCCCACCCCGTTGAAGTTCACCACCTTGATCGGGCTGTCATCGTCATTCACCGGATAGTCCGCAGCCCGCCGCCGCTGGTTCGGCGAGGAGGCGAAATCGCTGAACCGCCGCGCCTCCCAATCCCGCCCGGTGGAAGGAAAGTCCGACGGCTTCTGCCACTCCCCCTGCTCCAGGCAGACGATCCGCATCCGCGTCTCCGCCAGACTCCACGCCACCGCCGCGCCCGAGGCGCCGGAGCCGATGATCAGAACGTCAACCGTGTCCATGCCCACCCCGCACCCGCCACGCCAGCAGCACCGCCGTCGCCACCACCAGCCCCGAAGCCATCATGAACGCCGCCCGGAACCCTGCCGTCAGCGCCACCACCTCCGAACTCCCTACCGCCTCCGCCGCCCCGCGCCAGGCGGTGAAGGCCAGCATCAGCACCGAAGCCCCCGTCACCGTCCCCACCGTCCGCGTCATCATCGCCAGCGAACCGGCCACCCCGCGCGACCGGCGGGGCAGGGTGCCCGTCACGATCTCCGAATACGCCACCTGGTAGAGCCCCAGCCCCACCCCCTGCATCACCAGCGCCGGCACTGTCACCCACAACCCCAGCGTCTGCCCCACCAGCGCCAACGATGCCGCCACCAGCAGCGCGCCCCCCACCAGCAGCACCTTCGCCGGAACCCGCCCCGCCAGCCGCCCGGCGATCGGCGCCGCCACCATCATCCCCGTCGACGACCCCGCCAGTACCAGCCCCAGCACCCCCACCGACAACCCTTCCACCCGCACCAGATGGAACGGCGCCAGCAGCATCACCGCGAAGGCCGCGAGATTGACCAGAACGTTGCCCAGATTGATCGCCGCGAACCCAGCATCGCGAAACAGCGACACATCGATGATCGGCCGCTCCACCCGCCGCTCCTGCCAGATGAACGCCGCCACCGCTCCCACCGCTATCACCCCCAGCCACAGCGCCCCCTGGTTCACCGCCAGCAGCGCCGCCGTAATGCCGCCGGCCAGCAGCACCGCGCCCAACCCATCGAATCGCTCCCGCACCCCGCCCGCCACATCCACAGGCAGCCGCCAGGCAAACAGGAACGCTGCGATGCACAGCGGCACCCGCGCCGCATACACCGCCCGCCAGCCGAACATCTCCACCAGCACGCCGGCCACAGGCGGCCCGATCGCCCCACCCAGCCCGAAGATCATGGTGTAAAGCCCCAGCGCCCGCGCCCGCTCATTCTCCGGAAACAGGAACGTCGCCAGCGCCGGCCCGCAAGACAGCAGCAGCGCCGCCCCCATCCCCTGCGCCACCCGCGCCGCCAGCAACCACCCGAAAGCCGGAGCCAGGGTGCATCCCACGAACGCCACCGCGCTCAGTGCCGCCCCTGCCAGGAAGATCCGCCGATGCCCCAGCATGTCGCCGAGCCGGCCGAACACCAGCATCAGGCTGGCATGGGTCAGCACGTAGCTGATCACCACCCACTGGATCATCGGGATCGGCATGGCGAAATCGCGCACGATGTCGGGGAACGCCACGTTCACCATCGCATCCAGCGGCACCACCAGCGTGCCGAGGCCGATCACCACCAGGCCGGCGTAAGCGTTGCGGATGACTCATCCCCCTCGTTCCGCCCCCAGCCTAGCCAAGCCACGCCCACTGGAACAGCCGCCCCGCCCGTCGTAACCTGCACGGGAGGAACGCGGAGCCCAGCCATGAACGCCATCACCCCCGGCACGCCCGAGGACTACAACCACCTGGACGATGACAGCTTCCGCATGATGGTGCGCGGCTGGGTGGAGGCGAATTACCCGCCCGAGATCCGCAACCCCACCAAGCGGCTGCATTTCTCCGAGAACAAGGTGTGGTACCACAAGCTTTCCCAGAAGGGCTGGCTCACCCCTGGCTGGCCGCGCGAACACGGCGGCATGGGCCTTACCGCCGGCAAGCAGCTCATCATGCTGGAGGAATTCCAGCGCCACGGCTGCACCCGCCTGAACGACATGGGCATGACCATGATCGGCCCGCTGCTGATCCGCTTCGGCACCGATGCGCAGCGCGCCCACTTCCTGCCGAAGATCCTGGCCGGCGAGCACATCTGGTGCCAGGGCTACAGCGAGCCCAATGCCGGCTCCGACCTCGCCAACCTGCGCACCGAAGCCGTGCTCGATGGCGACCATTGGGTGGTGAACGGCCAGAAGATCTGGACCTCGCTGGCCATGGACGCGAACTGGATCTTCCTGCTCGTCCGCACCAACAAGATCGTCAAGAAGCAGGAAGGCATCTCCTTCCTGCTGGTGGAGATGAACACGCCGGGCATCACCGTGCGGCCCATCCGCAACCTCGATATGGGCGACGAGTTCTGCGAGGTGTTCTTCGACAACGTGCGCGTGCCCAAGGACCAGATCGTCGGCGCCGTCGACAAGGGCTGGACGATGGCCAAGAACCTGCTCAGCTTCGAGCGGATCGGCATCGGCTCCCCCCGCCAGTCCGGCTACGCGCTGCAGCGGCTGAAGCTGCTGGCCGAGCACATGGGCCTGGAAGACGACCCGCAATTCGCCGACCGCTACACCCGCCTGCGCATGGACCTCGAAGACCACAAGGCGCTCTACGAAACCTTTGCCGAGAAGGTCCGCCGCGGCGAACAGCTTGGCCCCGATGTCTCGATGCTGAAGGTTCATCAGACCGAGCTCTACCAGCGCATCACCGAAGCCATGATCGAGATCGCCGGCGAGAACACCGGCCTGCTGGAACCGATCGGCGGCAACCGCGAACTGAACCCGCAAGGCCAGTTCATCCAGTCCCGCCCTTCAACGATCTACGGCGGCTCGAACGAAATCCAGCGCAACGTGCTGGCCAAGAACGTCCTCGCGCTGCCGAGCTAGAAGGGAAGGAAGGGCAGGGGCTTTGCCCCTGCACCCCACTGGGGCCTTAGGCCCCAGACCCCTTTCGTTTTTCGCCCATGCGGAGAGGGG
>JBIKOJ010000110.1:0-17580 GCA_044358135.1 Acetobacteraceae bacterium | reverse complement strand
GTCCCTGGACCCACATGAGTTCCGCCTTCGGCGGGAGGGGCCGACCCGGTCTGTGTCGCGCACCGAGACGGCCCCTCCCGCCGAAGGCGGAAAAGGTCGAGGGGTCTGGGGCCTAAGGCCCCAGCGGGTCCAGGGCAGAGCCCTGGCCTTCCTTCCCCTCCACCACACGGTGCCCCGATGACGATCCCCGTCCTGGAGGTGCGCGATCTGCGCGTGGCGTTGCACACGCGGCGGGGGGTGATTCATGCGGTGGATGGGGTGTCGTTGCGCATTGAGGCGGGCGAGACCTTGGCGTTGGTGGGGGAGAGTGGCTGCGGCAAGACGATGACGGCGTTGTCGGTGATCGGCCTGGTGCCGAAGCCGCCGGGGGTGATCGAGGGCGGGCAGGTGCTGCTGCAGGGTGACGACCTGGTGCCGAAGGACGACGAGGCGATGCGGCGCCTGCGCGGGGATCGGCTGGGCATGGTCTTCCAGGAGCCGATGACGTCTTTGGACCCCGTGTTCACGATTGGCACGCAGTTGGTGGAGACGGTGCTGGCGCATCGGGAGATGGGCCGGGCGGAGGCGCGCGCGCTGGCGGTGGCGATGTTGAAGCGGGTGCAGATCCCGGAGGCGGAGCGCCGGATGGACAGCTACCCGCATGAGCTGAGCGGCGGCATGCGCCAGCGGGTGATGATCGCGATCGCCCTGCTGAACCGACCGGATTTGCTGATCGCAGACGAGCCGACCACGGCGCTGGACGTGACGACGCAGGCGCAGATCTTGGCGCTGATGCGCGAGCTGCGGGCGGAATTCGGCATGGCGGTGCTGCTGATCACTCACGCTCTGGGCGTGGTGGCGGAGATGGCGGACAGGGTGGCGGTGATGTACGCCGGCCGTGTGGTGGAAACGGCCCCGGTGGAGGAGATCTTCGCCAACCCAAGGCACCCCTACACCCGCGGCCTCCTGGCCTCCATCCCCGACCTGGCCGAAAGCGGCACCCGCCTGGCGACCATTCCCGGCACCGTGCCGAACCTGCTGCACAAGCCACCGGGCTGCTGCTTCTGGCCCCGCTGCCCGATCGCAGAGGCAGGCTGCCGGGAGGGCGAGCCGGCGCTGGAGGAGCAGGCGCCCGGCCACCACGCGGCCTGCTTCAAGGCCGGGGTGGCGGCATGAGCGCGCTCGTCGAAGTCCGCGCCCTGACCAAGCATTTCCCCGTCGGCACCGTGCTGTGGGGCACGCCGAAGCGCGTGGTCCACGCGGTAGACGACGTCACCCTCGATATCCACGCCGGCGAAACGCTGGGCCTGGTGGGGGAGACGGGCAGCGGCAAGTCCACGCTGGGCCGCACCATCCTGCACCTGAACCCGCCGACATCAGGTGAGGTGCGCTATCGCGGCGCGGATGTGGGCGGCTACGACCGCGCCGGCCTGCGCCAGTTCCGCAGCCGCGCGCAGATCGTGTTCCAAGACCCGTATTCCTCCTTCGATCCGCGCATGACCATCCACGACATCATCGCCGAAGGCATGGTCCACGGCGAGCACCGCACGCGCGCGGCCCGCACCGCGCGGGTGCGCGATCTGCTGCGCACCGTGGGGCTGGGGCATGTCTACCCCGATGGCTATCCGCACCAGTTCAGCGGCGGCCAGCGCCAGCGCATCGGCATCGCCCGCGCACTGGCGGTGGACCCGGAATTCGTGGTGCTGGATGAGCCGGTCTCGGCGCTGGACGTCTCCGTGCAATCCCAGGTGCTCAACCTGCTGGCGGATCTGCGCGACCAGTTCGGCCTCACCTACCTGTTCATCAGCCACGACCTCAGCGTGGTGCGCCACCTCTGCACCCGCGTGGCGGTGATGTACCTCGGCAAGATCGTGGAGCTGGCCGAAACCCGGGCGCTCTATGCCGCGCCGCGCCACCCCTACACCTCCGTGCTGCTGGCCGCCTTGCCGATCGCCGATCCGCGCCAGCGCAACCGCCCGCGCCAGGTGCTTCAGGGCGAGGTGCCCAGCCCGATCAACCCGCCGCCGGGCTGCCGCTTCCACACCCGCTGCCCCCGGGCCACGGCGCTGTGCCGGGAAGAGGAGCCGAAGCTGTCCGGCGACGCGGTGCACCAGGTGGCCTGCCATCACGCTTGACGCCGGGCCCCTCTGCGACACATGGGTGGGGCGCAAGCCATGCGCGCCGGGCCGTTGTGGCCCGGTGGGTGGGGCGTATGGTATCGTTTGAAACCGTATGCCGGCCGTGATGCCGGCGCGCACAGACCGCGAGGAACGGACACGATGAACGACACCGCCACGCTTGCCGTCCGGCCGCCCGTGCAGGCGGCGGAGCATTTCGACGTGCTGATCGTCGGCGCCGGCATTTCCGGCATCGGCGGCGCCTACCACCTGCAGCAGCAATGCCCCGGCACCAGCTACGTGATTCTGGAAATGCAGGACAATTTCGGCGGCACCTGGTGGACGCACAAATACCCCGGCATCCGCTCCGACAGCGACCTCTACACCTTCGGCTACCGCTTCAAGCCCTGGGTCGGCCCGCCGATCGCCACCGCCGAGGAAATCCGCACCTATATGGGCGAAGTGATCGCGGAGAACGGCATCGGCCAGCACATCCGCTACCACCACCGCATCGGCAACGCCTCCTGGTCCAGCGCCACCAAGCGCTGGACGGTGCAGGCGACCAACACCCAGACAGGGGAGGCAAAGGCCTTCACCTGCAACTTCCTCTACATGTGCCAGGGCTACTACAACCACGACGAGGGCTACACGCCGGAGTGGGCCGGCATGGAGAACTTCAAGGGCCAGATCATCCACCCGATGAAGTGGCCGGAGGATCTCGACTACTCCGGCAAGAAGGTGGTGGTCATCGGCTCCGGCGCCACGGCCGCCACGCTCATCCCGGCCATGGCCGAGAAGGCCGGCCACATCACCATGCTGCAGCGCTCCCCCACCTTCTTCCGCACCGGCCGCAACGCGATCGAGATCGCCGATGAGCTGCGCAAGCTCAAGGTGGACGAGATGTGGGTGCACGAGATCGTGCGCCGCAAGATCACCTACGAAGGCGCCGCCTTCACCCAGCGCTGCCTGGATGAGCCGGAAAAGGTGCGCGAAGACCTGCTGGGCATGGTCACCGCCGTGCTGGGCACGGAGTACGACATCGAGAAGCACTTCAACCCCAAATACCGCCCGTGGCAGCAGCGCATCGCCTTCATCCCCGATGCCGACCTGTTCCACGGCATCGCCAGCGGCAAGGCCAGCGTCGTCACCGACGAGATCGAGCGCTTCACCCAGGGCGGCATCGAGCTGAAAAGCGGGGAGGTTCTGGAGGCCGACATCGTCGTCACCGCCACCGGCTTCCACATGAGCGTGATGGGCGGAATCCAGTTCGAGGTGGACGGCAAGCCGGTCGATTGGTCGGAGACGGTCACCTATCGCGGCATGATGTTCACCGGCGTGCCCAACCTCGTGTGGGTCTTCGGCTATTTCCGCGCCAGCTGGACCCTGCGGGCCGACATGGTGGGCGATTTCGTCTGCCGCCTGCTGAACCACATGAAGGCCACCGGCACCCAGCAGGTGGAAGTGGCCCTGCGCGACGAGGACCAGGACATGAAAATCCTGCCCTGGATCGACGAAGACAACTTCAACCCGAACTACCTGAAGCGTTCCATCCACCTGCTGCCGAAGCGCGGCGACAAGAAGGACTGGGCCCACACCCAGGACTACTGGAACGAGAAGGAGGAGTTCCCGAAGCTCGACCTCGGCGACAAGGCCTTCCACTACGCCTGAGCCAACACGGCTGCCTGCATCGGGAGGCGGGGAGGGGTAACCTTCCCCGCCTCCTCGCGTTTGCGGCCCATGGCGGGGGCAGGGCAGGGCATGGCATGCTGCGCCCAGCTTCGAGGACGCCGTTATGCGCAAAACCCCGTGGATTGTTGCCGCCATCCTGTCGCTGGCCCCCGCCGCCGCGATGGCGCAGGCGGCCGAGCCGGTGCTCAAGCGCGTCATGCTCTCCTCCGGCGGCGTCGGCTACGTGGAATACGCCGCCCGCGTCACCGGCGAGGCCCTGCTACGCCTGCCGGTGCCGCTGGACCAGGTGGACGACGTGCTGAAGTCGCTCGTGGTGTTCGACAGCCAGGGCGGCGTCGGCGGCGCCACCCTGCCGGGCCGCGACGGCGCCCAGGCCGCCTTCGGCGACGTCCCCTTCGGCCCGGAAGCCCTGGCCGACCCGCTCGCCTTCCTCAACGCCCTGCGCGGCGTGGAGCTGGAGGTCCGCGGCGCCCGCCCGATGTCCGGTCGCCTCCTGCGCGCCGAGCGCGTGCCCGAACTCCCCACCCGCGACGGCGCCGTGGAACGCACCCGCGTCACCCTCCTCACCGCCGAAGGCCTGCGCCAGTTCGTGCTGGAGGACGCCGAGGCCGTGCAGGTGGCCGACCCCGCCCTGCGCGCCCGCATCGGCCGGGCTCTGGAAGCGCTGCGCAGCGATGCCGGCCAATCCGCCCGCGTGCTGAGCCTGCGCGCACCCGGCCAGGGCGAGCGCGAAATCCGCGTCGGCTACGTCGTCGGCGCGCCGCTGTGGAAGATCAGCTACCGGCTGGTGCTCCCAGCCAAGGACGGCGACAAGGCCCGCCTGCAAGGCTGGGCGGTGCTGGAAAACGCCACCGGGGCCGACTGGTCCGGCGTGGACGTGGCGCTGCAATACGGCAACCCCGTCACCTTCCGCCAGGCGCTCTACCGCACCTATTTCGTCAGCCGCCCGGAAGTGCCGGTCGAGGTGCTCGGCCGCATCCTGCCGGGCGTGGACACCCGCGCCGTGGTCGCCATGGCAGCACCTGCGCCTCCGCCACCCTCGCCTGCACCGGCGCCGGCCGGGGCGTTGATGCGCTCGGCCGCCGAGGCCCGCGCCCCCGCCCCGGTCATGGCCGCCCCATCCCAGGCCGCCGCCGCCAGCGAGGGCGCCCAGGAGACAGTCTTCACCCTCCCCACCCCCGTCACCCTCGCCGCCGGCCACACCGCCACCCTGCCGATCCTGGACCGCGAGGTCACCGCCCGCCGCATCGGCCTGGTCCAGCCCGGCCGCCCCCATCCCCTGGCCGCGGTCCGCCTGCTGAACGACACGCAAACCACGCTGCCCGCCGGTGTCCTCACGCTCTACGACCCCACCTCCCCCGCCATGTTCGCCGGCGACGCCCGCCTCGGCGGCCTGCCCGCCGGCGAAACCCGCCTGCTCTCCTTCGCCGAGGACCTGCGCACCGAAGTGCGCTGGCAGCAGGACGACACCTCCACCCTCTCCGCCGTCGGCGCCAGCCAGGGCGTGCTGCGCATCGACGAGCGCCTGCGCACCACCACCCAGGTCACGCTGGTTGCCCCGGCGCAGGAAGACCGCGTGCTGCTGGTGGAAATCCAGAAGCGCCCGCAAGCCACACTGGTGCCCGACCCGGCGCTTCCCCCCACGGAGGAAACCGCTGGCGCCTGGCGCTTCGAACTATCCCTCAAGGCCGGCGAACGCCGCACCCTGTCCGTCCGCCAGGATCGGATCGTCCGCCAAAGCGTGGCGCTGCTGGAAGGCGAGCAGGCCATCGCCCGCGTCCTGGGCCTGCAAGGCCTCGATCCCGCCGCCCGCACCGCCCTGCAACGCCTCGTGGACCTGCGCGCCGCCCGCGCCACCCGCGACGCCGAGGTGGAGAAACTCGAGGCCCAGACCGCGGAGATCGAAACCGACCAGGAACGCGTGCGCCGCAACCTCGCCGCCGTCCCCGCCACCGATGCACTCCACGGCCGCCTGCTGCGCCAGCTGGAGGCGCTGGAAACCCGCATGCAGGCCCTGCGCCGCAGCCAGGAACAGGCGCGCACCGCGGCCGAGCAGGCGCAGCGCGATCTGGAAGCGGCCATTGGGCGGTTGGCGCTGTAAGGAAGCAAGCATGTTCTTTTTTGAAAAAAAGAACCAAAAAACTTCTATGAATTTGAACCGAGCCTTCGTGGCCGGCAAACGAATGAAGTCTTTTTTGCTTCTTTTTTCTTCAGAAAAAAGAAGAATCCTTCCTTGAGGCGCTTCTCTCTCGCCACCCTCCTGCGCGAAGCCCTGCGCGGCCACACCGGCTGGGCCCCGCAATGGCGCGACGCCGCGCCCAAGCCCGCCTACGACGCAATCATCGTCGGCGCCGGCGGCCACGGCCTCGCCACCGCCTACTACCTCGCGTCCGAATGCGGCATCCGCAACGTGGCCGTGGTGGAAAAGGGCTGGCTTGGCGGCGGCAACACCGCCCGCAACACCACCATCATCCGCAGCAACTACCTGTGGGAGGAAAGCGAGGCGATCTATGAGCACAGCCTCAAGCTGTGGGAAGACCTGTCGCACGCGCTCAACTACAACACCATGTATTCCCCGCGCGGCGTGATGATGCTGGCCCACACTGTGCACGATGAGCAGGTGCTGAAACGCCACATCCACGCCAACCGCCTCGCCGGCATCGACAACGAATGGCTGTCGCCCCGCGAAGCCCAGGCCTTCTGCCCGGTCCTGAACATCGACCCCAGCCTGCGCTACCCCGTGCTCGGCGCCGCCCTGCAACGCCGCGGCGGCGTGGCCCGGCACGATGCGGTGGCCTGGGGCTACGCCCGCGCCGCCTCCGCCCTGGGCGTGGACATCATCCAGAACTGCGCCGTCACCGGCCTGCGCCGCGGCGCCGATGGCGCGGTGCAGGGCGTGGAAACCGAACGCGGCTTCATCGCCGCCCCCCGTGTGGGCGTGGTCGCCGCCGGCCACACCTCGGTGCTGATGGCCATGGCCGGCGTGCGCATGCCGCTGGAAAGCTTCCCCTTGCAGGCCCTGGTCAGCGAGCCGGTGAAGCCGGTGATGCCCTGCGTCGTCATGTCCAACACCGTCCACGCCTACATCTCGCAGTCCGACAAAGGGGAATTGGTGATCGGCGCCGGCACGGATGTCTACACTTCCTACTCCCAGCGCGGCGGCCTGCACATCGCGGCCGACACGCTGGAGGCGGTGTGCGAGCTGTTCCCCACCCTGCGCCGCCTGCGCATGCTGCGCAGCTGGGGCGGCATCGTGGATGTCACCCCCGATCGCTCGCCGATCATCGGCACCACGCCCGTGCCCGGCCTGTTCGTGAACTGCGGCTGGGGCACCGGCGGCTTCAAGGCCACGCCGGGCTCCGGCCACGTCTTCGCCCACACCATCGCCAAGGGCACGCCGCACCCCATCGCCGCCCCCTTCGCGCTGGACCGTTTCAGAACCGGAAAACTCATCGACGAAGCGGCCGCCGCCGCGGTGGCGCACTGATGCTGATCATCCGCTGCCCCTATTGCGAGGCAAACCGCCCGGAGCCGGAATTCCGCCACGCCGGCGCCGCCCACATCGCCCGTCCACTAAACCCGGCCGCCACCACCGACGCGGACTGGGCCGACTTCCTCTACCACCGCGACAACCCCCGCGGCACGGTCGCCGAACGCTGGCGCCACATCCACGGCTGCGGCCGCTTCTTCAACGCCCTGCGCGACACGGTGAGCGACCGCATCCTGGCCACCTACCCCGCCGGCCAAGGGCGCCCCGAATGATCGGAGCCTCCCGCCAGGAAGGAATGATGCAGCGCCTGCTGGTCGGGCGCATGTTCCAGGGCCGGCTGGTGCCCGATTCCATGCGCACCGAAGCCGGCGGCCGGATCGACCGCGCCCGCGACCTCCGCTTCCGCTTCGATGGCGTGGACTATCTGGGCTGCGAGGGCGACACGCTGGCCTCCGCCCTGCTCGCCAACGGCGTCCACCTGGTTGGCCGCTCCTTCAAATACCACCGCCCCCGCGGCATCCTCTCCGCCGGCGCCGAGGAACCAAGCGCCCTGGTCACCCTGCGCCGCGACGGCGGCCGCACCACCCCCAACCTGCGCGCCACCCAGATCGAACTCTACGAAGGGCTGGAAGCCATCAGCCAGAACCGCTGGCCCTCGCTCAGCACCGATCTCGGCGCCCTCGCCTCCCTGGCCGCCCCCTTGCTGCCGGCCGGGTTCTTCTACAAGACCATGCTCGGCCCGCGCGGCTGGAAGCTCTGGCAGCGCGTCTTCGAACCCCTGCTCCGCCGCGGCGCCGGCCTCGGCCGCACGCCAACCCTGCCGGACCCCGACCGCTACGCCCGCTACCACGACCACTGCGACGTCCTCGTTGTCGGCGCCGGCCCCGCCGGCCTCGCCGCCGCCCTCGCCGCCGGCCGCGAAGGCCAGCGCGTCATCCTGTGCGACGAGCAGTCCGAACCCGGCGGCACCCTGCTCACCGAAATCCGCGCCCTGGTGGCGGGGATCCCGGCCCGAGAATTTCTCACCCAAAGCCTCGCCGAACTGGCCGCCATGCCGAACGTCCGCGTCATGCCGCGCACCACCGCCTTCGGCCTCTACCCCCACACCCACGCCGGCCTGGCCGAACGCGTCACCGACCATCTCGCCACCCCGGGCCAGGACCTCCCCCGCGAACGCCTCTGGCAAATCCGCGCCGCCCGCGTGGTCCTCGCCACCGGCGCCATCGAACGCCCGCTGCTCTTCCCCAACAACGACCGCCCCGGCGTGATGCTCGCCGGCGCCGCGCGCGACTACCTGCTGCGCTACGGCGTGAAGGTCGGCAACCGCGTGGTGATCGCCACCGCCAGCGACAGCGCCTACCTCGCCGCCCTCGACCTCGCCGCCGCGGGTGTGGAGGTGAAGGTGGTGCTCGATCTCCGCCCCACCGCCGAAGGCCCGCTGCCGGAGGCGGTCCGCCGCGCCGGCATCCCCATCCTGCCCGGCGGTCGCGTCCTGGGCACCCATCTCCGCCGCCTGCGCCTCGATTCCGTCCTGCTCGGCCGCGCCGATGGCCGCACCCGCTGGTTCGATTGCGACGCCCTGCTGGTCAGCAACGGCCACACCCCCACCGTCCATCTTGCCGCCCACGCCCGCGCCCCGATGCACTGGAACGAGAGCTGGGGCGCCTTCCTGCCCGAATCCATCGAAGGCGTAGCCAGCATCGGCGCCTGCGCCGGCACCACCACCCTGGCCGACACCCTGGCCCAAGGCGCCGCCCTGTTCGGCATGGCACCCCCCGCCGTGGAAGCCGAACTCCCCATCACCCCCGCCCCCGGCACGCTCCAGGGCGCCGAAACCGGCAAGGTTTTCGTCGACCTCCAGAACGACGTCACCGCGCAGGATATCCGCATGGCCGTCGGCGAGGGCTTCCGCAGCGTGGAGCACGTCAAGCGCTACACCGCCGGCGGCCTCGGCACAGACCAGGGCAAGACCGGCAACATGGCCCTCTTCGCCCTCACCGCCGCCGCAAGCGGGATCAACCCCGCCCAGGCCGGCACCACCACCTTCCGCCCCCCCTACACCCCCGTCACCTTCGGCACCCTCGCCGGCCCCGCCCGCGGCGCCCTGTTCGACCCCGTCCGCACCACCCCCCTGCACGAACAGGCCGTGGCCGAAGGCGCGGTGTTCGAGGATGCCGGCCCCTGGAAGCGCGCCCGCTACTTCCCCCGCCAGGGTGAGACCATGCACGCAGCCGTCGCCCGCGAGGTCGCCACCACCCGCGCCACCGTCGGCCTGTTCGATGCCTCCACCCTCGGCAAGATCGAGGTCGTCGGCCCAGACGCGGCGGAATTCCTCAACCGCCTCTACGTCAACGCCCTCGCCACCTTGAAGCCGGGCACCTGCCGCTACGCCGTCATGCTCAGCGAAGCCGGCTTCGTCATGGATGACGGCATCGTCGCCCGCCTGGCGGAGAACCTCTTCCACGTCACCACCACCACATCAGGCGCGGCCCGCGTGCTGCACCACATGGAGGATTACCGGCAAACGGAATGGCCCGACCTCCGCGTCTGGCTCACCTCCACCACCGAGCACTGGGCCGTCCTCGCCCTCCAGGGCCCCAAGGCACGCGAAATCCTCGCCCCCCTCTGCGACACCGACATCTCCGCCCTGCCGCACATGGCCGTGCGCGACCTCGCCATCGCCGGCATCCCCGCCCGCCTGATGCGCGTCAGCTTCACCGGCGAGCTGGGCTTCGAACTCAACGTCCCCGCCAGCCAAGCCCCTACCCTCTGGGAGGCCCTGCGCCCCCTCGTCACCGCCGCAGGCGGCACCCCCTACGGCACCGAGGCCATGCACGTCATGCGGGCGGAAAAGGGCTACATCATCATCGGCCAGGAAACCGACGGCACCGTCACCTCCGCCGACCTCGGCCTGCCCGAAGGCCGCACCAAGCGAGATTTCGTCGGCAAGCGCTCCCTCACCCGCCCCGACATGCTGCTCCCCACCCGCCGCCAGCTCGTCGGCCTGCTCACCGAGAACCCGCACCAGGTGCCGGAGGAAGGCGCGCAGATCGTGGAGACCGCCACCCCACCGCCGGGCACCCCCTCCCTGGGCCACGTCACCTCCGCCTACCACAGCCCCACCCTCGGCCGTTCCATCGCCCTGGCCCTTCTGTCCGGCGGCCGCGCCCGCCTCGGCCAACGCCTGTTCATCGCCGGGCCTCGCGGCGCCATCCCCGTCACCGTCACCGCCCCGGTCTTCCTCGACCCCCAGGGAGAGCGGCTGCATGGTTGAGATCCTGCCCGCCCCCCCCACCCGCCGCCTCGGGCTCTGGGGCGATGCCACCGTGGCCGACCGTGCCGGCCCAGCCTTCGGCGTCCCACTCCCCACCACCCCATGCCGTGCGACCGAAGCAGGCCCACGTGCAGCCCTATGGATGGGCCCCGGCGAATGGCTCCTGCTATCGCCCGACAACGCCGCCCCGTCCCTCTCCGCCGCCCTGGCCAACCTCCCGCACGCCCTGGTCGATGTGTCGGATGCCACCGCCGCCTTCACCCTGCACGGCCCCGGCGCCGCCCGCGCGCTCTCCGCCGGCTGCCCGCTCGACCTGCACCCGGATGCCTTCCCCCCCGGCATGGCCACCCGCACCGTGCTGGGCCGCGTCGGCGCCACGCTCTGGCGCCGCGGGCCCGACCTCTGGCGCCTGGAAGTCCCCCGTTCCACCGCCGCCTACGCCCGGGATTTCCTGGCCGAAGCCACGCGCGGCATGCCTGCCTTCTAGGCACCTGCCGCGCGCGATGGCGTTTGCCTCTTGCACACGCCGCCATTGCGTGATTTGGCAACACCTTCGCGTGCTGCGCCAAAACGGCCGGGGCACTGCGCGAGCTGAACAAGAGCCATCCACCCGCCAGGGTGGACCGGGGAGCGACCGCGATGAACGCAACCGAGTGGGCCGGCCTGCCGGCCGCGCAGGGGCTGTACGATCCCGCCAACGAGCACGATGCGTGCGGCGTGGGCTTTGTCGCGAACATCAAGGGCGTCAAATCGCACGACATCATCAAACGCGGCCTGCAGATCCTGGTGAACCTGGATCACCGCGGCGCCGTCGGCGCCGATCCGCTGGTGGGCGACGGCGCCGGCTGCCTCATCCAGATCCCCGACGGCCTGCTGCGCCACTGGGCCCGCGCCAACGACATCGTCCTGCCCCCGGCCGGCCGCTACGCGGTCGCCATGTGCTTCCTCCCGCGCGACAAGGACAGCCGCGCCACCGCCGAAGCCCTGCTCGCCCAGATCGTCAAGACCGAGGGCCAATCCCTCCTCGGCTGGCGCGACGTCCCCACCGACACCTCCGGCCTCGGCGAACGCGTCATCGAGACGATGCCGGTGATGCGCCAGGCCATCGTCGCCTGCAGCGCCACCATGCGCGACCAGGACGCCTTCGAGCGCAAGATCCTCGCCATCCGCAAGCAGGTGCTGAACAACGTCCGCGACCTGTCGGAAAAGAACCGCCAGCCGGGCCTGGCCGAATTCTACATGCCCAGCTTCAGCACCCGTACCGTGGTCTACAAGGGCCTGCTGCTGGCCCCCCAGGTGCAGAGCTTCTACGCCGATTTGCGCAACCCCCTCTGCGAAAGCGCCCTCGCGCTCGTCCACCAGCGCTTCTCCACCAACACCTTCCCGTCCTGGCGCCTCGCCCACCCCTACCGCTTCATCGCCCATAACGGCGAGATCAACACCGTCCGCGGCAACGTCAACTGGATGTTCGCCCGCCGCCACTCCATGTCCTCGCCGCTGCTGGGCGCCGATCTCGACAAGATGTGGCCCCTCATCCCGCACGGCCAGAGCGACACGGCGTGCCTGGACAACGCGCTCGAAATCCTCATCGCCGGCGGCTACTCCCTCGCCCACGCCATGATGATGCTGATCCCCGAAGCCTGGGCCGGCAACAAGCTGATGGATCCCCAGCGCCGCGCCTTCTACGAATACTACGCCGCCCTGATGGAACCGTGGGACGGCCCCGCCGCCATCGCCTTCACCGACGGCCGCCAGATCGGCGCCACGCTGGACCGCAACGGCCTGCGCCCCGCCCGCTACCTGGTCACCGACGACGACCTCGTCATCCTCTCCAGCGAAACCGGCGTCCTGCCGGTGCCGGAGGAGCGCATCCTGCGCAAGTGGCGCCTGCAACCCGGCAAGATGCTGCTGATCGACCTCGAACAGGGCCGCATCATCGACGACGCCGAAATCAAGCAAACCCTGGCCAACGAGCACCCCTACGAGGAATGGCTCAAGGCCACCCAGGTCAAGCTCGAAGACCTCCCGGAAGCCGACGAGCCCAACGGCCACTCGAAGGACAACGCCAGCGCCCTCAACCGCCTCCAGGCCTTCGGCTACACCCAGGAAGACATGCAGTTCTTCCTGGAGCCGATGGCCCGCGAAGGCGATGACCCAATCGGCTCAATGGGCACCGACACCCCCATCGCCGTGTTCTCCCGCAAGCCGAAGCTGCTCTACAACTACTTCAAGCAGAACTTCGCCCAGGTGACGAACCCGCCCATCGACAGCACCCGCGAAGAGCTGGTGATGTCGCTGGTCAGCATGATCGGCCCGCGCCCCAACCTGCTCGGCCACCACGCCGGCACGCATTACCGCCTGGAAGTCGCCCAGCCCATCCTCACCAACGCCGAACTCGCCAAGATCCGCCACATCTCCGGCCAGATCGGCGGAGCCTTCCGCGCCGCCACCATCGACACCACCTGGCCCGCCAGCGAAGCCGCCACGGGTCTCGAAAAGGCCGTGGAGCGGATCTGCCGCGAAGCCACTGAAGCCGTGCTCGCCGGCCACAACATCCTGATCCTGTCAGACCGTGCCGTCTCCGCCGAGCGCATCGCCGTCCCGGCCCTGCTCGCCACCGCCTCCGTGCACCACCACCTCATCCGCCAGGGCCTGCGCACCGGCACCGGCCTCGTCGTCGAAACCGGCGAAGCGCGCGAGGTCCACCACTTCTGCGTCCTCGCCGGCTACGGCGCCGAGGCCATCAACCCCTGGCTCGCCTTCGACACGCTGGAGGGCCTGCGCGTCACCGAAGCCATGGCCCTCTCCGCCTATGAGGTCCGCAAGAACTTCATCAAGGCCATCGGCAAGGGCATCCTGAAGGTGATGTCCAAGATGGGCATCTCCACCTACCAGTCCTATTGCGGCGCGCAGATCTTCGATGCCGTCGGCCTCTCCACCGCCTTCATCGAGAAGTGCTTCACCGGCACCGCCACCACCATCGAAGGCGCCGGCATGGCGGAAATCGCCGCCGAAACCGTCCTGCGCCACCGCCAGGCCTATGGCGACGACCTCGTCTACCGCGACCAGCTCGACCCCGGCGGCGACTACGGCTTCCGCCTGCGCGGCGAGGATCATGTCTGGGCGCCGGATACGGTGGCCGACCTCCAGCACGCCGTCCGCGGCAACGCGCAAGACGCCTACAAGCGCTTCGCCGCCCGCATCAACGACCAGGGCGCCCGCGACCCCTCCGGCCGCCTGCTCACCATCCGCGGCCTGATGGAATTCCGCCCCGGCACCCCGGTCCCGCTGGAAGAGGTCGAGCCCGCCAGCGAGATCGTGAAGCGCTTCGCCACCGGCGCCATGAGCTTCGGCTCCATCAGCCGCGAAGCCCACACCACGCTCGCCATCGCCATGAACCGCATCGGCGGCAAGTCCAACACCGGCGAGGGCGGCGAGGAGTCGGATCGCTACGTCCGCCTGCCCAACGGCGATTCCGAACGCTCCGCCATCAAGCAGGTCGCCTCCGGCCGCTTCGGCGTCACCATCGAATACCTGGTCAACGCCGACGACATCCAGATCAAGATGGCCCAGGGCGCCAAGCCCGGCGAGGGCGGCCAGCTCCCCGGCCACAAGGTCGACAAGAACATCGCCCGCGTGCGCTACGCCACGCCCGGCGTCGGCCTCATCTCGCCGCCGCCGCACCATGACATCTACTCGATCGAGGATCTCGCCCAGCTCATCCACGATCTGAAAAACGCCAACCCCCGCGCCCGCATCTCCGTGAAGCTGGTCTCGGAAGTCGGCGTCGGCACCGTCGCCGCGGGCGTGTCCAAGGCGCGCGCCGACCACGTCACCATCTCCGGCTACGAGGGCGGCACCGGCGCCTCCCCGCTCACCTCTCTCACCCATGCCGGCTCGCCCTGGGAAATCGGCCTCGCCGAAACCCAGCAAACGCTCGTCCTGAACGGCCTGCGCGGCCGCATCGCCGTCCAGGTCGATGGCGGCCTGCGCACGGGCCGGGATGTGGTGATCGGCGCGCTGCTGGGGGCCGACGAATTCGGCTTCGCCACCGCGCCGCTGATCGCCGCCGGCTGCATCATGATGCGCAAGTGCCACCTCAACACCTGCCCGGTCGGCATCGCCACGCAGGACCCCATCCTGCGCGCCCGCTTCACCGGCACGCCGGAACACGTCATCAACTACTTCTTCTTCGTCGCCGAGGAAGTGCGCGAGCTGATGGCCAAGCTCGGCTTCCGCACCCTGGGCGAGATGACCGGCCGCGTGGACCGGCTGGACATGCGAAAGGCCATCGACCACTGGAAGGCCGCCGGCGTCGATCTCTCCAGGATCCTGCACCAGATCCCCGCCCGCGACGGCGTGGCGATCTGGAACAGCGAGCGTCAGGTCCACAACCTCGAACGCGCGCTGGACATGGAGCTGATCGCCGCCGCCCGCCCCGCGCTGGAGAAGGGCGAAAAAGTCCGCATCACGCGCGACATCCGCAACGTCCACCGCACCGTCGGCACCATGCTCTCGGGCGAAGTGGCCCAGCGCCACGGCCATGCCGGCCTGCCGGCGGGCACCATCGAAATCGCCCTGCGCGGCACCGCCGGCCAAAGCCTCGGCGCCTTCCTCGCCCACGGCATCACGCTGGACCTGCAAGGCGACGGCAACGACTATGTCGGCAAGGGCCTCTCCGGCGGCCGCATCATCGTCCGCCAGCCCTTCGGCAGCGGCCGCGATCCGTCGCAGAACATCATCGTCGGCAACACCGTGCTCTACGGCGCCATCGCCGGAGACGCCTACTTCCAGGGCGTGGCCGGCGAGCGCTTCGCCGTGCGCAACTCCGGCGCCGTCGCCGTCGTCGAAGGCACGGGCGACCATGGCTGCGAATACATGACCGGCGGCGTCGTCGTCGTCCTCGGCGAAACCGGCCGCAACTTCGCCGCCGGCATGTCGGGCGGCGTGGCCTATGTCTACGACCCCGAAGGCCAGTTCGCCGACCTCGCCAACACCGCCATGGTCGACCTGGAGAAACTCACCTCCGACGATCTGGCCGACGACCCGGAAGCCCCGGTCGCCGAACCGCCCTCGGTCACCGACAACGGCATGGGCGACCCGCTGCGCTTCGATGCGCAACGCCTGCGCATCCTGGTCGAACGCCACGCCCGCCTCACCGGCTCTGCCCGCGCCAAGGCGCTGCTGGCCGATTGGGACCGCGCCCTCGGCCAGTTCGTCAAGGTGATGCCGCGCGACTACCGCCGCGCCATGCAGGAACTCCGCGCCGAGCGCAACGCGCTCGCCGTCGCGGCGCAGTAAGGAAGGGCATAACGATGGCCAAGCCCACCGGCTTCCTGGAAATCGAGCGCCGCGACCGCGGCTACCGCAAGGCGCCCGAGCGCGTCACCAACTACGAGGAATTCGTCGTCCCCCTGGGCGACGAAGCCACCGCCGCCCAGGCCACGCGCTGCATGGATTGCGGCATCCCGTTCTGCCACAACGGCTGCCCGGTCAATAACCTGATCCCCGACTGGAACAACCTGGTCCAGCGGGGCCAGTGGCAGCCCGCCCTGCGCATGCTGCATTCCACCAACAACTTCCCGGAATTCACCGGCCGCATCTGCCCCGCCCCCTGCGAGGCCGCCTGCACCCTCAACATCGACAACAACCCGGTCACCATCAAAACCGTGGAATGCGCCATCGTCGACAAGGGGTGGGAAGAAGGCTGGATCCTGCCCCAGCCGCCCGCCAAGCGCACCGGCAAGCACGTCGCCATCGTCGGCTCCGGCCCCGCCGGCCTCGCCGCCGCCCAGCAGCTCGCCCGCGCCGGCCATGCCGTCACCGTGTTCGAAAAGGCCGACCGCATCGGCGGCCTGCTGCGCTACGGCATCCCCGACTTCAAGATGGCGAAAAACCTCATCGACCGCCGCATCGCCCAGATGGAAGCCGAAGGCGTCGAATTCCGCACCCGTGTCGAAGTGGGCCGCGACGTCACGCTGGCCTCCCTCACCGAGCGCTTCGACAAGGTCATCCTCTCCGGCGGTGCCGAACAGCCCCGCGACCTCGAAGTCCCCGGCCGCGAGCTGGACGGCATCCACTTCGCCATGGATTTCCTCACCCAGCAAAACAAGCGCAACGCCGGGGACAGCGAACCCGTCGCCGCTCCCACCGGCACCCTCACCGCCAAAGGCAAGCACGTCGTCGTCATCGGCGGCGGCGATACCGGCAGCGACTGCATCGGCACCTCCTTCCGCCAGGGCGCCCTCAGCGTCACCCAGCTGGAAATCATGCCGCAGCCGCCGGAGATGGAAAACAAGGCCCTCACCTGGCCGCACTGGCCGCTGAAGCTGCGCACCAGCCACGCCCACGAGGAAGGCGCCGGCCGCGACTTCGCCGTGCTCACCAAGAAAGCCGTCGGCGTCCACGGCCGCGTCGAAGCGCTGGAATGCGTCCGCGTCGAATGGGTCCGCGGCCCCGGCGGCCGCATGGCCATGCAGGAAATCCCCGGCAGCACCTTCCGCCTGCAGGCCGACCTCGTCCTGCTCGCCATGGGCTTCACCGGCCCCCGCATCCCCGGCCTCGTCGAACAATCCGGCGCCTCGCTCGACCCGCGCGGCAACGTGGAAGCCAACGACCGCGACTACCGCACCACCGTCCCCAAGATCTTCGCCGCCGGCGACATGCGCCGCGGCCAGTCCCTGGTCGTCTGGGCCATCCGCGAAGGCCGCCAGTGCGCGCGGTCAGTGGATGAGGCGCTGATGGGGCGTACGCTGCTGCCGCGGTAAGGAAGGAAGCAAGCGGTTCTTTTTTGAAAAAAAAGAACCAAAAAACTTTCCCTCCTGAGCGCCGGGTCGCGCGGCCAACAGTTGATCGCATCCCGCAAAAAAGCCCTCTCCCCTTGGGGGAGAGGGTTGGGTGAGGGGTCGAAGCCACACAGCGCGTAGCGGGTCCCATCCGCCCCACGCGAGAGCAAATTTCCCCCACCCCACCATAAAATCCTACGTACGTAGTTTTTTTCCTGTTCCACCGGTGTTGCCTGTGCTCAACTA
>JBIKOJ010000109.1:0-17619 GCA_044358135.1 Acetobacteraceae bacterium | reverse complement strand
CCCCCACGCCGCGCCCGGCCGCCCAGCCGGCCCCTCGCCCGGCCCCCGCTCCCAAGCGTTTCGCGCCGCTCGCCTGGCTCATGGGCCTGTTCACTCCCAGCGCTCCCATTCCGTCCTTCCGCCAGGAATCCGCCCCGCGCCCGCGCCGGCGCACCGCCCGCTCCAGCCAGCCCGGCGCGCAGTCCCCCGCGCCCGCACCGCGCGCCGAAACACCCCCCGAACAACCGCCCGCCGCTCGCCCCAGGCGCGCCCGGCGCGCAGCGGCCCGCCGCCCGCGCCCGGTCGCAGCCAAGCGCGTCCACCGCACCATCAGGCGCGCCGCCCCCTACGCCCGCGCCGGCCCGCTCCGCGCCAAAAAACCCGCCCTGCAGCAGCGCCGCCGCACGCCTAATTCGTTACGATATAATTTCGTTCCGAATTATTCGCCCCGCAGCGCCCGCCACACCCGCTCCGGCGTCGCCGGCATGTCCAGCGTCGCGCCCCCGGCCCGCGAGATCGCATCCATCAGCGCATTCATCACCGCCGGCGCCCCACCGGCCGCCCCCGCCTCGCCGCAGCCCTTGATCCCCAGCGGATGCGTCGGCGCATTGGTCGGCAGCGTCTCCAGCGTCAGCGCCGGCAACTCGTCCGCCCGCGGGATCTGGTAGTCCATCATGGAGCCGCTGAGCATCTGCCCGCCCTCGGGGTCATAGACCACCCGCTCCATCGCCGCCTGCCCGATCCCCTGCGCCACCCCGCCCTGCAGCTGCCCTTCCAGCATCATCGGGTTCAGCACCCGGCCGAAATCATGCAGCATGGTGTAGCGCTCCAGCGTCCAGGCGCCGGTCTCCGGGTCGATCTCCACCTCCGCCACGTGGCACCCGTTCGGAAAGGTCGGCCCGCTCGGCGTCCACGCCCCGGTGCCGCCCAGCATCGCATCCGCCGGCAGCCGCCCCGCCACGCTCGAAAGCGTCACCCGCCGGTCCGTGCCGACAACCCGGAACGCCCCATCCTCGAACGCCACATCCACCGGCGCCACCTCCAGCGCATCGGCGGCCAGCGGCAGCGCCTTGGCGATCAGGTCCCGCCCCGCCTCCATCAGCGCCGCCCCGGAAATCGGGATCGATGCCGACCCCCCGGTCCCATGGCCCGAGGGGATCCGGTCCGTATCCCCCTGGACCACATCGATATCGTCGAAATCCACCCCCAACTGATCGGCGATCAGCTGCGCATACGCCGTCTCATGCCCCTGCCCGTTGGACATGGAGCCGAGCAGCGCCGTCACCCGCCCATCCGGCCGCAGCTCCAGCCAGGCATTCTCGCCCCAGCTCCCCGCCACCCGCTCGCAGTAATGCGCCCAGCCGAACCCGCGCAGCATCCCCCGCGCCGCCGCCGCCTCCCGCCGCGCGGGAAATCCCGCGTAGTCCGCCCGCTCCAGCGCGGTATCGATCATCCGCGGAAAATCGCCGCTGTCGTAGTTGAGCCCCAGCGCCGTGCGGTACGGATACTCCTCCGGCCGCAGCATGTTGCGCCGCCGCAGCTCCAGCCGGTCGATCCCCAGCACCTGGGCCGCATGATCCACCGTGCGCTCCAGCAGATAGACCGATTCCGGCCGCCCGGCCCCGCGATACACCTCAGTGGGCGAGGTATGGCTGAACGCCCCGGTCACCTGCACATGGATCGCCGGCAACCGATACACCCCGGCCAAGGCCGGCGTGTTGGCCGTGGGCG
The DNA here is from genome assembly GCA_044358135.1 of Acetobacteraceae bacterium. Lineage (GTDB taxonomy): Bacteria > Pseudomonadota > Alphaproteobacteria > Acetobacterales > Acetobacteraceae > CAMDGX01. The sequence continues at coordinate 15,909 of JBIKOJ010000109.1, read as the reverse complement.
ACAACTGCCCCTTCGGCGCCAGATACGCCCCGATGGCCGCCACCGACCGCACCCGCAACCCAAGAAACCGATACTCGGCATCCAGCGCCAGTGACGCGGAATAGACATTGTCCCGCGCATGGTAGTCGGTCAGGAACCCATCGCTCCGCTCCCCGATCCACGCCACCGGCCGCCCCACCCGCCGCGCCGCCCACAGCACCAGAATCTGCTCCGGATACAGCGCATTCTTGATCCCGAAGCTGCCGCCGACATCGGCCACCGTCACCCGCACCTGGTCGCGCGGAATGCGGAACACCTCGTCCGCCAGCGCCTCCTTCAGCCCATGCGGCATCTGCGTCCCGGTCGCCAGCGTGTAGCGCCCATCGGCAAACTCACCAATCGCCGCCCGCGTCTCCATCGAAGCCACATGGATGCGATTGTTCAGCGTCTCCAGCGTCACCACATGCGCCGCCTTCGCGAACGCCGCCGCCACCGCCGCCGCATCCCCAGCCTGCCAGTGGAAGCAGGCATTGCCCGGTGCCTCGTCCCACACCACCGGCGCCCCCGGCGCCACCGCCTCGGCCGTACCCGTCACCGCCGGCAGCGGGTCGTACTCAACCACCACCGCCTCGGCCGCATCGCGCGCCTGCACCTCGCTCCCGGCCACCACCATGGCCACCGTCTCGCCGACATAGCGCACCCGCCCCCGCGCCAGCGCCGGATGCTCCGGCCGGAACAGGAACCCCTGGTCCCCCGGCGTCCCCGGCAGACGGATCAGCGGCCCACCCGGCGAAATCCCACCCAGCCCATCGGCGGCATAATCGCCCCCCGTGAGCACCGCGAGCACACCAGGCATCGCCGCCGCAGCCGCAATATCGATGGCCCTGATCTCCGCATGCGCATGCGGGCTGCGGATCATCACCGCATGCGCCATGCCAGGCCGCAGCAGATCGGCGGTGAACCGCCCCTGCCCCAGCAGCAGCCGCAGATCTTCCTTGCGGCGGATCGGCTGGCCGAAGGCATTGCGGCCGGCGGTTCCATCGGGGCTCATGGCGGGTCTCCTCGATCAGGCTCCCCGGTTTCCCATGCTCCCGGGCCGCCTGTCGAGAACGCTCAGAATTCGAGCGACGTCGCCTGCACCACCAGCGGCAGCGTGCGCACCATCGCCAGCACGTCATCCGGCACGCGCTCGTCCACCGAGACCAGGCAGATCGCATCACCACCGGCTTCGGCACGGCCAAGATGGAAGGTGGCGATGTTGATCCCCGCCCCGGCCAACGTGGCACCGAATCGGCCGATGAAGCCGGGCTTGTCGTGGTTGGTCACGTACAGCATGTGCCGCCCGAAATCGGCCTCCACCCGAATGCCCTTGATCTCCACGATGCGTGGCTTCGATCCCGCGAACAGCGTGCCGGCCACGGTACGGGTGTTGTCGTCGGTCGTGACGGTCACGCGCACCAGCGTTTGGTACTCGCTCGGCCGGTCATGCACCGTCTCGGCCACGTCGATGCCGCGCTCGCGGGCCAATACCGGCGCGTTCACCATGTTGGCCCCGTGCATCACCGGCGAGAGCAGCCCGGCCAGCACCGCCGCCGAAAGCGGCCGTTGGTTCAGCTGCGCCACGAGCCCCTCGTACTCGATCGTCACGCGGCGCAGCACGCCATCGCGGGACTGGGTGAGCTGCCCGGCGAAGCCGCCCAGCAGGCGGCACAGCTCCATGTAGGGCTTGAGGCGCGGCGCATCCTCGGCCGACACGCTGGGCATGTTGATGGCGTTGGCCACTGCGCCGGTGAGCAAAAAGTCGCTCATCTGCTCGGCGATCTGAAGTGCGACGTTTTCCTGCGCCTCGGCCGTCGCCGCGCCCAGATGCGGCGTGCAGACCACGTTCTCCAGCCCGAACAGCGGGCTGTCGGTGGCCGGCTCCGTCTCGAATACGTCGAGCGCCGCGCCAGCCACGTGGCCCGATTTCAACGCCTCGGCCAGCGCCGCCTCGTCCACCAGGCCGCCGCGGGCGCAGTTGATGATGCGCACGCCCTTCTTCGCCTTGGCCAAGGCCTCGGCCGAGAGGATGTTGCGGGTGGCTTCGGTCAGCGGCGTGTGCAGCGTGATGATCTCCGCGCGGGACAGCAGCTCATCGAGCTCCACCTTCTCCACCCCGATGTCGAGCGCCCGCTTCTCCGTGAGGTACGGGTCATAGGCGATCACCCGCATGCGCAGCCCGATCGCCCGGTCGGCCACGATGGAGCCGATATTGCCGCAGCCGATCAGGCCCAGCGTCTTGCCGGTCAGCTCCACGCCCATGAACCGGTTCTTCTCCCACTTGCCTGATTTTGTGGAAGCACTGGCCTCCGGGATCTGGCGGGCGAGGGCGAACATCATCGCGATGGCGTGCTCGGCGGTGGTGATGGCGTTGCCGTAGGGCGTGTTCATCACCACCACGCCGGCGGCGGTGGCGGACTTCACATCCACATTGTCCACGCCGATCCCGGCGCGGCCGACCACCTTCAGCTTGGGTGCCACTTCAAGCACTTCGCGCGTCACCTTGGTGGCCGATCGGATCGCCAGGCCGTCGTACTGGCCAATGATCTCGCGCAGCTCGGCGGGCGAGAGGCCGGTCTTCACATCCGCCTCGATCCCGCGGCTGCGGAAGATCGCCACGGCGGCGGGGGAGAGCTTGTCGGAAATCAGAACCTTCGGCATCGAACTCAAGCCCCCTTCACCGTCTCATACGCCCAGTCCAGCCACGGCAGCAGTGCCTTGATGTCGCTGGTTTCCACCGTCGCCCCGCCCCAGATGCGCAGGCCCGGCGGGGCATCGCGATAGGCGCCGATATCGTTGGCAACGCCCTGCTTTTCCAGCAAATCCGCGATCTGCTTCGCCGCCTCCGCCTGCGCCGCGGGCGCCAGCGCCAGGAACCACGGCGAGGTGATCTTCAGGCAGATCGAGGTGCAGGAAGTCGTGCCCGCATCCTCGGCCAGGAACGCCGCCCAGTCGGTCGCCGCCACCCAATCACGCACCGCGGCGAGGTTGGCCTCGCTGCGCGCCACCAGCCCATCGAGCCCACCGGCGCCCTCGGCCCAGCGCAGCCCGTCGAGCGCATCCTCCACGCAGAGCATGGAGGGGGTGTTGATCGTCTCGCCCTTGAAAATGCCCTCGGAAATCTTGCCCTTGGAGGTCAGGCGGAAGATCTTCGGCATCGGCCAGGCCGGCGTGTGGCTTTCCAGTCGCGCCACGGCGCGCGGGGAGAGCGCCAGCATGCCATGCGCGCCCTCGCCGCCCAGCACCTTCTGCCAGGACCAGGTGACGACATCGAGTTTTGCCCAATCCAGCCGCATGGCGAAGGCGGCGGAGGTGGCATCGCAGATCACCAGGCCCTCACGGTTCGCCGCAATGAAGTCCGCGTTCGGTACCCGCACGCCGGAGGTGGTGCCGTTCCACGCGAAGACGAGGTCATGCGCCGGATTCACCTGCGTGAGATCCGGCAGCGCGCCGTAGCCGGCCTTCAGCACGCGGGCATCGGCGAGGCGAAGCTGCTTCACCACGTCATCGGCCCAGGTCTCGGAGAAGCTCTCGAAAGCGAGGATATCGACGGGGCGCGGGCCGAGCAGGGACCACAGCGCCATTTCCACCGCGCCGGTGTCGCTCGCGGGCACGATGCCTAGGCGCCAATCCTCGGGCAGGCCGAGGATTGCCTTCGAGCGATCGATCACCTCGGCAAGCTTGGCCTTCGGCGCCTTCGCGCGATGGCTGCGGCCCAGCAGGGCGCCATCGAGGGCGGCCAGGGAGAAGCCTGGTCGCTTGGCGCAGGGGCCGGAGGAGAAATCGGGATTTGCCGGACGAACGGCAGGCACGCGCAGCGGTGCCGCGGCAGCGGAAGCATCCATGATGCTGTCCCTTTCAGAACAGAAGCGCCCCGGTGGGGGGGCGTGGCCCGCCACCGTGCTAGCGCATCAGGTGCTGCAGCGCAACATCAACCGAGGCGGGAGAGATCCACCGTGTTGGCGTGATCGAGCGGCCCGTGCCCGCCGCCATAGCCAGGTGCGGTGGCAATCGCCCGGTGCACGTAGCGCCGCGCCCGATCGACCGCCGCCGCCAGCGCCATGCCCTGCGCCAGCCCGGCCGCGATCGCGCTGCCCAGCGTGCAGCCGGTGCCGTGGGTGTGGCGGGTGTGCAGGCGGGGCGAGCGGAATTCCTGCACGCCCTCGGCGGTGGCGAGCATGTCCACCACATCCGCACTATCCAGATGCCCGCCCTTCAGCAGCACCGCGGGCGTGCCGAAGCTGAGCAGCAGCGCCGCCGCCTGGCGCATGTCCGCCTCGGTGGCGATCTTCATGCCGGCCAGGAGTTCGGCTTCCGGCAGGTTCGGCGTGAGAACCGTGGCGCGCGGCAGCATCACGCGGCGCAGATGGGCCACCGCCTCGTCCAGCAGCAGCTTGTGGCCGCCCTTGGCCACCATCACGGGATCGACCACCACCGGCACGCCGGGCAGCCGATCGAGCGCCGCGGCCACCACATCGATCGTGGCGGCATCGCCGAGCATGCCGGTCTTCACCGCATCCACGCCGAGATCATCCACCACGCTGCTGATCTGCAGGCGGAGGAAATCCAGCGGCACCGGGAACACGCCCTGCACCCCCAGCGTGTTCTGCGCCGTGAGCGCCGTGATCGCTGTCATCGCAAAGCCATCGAGCGCGGTGACGGCCTTGATATCGGCCTGGATGCCGGCGCCGCCGCCCGAATCGGAGCCTGCGATGATGAGGACGCGACCCTTCATGTGGCGCCCTGCGCAGACAGCTTCACGGCCTGGCCGATCACGGCGCACAACTCGTCCACCACCTGTTCCACCAGCGCCTCGTCCTCGGCTTCCGCCATCACGCGGATCACCGGCTCCGTGCCGCTCTTGCGGATCAGTAGGCGGCCCTGGCCGGCCAGCCTTGCCTCGGCGGCGGCGATGGCGCGCTGCACATCCGGTGCCTCCAGCGGCGATTCGCCGGCGAAGCGCACGCTGCGCAGCTTCTGCGGCCAGCGTTGGAACACGCGGCACACCTCGCTGGCCGGGCGGCGCTGTTCCACCAGCACGGCCAGCACCTGCAGGGCGGCCAGCAGCCCGTCGCCGGTGGTGGCGTAGTCCGACAGGATCATGTGGCCGGATTGCTCGCCGCCCACGTTCAGCCCGTCGGCGCGCATCTTCTCCATGACGTAGCGGTCGCCGACCTGGGTGCGGTGCAGCGCCAGGCCCTGCCCTTCCAGGAACTTCTCCAGCCCGAGATTGGACATGACGGTCGCCACGATGCCGCCGCCGCGCAGCTGGCCGGATTGCTGCCAGGAGCGGGCCATCAGCGCCAGGATCTGGTCGCCATCGATGATCTGGCCGCGCTCGTCCGACAAAATCACCCGGTCCGCATCGCCATCCAGCGCCATGCCGAGATCGGCGCCGTGGCGGCGCACCTCGCCGGTGAGGAAGTTGGGCACGGTGGAGCCGCAATCGCGGTTGATGTTGAACCCATCGGGCGCCACGCCGACGCGGATCACCTCAGCGCCCAGCTCCCACAGCACGGTGGGGGCCACCTTGTAGGCGGCGCCGTGGGCGCAATCGACGACGATCTTCATGCCATCGAGCCGAAGCCCGCGCGGGAAGGTGTTCTTGGCGAATTCGATGTAGCGCCCGCCGGCATCTTCCATGCGGCTGGCCCGGCCGAGCTTGCGGGCGCCGGCCATGCGGGCGGCGAGGTCGGAGGCCATCAGCTGCTCGATCTCCGCCTCCGTGGCATCCGACAGCTTGAAGCCGTCGGGGCCGAACAGCTTGATGCCGTTATCCTCGAAGGTGTTGTGGCTGGCGGAGATCATCACGCCGAGATCCGCCCGCAGGCTGCGGGTGAGCATGGCGATGGCCGGCGTGGGCAGCGGGCCGACCAGCACCACATCCATGCCGGAGCCGATGAAGCCGGCCACCAAAGCGGGTTCCAGCATGTAGCCGGAGAGCCGGGTGTCCTTGCCGATCACCACGCGGTGGCGGTGGGCGCCACGGGTGAAGAGCAGCCCGGCGGCCTGGCCGAGGCGGAGGACGGTTTCGGCCGTCATCGGCTCGGCATTGGCCGTGCCGCGGATGCCGTCGGTGCCGAACAGGCGACGTGTCATGTCCATGCGGGCGCGCGCTCCCCGTGCCAGATTTTGCCTGGATGTATCGCACCCGGGCGCGGATTGGTATCCGGCATCCCTACCGGCCTTGCAGGCCGCGCCAGACGCGGACGGCCTGCACGGTTTCGGCCACATCGTGCACGCGCAGGATGGCGGCGCCGCGATCCAGCGCCGCCAGGGCCGCGGCCAGGGAGCCGGGCCCGCGCCGGGCAGCGACGGCCTCGCCGGTCAGGTGCCCGATGAAGCGCTTGCGGGAGACGCCGGCGAGCACGGTGCAGCCGAGCGTGTGCAGGATCGCCAGGCGGTCCAGCAATTCGATGTTCTGCGCGTGGTCCTTGGCGAAGCCGATGCCGGGATCGACGGCGATATCCTCGGGCGCGATGCCGGCCGCAATCGCCGCGGCCACGCGCTGGGCCAGTTCGGCGCTGACCACGGCTGCCACGTCGGCATAGGTGGCGTGGTCCATCATCGTCTGTGGCGTGCCGCGCATGTGCATCAGCACCACGGGCGCACGGGCCGCGGCCACCACGGCCGCGGCAAGCGGGTCGTGCGCCAGGGCCGTGACGTCGTTGATCACCCGCGCCCCGGCCTGCAGGGCGGCGCGCATCGTGGCGGCATGGCGGGTATCCACCGACACCACCACGCCTTCGCGCGCCAGGGCCGCGATCACCGGCAGGATGCGCGCCTGTTCCTGCTCCGGCGTGACGGGGGCGGAGCCCGGGCGGGTGCTTTCGCCGCCGATATCCACCAGGTCAGCGCCGGCGGCGCGCATGGCGAGGCCGGCTTCCACCGCGGCGTCCAGGGCGAAATGCCTTCCGCCATCGCTGAAGCTGTCGGGCGTGACGTTGACGATGCCCATCACCCAGGGGCCCGGCCCGGGCAGGCCGGCAAAGGCGGGGCGCGGGGCGCAGACCTTGGCGCAGGCCTCGGCAAACTCCGGCGGAACTGCGGTGGCAGGCACGATCCCGCGCGCGTCACCCACCAGACGCGCCAACGAAAACGCCGCCGGGCCTCCTGCCAGGGGCAGGGCCAGGCGGCGTTCGATCGCCTCAGAGGCGCCGGGGCCGTGCAGCAGCCCCAGCGGCTCGATCAGGTGCAAGCGTCTAGCCGGGCTGCGGTGCCGGACCCAGCCCACCCGGCGTGGGCGGCATCGGGCGACCGGCGGAGGGGACGGAGGCGCGGCGGGAATCCGCCGGCTCGTCCACCACCACCTTGATCACCTTGTCCCCGCGCAGCACGGTGCGGATCTCGTCGCCCGACAGCGTCTCGTGCTCCAGCAGGGCCCGGGCCAGCAGGTGCAGCTGGTCCAGTTGCTCCGTGAGGATGCGCTTGGCGCTGACATAGGCGTTGTCGATGACCGACTTGATCTCGCTGTCGATCTCGCGCGCCGTGGCCTCGGAGACGTTCTTGTTCTGCGTCACGGAGTGGCCGAGGAACACCTCCTGGCTGTTGTCGCCGTAGGCGATCATGCCGAGCTTGTCGCTCATGCCCCATTCCGTGACCATGCGCCGCGTCTGGTCGGTGGCCATCTTGATGTCGCCGGAGGCGCCGTTGCTGACCTTGTCGGCGCCGAAGATGATCTCCTCCGCCGCACGGCCGCCCATCGCCATGGTGAGTTCGGCCAGGCACTTGGCCTTGCTCTTGGAGTAGCGGTCGCCTTCCGGCAGGCTCATCACCATGCCCAGCGCACGGCCGCGCGGGATGATGGTGGCCTTGTGGACGGGATCGCATTCCGGAAGGTTCATGGCGCAGAGCGCATGGCCGGCCTCGTGATAGGCGGTCATCTCCTTCTCGGCGTCGGACATGACGAGCGAGCGGCGTTCGGCGCCCATCATCACCTTGTCCTTGGCGTTCTCGAACTCCAGCATCGCCACCACGCGCTTGCCCATGCGAGCGGCGAGCAGGGCGGCCTCGTTCACCAGGTTGGCGAGATCCGCACCCGAGAAGCCCGGCGTGCCGCGCGCGATCACCTTCGGGTCGACGTCAGACGCCAGCGGCACCTTGCGCATGTGCACGCGCAGGATCTTCTCGCGGCCGTTCACGTCGGGGTTCGGCACCACCACCTGGCGGTCGAAGCGGCCGGGGCGCAGCAGCGCGGGGTCCAGCACGTCCGGCCGGTTAGTGGCGGCGATCAGGATCACGCCTTCGTTGCTCTCGAAGCCGTCCATCTCCACCAGCATCTGGTTCAGGGTCTGCTCGCGCTCGTCGTTGCCGCCGCCGAGGCCGGCGCCGCGATGGCGGCCCACGGCGTCGATCTCGTCGATGAAGATGATGCAGGGGGCGTTCTTCTTGCCCTGCTCGAACATGTCGCGCACGCGGCTGGCGCCGACGCCCACGAACATCTCCACGAAGTCGGAGCCGGAGATGGTGAAGAACGGCACATTGGCCTCGCCGGCGATGGCGCGGGCCAGCAGCGTCTTGCCGGTGCCGGGCGGGCCGACCAGGAGGCAGCCCTTGGGGATCTTGCCGCCAAGGCGCTGGAACTTCTGCGGGTCCTTGAGGAACTCCACGATTTCCTGCAGCTCGCCCTTGGCCTCGTCGATGCCGGCGACGTCATCGAAGGTGACGCGGCCCTGCTTCTCAGTCAGCAGCCGGGCGCGGGACTTGCCGAAGCCCATGGCCCGGCCGCCGCCGCCCTGCATCTGGCGCATGAAGAAGATCCACACGCCGATCAGCAGCAGCATCGGGAACCAGCTGAGCACATAGTGCAGCAGCGGGTTCACGTCGCTTTCCTCCGGCTTGGCGATGACGCGCACGCCCTTCTCAGTGAGGCGCGCAACCAGCGTCGGGTCTTCCGGCGTGTAGGTTTGGAACTGGCGCCCATCGGCCAGCAGCCCGCTGACGATCCGGCCCTGGATCGTCACGTCGCGAACGCGGCCCGCGTTCACGTCGGCGATGAAGTCGGAATAGGCCAGCTGCGCCGCCGGCGAGCGGCTGGAGCTTGGTTGGAACAGGTTGAACAGCACCACCAGCAGCAGTGCGATGATCACCCAGAGCGCGAGATTGCGACCGAAATTGCTCATTCCATTCCCTGGCCGGACCCCGGCCCTGTCAATCCATGCCTCGGAGGCAGATGCCACTCCGGCTGGAAGCCGCCACGGCGGATGCCGGGGCATACCTACGGCAACAGCTACCGCGGGTTTGCAGATAACATAGGATGCTTGCACGTTCCTTGCACCCCTGCCATCGGCTTCGCGCCTTAAATGGCGGCAACCAGGATCAAATCGGCAGGAATTCGGCGCCGGCCAGCGGCACGGCGGGGGCAAAACGCAGCCCGAGGCCGGCGCAGGTGGCCGCATTGGGGTAGCCGAGCGCCGGCACCGCCACCAGGTGGGGGCCCTCCCACAGCGCCGGCAGCGCCTGCAGCACCGCGCCCGGCCAGTCCGGCCGCAGCCGGCGCAGGCCGGAAGCCGCCGGACCCAGCGCGCCCAGCTGCCAGCCCGGCTTGGCGCGCGCGCAGGGCGAAAGCCGGAACCGGCCGTCCCAGATGGCGCCCGGCACCGCTGGCACGGGGGGTGCCATAGCCGCGGCCTCGCGCACCAGCAGCCAGGCTCCTGGTGCGCCCGCGCGGCCGGCCGGCAGCAGCCGTGTGCCGGCCAGCGTCGCCGCGCGCGGGGAAGCCGCCAGGGCGGCCACCTGCGCCGCGGCGACCGGATAGGCGCGGCCGGCGATCGTGCGCAGCAGCGCCGCCAGCGCCTCGGCCGAGACCAGGCCCGGCGGCAGCACCGCCCAGCCTTCGGGATGCAGCCGCACGCTGCGCGCCAGCTCCGCCGCAGCCGCCCGCTCCATCCCCGCCCGCTGCACGCCGAACTGCCGCGCCCGCACCTGCTTCGCCATGACCGCGAAGCTCTCTCCGCCGGGATCGTTCATGGACAAGCGGATGCGGGCACGTTGCGATGCGGGGTCGGCGTTGGAGGGGTCTTCCACCCAGCCCAGACCGGTCTCGCGCAGGAAGCCGCGCAGCCAGCCCGGCGGCACCGCGAGCAGTGGGCGCAGCAGCCGCACCGCCTCGCCCTCCGCCACCCCGGCCATGGCGGCCAGCCCGGCCCGGCCACTGCGGGCCTGGACGCGCATGCCCAACGTCTCCACCTGGTCCAGCATGTGGTGACCCAGCAGCAGGTGCAGGATACCTTGCTCGGCGCAGGCGCGGGTGAGTGCCGCATACCGCGCGGCACGTGCCCGTGCCGCGAGGCCGGGGCCACGATGCAGGCCGTGCAACGCAAGTAGCCGCCCGGACACCCCGCGCCCGGCCAGCCGGCCCAGGGTCAGCGCCGCCTCGGCACCAGACTCCGCGCGCAGCCCGTGGTCCACCACCAGCGCCAGCAGGCTGCCGCCGCGCGGCACCACCCAGTTCCGGGCCAGCAGGGCCAGTGCCGTGCTGTCCGCGCCGCCGGAGACGGCCACGGCCAGGGCCGGCGCAGGCTCGAACGGTTCAAGCCGATTCATCCCCACCGCAAAGCGGCGACGCAGGCGCTCCGTGCTCAGCGGCAGCCGGCGCGCTGCCGGGCGCCGTTGATGGGCTCGCGCAGATCGGCGCGCGGGGTGGGGAACTCGGCCTTCAGCTTGTCCAGCGTGGCGCAGGCGGCGCGCTTCTCGTTGAGCGCGATCAGGGAGTTGGCCAGCCCGAGCAGGGCGGGCTGGGCGTTCGTGCCGGTCTTGCCGCGGTTGTAGGTGTCGTCATAGGCGACGGCGGCGGCCTGATAGTCCCGCTTGCCGTTGAGCGCCTGGGCCAGCAGGAAGTGCGCATCGCCGGCGCGCGGCGATTGCGGGAAGCGCAGCACCTCGCGCGCGGCGGCCTCGGCGGCGGCATAGTCGCGCCGGGCCAGGGCGGCGTTGCCCTCCTGCATTGCGATTTCCGGGGTGCGGCGCGCGGCGGCGGCCGGGGGGGTGGCGCCAGCAGCCGCGGCAGCTCCTGCGGCAGCGGCGGCGGGTGGGGCGGCTGCCGCCGGGGGCCGGGCGCCACCGCCCTGCCCCAGCTTGAAGTTCAAGTCCTCGATTTCCTTGCGCAGCTCGTCGCCCTGGCGTTGGCGGGCGTTCTCGGATTCGTCCAGGCGGCCCTGCATGCGGCGCACCTGCTCCTCCAGCGCCACCACGCGATCCAGCAGCGCGGCGGTGATCTCCCCGCCGCCGCTGCTGCTGCCGCCCGAGGAGCGTCCGCCGAAGATCGACCCGCCACCGCTGCTGCCGCCGCTGCTGCCGCTGTTGCGCAGTTGCTCGCGCAGCCCCTGCACGTCGCGCCGCAGCTCCAGCAGCTGGTTCTGCAGCTGGATCGCCTCGCGGCTGTCCATCTGCGCCTGCGCCGCCCCTGGCAGCGCCGCCAGCATCCATCCCGCCAAAGCCAGCCCTGGCAACCCGCCGAACCACAGCTTCACCCGGCTTCTCCCATCCCGTTGACCGGCGCGCAGTATCGCCGATTGCCGGCGAAAACGAAACGCCGCGCCGTGCCGCGGGCTGCGGTCGCCCAAAAACGAAACCGGCGGCCCCGAGGGGCCGCCGGCATCAGTCTATCCCATGGCAGGGGCGCCCGAGGGCACCCCGCGCCGCAGGCGATCAGCGGACGGAGGTGATCGCGTTGCGGTTCTGCGCCCAGGCCTGCTCGTTCGAGCCGAGGGCGGTCGGGCGGTCCTTGCCGTAGGAGATGGTGGTGATGCGGGTCGCGGCCACGCCCTTGGCGACCAGGAAGTCACGCGCGGCGTTGGCACGGCGCTGGCCGAGGGCGATGTTGTAGGCCTGGGTGCCGCGCTCGTCGCAGTTGCCGGCGATCTGCACGTTGTTGGCCGACCACTTCTGCAGCCACGCGGCCTGGCGCTCCAGGGTGATGCGGGCGTCGGAACGCAGGGCGTTCTTGTTCAGGTCGAAGAACACGCGGTCGCCCACGTTGGCCACCAGGTCTTCCTGGCTGCCGGGCACCGGGCCGGAGCTGACGGGGCCGGTGCTGGTCGCGGCCTGGTTGGAGCAGGCAGCCAGAAGCGCCACGGCGGCAACGGTGCCCAGAATCTTGATGTTCATTCGAGTGTGATCCCTGGAAGGAGTGTGCAGCTTGGGGGGTGCCCACTGGGCAGACGTCACGGCGGGCGCAGGCAGTAAGGCGGAGTCTAGGAACGAATCGGCGTGAACAGACCTTGCAGGCCCTTCGACGATCTGTGTGCGGTCGATTAGCCCGTTGAAACGACTGCGGTCAAGGACTCCTCGCATCGCGGTGCCACATATCATCCATTCCGCACCGGCACCCGTCAGGCCGGCAAGGGCGACCATGCGGGATCCGAAGCGTCGGTCGGCGTGGTCATCTGGCGCTCGTTGAAGCCGGTGATGTCGATCGACACCAGGCGCGAGCTGAAGCCGCTGCCGCGGGCGTCCCGGGCGGCGGTTTCGCGCCAGAACATGATCACGCGGCCATTGGGCGCGAAGGTTGGGCCTTCCACGTAGAAGCTTTCCGACAGGATGCGCTCGCCCGAGCCGTCCGGCCGCATAACGCCGATGGCAAACGTGCCGCCGGTGATGCGCGTGAAGGCAATGAGGTCGCCGCGCGGCGACCACACCGGGGTGGCGTATTTCCCCTGCCCGAAGCTGATCCGCTTGGCCCCGCCGCCAGAGGCGCTCATCACGTAAAGCTGCTGCTCGCCGCCGCGATCCGACTCGAAGACGATCTGCTGGCCGTCCGGGCTGTAGCAGGGCGAGACGTCGATCGAGCCGCCACCGGCATCGGTCAGCCGCCGCGGCGCGCCGCCGCCCACGGGGATCTGCACGATCTCGCTGCCCGCGCCGCGCGTCTGCGCCATGATGATGCTGTTGCCATCCGGCGCGTAGCGCGGCGAGAGGGTGATGCCCTCGAAATTGCCCAGCATCTGCTGGCGGCCGCTGCCGAGGTCGAAGGTGTATACCCGCGGCCGGTTGTTCACGTAGCTCATGTAGGCGATCTGGTCGCGCGTGGGGTGGAAGCGCGGGGAGAGCGCGAGCGCGCTGCCGTCGGTCAGGAAGCGGTTGTTCTCCCCGTCCTGGTCCATGATCGCCAGGCGCTTCACGCGGCGGTCGCGCGGGCCGGAGCCGGCGATGTAGACTACGCGGGTGTCGAAATAGCCCTTCTCGCCCAGCAGCCGCTCATAGATCACATCGGAGATGATGTGCGCGATGCGGCGCCAGTTGCCGGTGGTGGCGGTATAGGCGGTGCCCTGGATCTGCGTCTGCGGCAGGATGTCCCACAGGCGGAATTCCACCCGCACGCGGTCGCCGCCCTGGCTTTCCACCTTGCCGGTCACCAGCGCCTGGGCGCCGATCACCTTCCAGTTGGCGAAGTTCGGCACGTCCCCTGCCCCCTGCGCCACGAAGGCCGCCCGGTCGATCGAGCGGAACAGGCCGGAGCGCGACAGGTTGTTGTTGATCACGCCGGCCATGTCGCGGCCCAGCTGCGCCGTGTCGCCGCCGCCCACGCCCACCAGGTTGGGGATGGCAATCGGGATCGGCTCGGCGCGGGCGCGGTCGACCGTGATCTCGGCGGATTGCGCGAGCGCACGGCCGGGCAGGATCAACCCGCCGGCGGCCACGCCAGCGGCACCGGCCAGCAGCGTGCGGCGGCCCATGCTCGCGAAACCACGGGGCGCGGCGAGCGATTCGCGACTGATGTCGTCACCATGCATGCGGGTCATGCGATCCGTCTCTCTCATTGGGGGTGCCTTGCGGCGAGGTGCCGGCTTCTACCACGATCCGCCGCGTCGCCAGCCCTTCGTTACGCGCGGGCAGGCCGTGCCGCGGATGTGCACGGCAACGTGAGCGGGAACTCACGGTTTGAACCGGAAGGTCAGCTTGCCGATCTTGCCCAGCTCGCTGCGCGGGATCGGCAGGGCGGAGCAGCGCGGGTCGCGGATGGCGCGCATGGCGCGTTCGGCGAAGGCGCGGAAGCGGGGGTCGCCCATCCGGCCGCGATCGGCATCGCCCACCTCGGCCACGCGCGCGGTGCCGGTCTCGTCGAAGGTGACCACCAGCTGCACCGACATGGTCTCGATGCCCAGCTGGCCTTCATCCTTGGTCCAGCACTCGCGCACCTTGTCGCCGATCGCGCCCTGTTGCTGGGTGGACAGGCTGGCGGTGATGTCGCCCTGGCGGCTACCGCCCACCTGCGGGCCGGCGGCGGCGGGTGGGTTGGGCCGGCCGGTGGGCGGCTGGGTCTGGCGCTGCAGCGCGCGCAGGCGTTCCAGCGTGTTGTTCAGCTCGCGGCTGTCCGGCGCCGTGTTGGGGCTGGGGTTGGGCTGCGCGGTACGGCTCGGCGGCCCCGGCGGCGTTGGCACCGGTGGCGGCGGCACGGGCGGCGGCGGCACCGGGGGGGGCGGCGCGGGCGGAGCCGGGGGCGCCGGTGGTGGCGGGGGCGGTGGCGGCGTCGGTGGCGCGGGCGAGGGCTCCGGCGGCGGGGGTTGCGGCTTCGGCGGCTCAGGCGCCGGCGGCTCCGGCGTGGGCGGCGGCGGAGGTGGTGGGGGCGGCGGCGGCGGTGGGGGCGGCGGCGGTTGCGGCGGCTCCGGCTTCGGCGGCTCCGGCGCGGGCGGCGCAGGCTTCACCTCCGGCGCCAGCACGGTGGCCGGCGCGGGGGCTTCCACGGTGTTCAGGATCGGCGCCGGGCTGGGCTCGCCGGGATCGGGCGCGAGCTCCACCTGCAGCTCCTCCTCCGGCTCCGTCGGCATCCGCAGCGTCACGCCGGCGATCAGCCCGCCCAGCACCAGGGCATGCAGAATGAAAGAGAGGATGGCTCCGCGCTGGAGCAGCCGCGACACCACCGGGGCGTCCTTGAGGGTCCGCTAGCCCCGCCCGGGCGGGCGAGGCGCGGCAGGGGCCGTGGCGGGTGCGGGCGCGGGGGTGGCGGGCACGGCGCGCGTGCCGGAGGGATCGGTCAGCAGGGAGACCTTGGTGAACCCGCCCTGGATGATCACCCCCATCACTTCCATCATCGTGCCGTAGCTGTTGGCCTTGTCCCCGCGCACGAAGATGCGCCGGTCCTTCTGCTCCTTGGCGATGGCGGTGAGCTTCTCCGCCAGTTCCGCAAGCGGGATCGCCTGATCCTGCAGGAACACCTGGCCCTTGCTGTCCACCGACACGTTCAGCGGCTCGCTGTCCTGGTTCACCGGGCTGGCGGAGGTTTTCGGCAGGTCCACGTTCACCGCGGTGTTCATCAGCGGGGCAGCGACCATGAAGATGATCAGCAGCACCAGCATCACGTCCACGAAGGGGGTGACGTTGATCTCCGACAGCGGCTGGTAGCGCCCTCTCCGGCCCCCGCCCTTGGGCATCATGCCGGCCATGTCAGCCCCGCGCCTGCGGCGCGCCCCCGGCGAGGCTCGCCTCCGACTGGCGCGACAGGATGGCGCCGAACTCGGTGGAGAAGCCCTCCAGCCGCACGGCGAAGCGGGCCAGGTCCGTGCTGATCTTGTTGTAGGCGAGCACGGCGGGGATGGCCGCGATCAGGCCGATGGCGGTGGCAAACAGCGCCTCCGCGATGCCCGGGGCCACCACGGCGAGGTTGGTGTTCTGCATCTGCGCGATCGCCGAGAAGCTGTTCATGATGCCCCAGACCGTGCCGAACAGGCCGACAAACGGCGCCGTGGAGCCGACCGAGGCCAGGAAGATCATCCATTTCTCCAGCGCCTCCATCTCACGCTGGATGGTGACGCCCATGGCGCGCTCCACCCGCTCGCGGGCGAAGCCGTGGGCGATGTCCGCACCTGCGGCACGCGTGCTGCGGCGCCATTCCGTCATCGCGGCGCCGAACACCGCGGCCATGGGGTGGGCGGGCTTGGCGCCTTCGGTCTC
>JBIKOJ010000137.1:0-14188 GCA_044358135.1 Acetobacteraceae bacterium | reverse complement strand
CCTGCCCAGCAGGCCCTGCCACCCGTCGATCGGGAGGCGGACGCCTTCATCGCCGATCTGATGCAGCGCCACCCCGATGCGCGCTACCGCCTCACCCAGATGGCCTTCGTGCAGGAACACGCCCTGGCCGAGGCGCAGAACACCATCAACCGCCTGCAATGGGAGCTGGAGCAGGCCCGTGCCCCCCAGGGCTACGGCCAGCAAGGCTACGCCCAGCAGCAGGCGCCCGCCGGCTCCCCCTGGGGGGCCGCCGCCGCCCAGCCGCCGCCGCAGCCCTCGCGCGGCCTGTTCGGGGGGCTTTTCGGTGGGCGCCAGTCCGCCCCGCCCTCGCCGCCCCAGCAGCGCATGACGCCGCCGCCGCAGCCGGTGCACGCGCCCGGCTACCAGCCCGGCATGTTCCAGCAGGGCGGCGGCTCCGGCTTCCTCGGCTCGGCGCTCACCACCGCGGCCGGCGTGGCCGGTGGCATGGTGGTCGGCAACATGCTGATGAACGCCTTCTCCGGCGGCGGCGCGGCCCAGGCGGCCAGCGCCGCCTCGGGGGCCGCCAGCTCGCCCTGGACCAACCCCACCAGCGACCCCTACGCCCAGGGCGGCGAGCCCAAGGATGGCGGCTGGCAGCAGCCCACCAGCCACCAGGACACCGCCCAGGACAGCGACTGGCAGCAGGCCGATGGCGGCTGGTCCGACGCGGGGTCTGACGAAGAGGTCTGACCTTCCGGCCAGGCACATCTGCAAGGGGCGGCTCCGCGATGGGCCGCCCCTTCGTTTTTTCTTCGGCCGCCTGTCGAAATGGCGGCACCCTGGGGCTCATCGGGTCAGGCGCCGGAAATGCCGGCGCCGTACCCGAACGGAGCCGACCCATGCAGTACATGATCCTCTTCAACGAAACCGCCCGCGACTTCGCCCTGCGCAGCGATCCCGCCCGCGCGCCCGCCCATATGGGCGCCTGGGCCGCCTATATCGACGCCATGGCCAAGGCCGGCATCATCGTGCACGGCAACGGGCTGATGCCGCCGGAAACCGGCACCATCGTGCGCGTGCGCGACGGCGTGCGCTCCCTTCAGGATGGGGCGGTGCAGGATGGCCCCTACGCCGACAGCAAGGAGCAGGTGGGCGGCTACTTCATCGTGGAGGTGCCGGATCTCGACACCGCGTTGGAATGGGCCGCCCGCAGCCCCTCGGCGAGCTATGCCAGCACCGAGGTGCGGCCGGTGATGCCGCCCATGCCGCAGTAGCCGTGCCTACCCCGGCCGAGGAGCGTGATCGACGAAGGCGCAAGCGCCGGAGACGTGAATCACGCGACCAAGCAAGGGCGAGAGCATGATCCGCGCGTCTTTCGGCGCGGATCATGCTCTCGCAAGCCGGGCCGCGGAGCGGGCGGCGCGCGAGTCCTACGGGCGGCTCGTCGCCCTGCTCGCCGCCCGTTCGCGCGATGTCGCCGCCGCGGAGGATGCCCTGGCCGAGGGCTTCCGCCAGGCGCTGGAAACCTGGCCGGCGCGCGGCATCCCCGCGCGGCCGGAAGCCTGGCTGCTCACCGCCGCGCGCCGCGTGCTGGGCCACCGCGCCCGCCACGCCCAGGTCCGCGGCGCCGCCGCCACCGCCCTGGCCCAACTGGCCGAGGAGGCGCAAGGCGACCCCGCCGGCGCCACCCCGGACCGCCGGCTGAACCTGCTCTTCGTCTGCGCCCACCCCGCGATCGACCCCGCCATCCAGGCGCCGCTGATGCTGCAGGCCGTGCTGGGCCTGGATGCCGCGCGCATCGCCGCCAGCTTCCTGGTGCCGCCCGCCGCCATGGCCCAGCGCCTGGTGCGCGCCAAGGCCAAGATCCGCGACGCCGGCATCGCCTTCGCCCTGCCCGAGCCCGCCGACCTGCCGCCGCGGCTCGACGGTGTGCTGCGCGCCATCTACGCCGCCTACGGCACCGGCTGGGATGAGGCCTTCGCCGCCGACTCCCGCCATGTCGGCCTGGCCGAGGAAGCGGTCTGGCTGGCCCGCCTCGTGGTCGCCCAGCTCCCGGCCGCCGCGGAGGCGAAGGGGCTGCTCGCGCTCATGTTGCATTGTGAAGCCCGCCGCCCCGCAAGGCGGGACGAGTCCGGCGGTTTCGTCCCGCTTGCCCGCCAGGACACGGCGCTGTGGTCCCGCCCGATGATGGCCGAGGCGGAGGCGCTGCTGCGCGAGGCCGCGCGGGCCGCAACCCCCGGCCGGCTGCAGCTGGAGGCAGCGATCCAATCCGTGCATGCCCAGCGCGCCGCCACCGGCCACACCGACTGGCAGGCCATCGTCGCCCTCTACGGCCTGCTCGCGCAGCTTTCGCCCACCATGGGCGTGCAGGTCGCCCGCGCCGCCGCGCTGGCCGAGGCCGGCGACGCCGCCGCATCCCTCGCGCTGCTCGATGCCCTGGCGGCTGCCGACTACCAGCCCTGGTGGGCCTGCCGCGCCCGCGCCCTGTCATTGCTCGGCCGCCGGGCAGAGGCGCAGGCCGCCTTCCGCCACGCCGCCGGCTTGTCCACGGACCCCGCGGTGCGTGCCTGGCTGCTGGCCCAGTCCGGGCCGTAGCCCGCCTATTCCGGCTCCCAATCCCGCTCGCGCATGGTGGAAACCACATCCCGCGCCGCCCGCAGGCCCGGGTCCATCGCCATCCAGTCCACCAGGTGCCGCAGCACGCCCTTGGTGGGCTGGCCCACCATCTCCAGCGCCTCGGCGACATCGTACCAGCTCAGGTTTTCCAGTTCGCCGGAGCCGGCGAGCGTGCCGCTCACATGCTCCGCATCCACCACCAGGAAGCGGGCATCGAAGCGCATCGGCGAGGATTCCGGCGTCACCGCGCGGCATAGGTAATCAAGGCCATGCAGGAACGGCGGCGCGCCCAGCGTCAGCCCCGTTTCCTCGTCCAGTTCGCGCGCGGCGGCGATGCCGATGGCGCGCGCCAGCGACTCATCCGCCCCGCGCAGCAGCCGCCGCCAGGTCAGCTCCGGCATCTCGCTGGCCGGTGCCACGCCGTGGTCCTCGGGATCCACCCGCCCGCCGGGAAACACCAGGCGGTTGGGCATGAACTTGTGCTTGGCGCCGCGCATGCCCATCAGCACCTCGGCCTTGCGGCTCACCGCGCTCAGGCGCAGCACCAGCAGGCTCGCCGCCGGCTTCGGCACCACCGGCGCGGGCCGGGCATCGCCGGATGGTTGGGTGGAGGGCGGGGTGGTCTCGGTCATGCGGCACTCCTTCGCCGCACAGATTGCCCCATCGCGCCAAACCCGCAAACCCGGGGGGCGCAAATCCGGGGCGCGGGCAGGCGGGCTTCAGTCCGCCAGGGTCTCGCGCACTTCGCGCGCCAGGCGCAGTGCCTCGGGGCTGCCATAGGCCTCAAGCCGCTTGGCCACCTCGCGCATTCCCGCCAGGGACCGGGTCGGCTTGCCATACCAGAAGCAGAATGCATCGAACCGCGCCATCGCTTCGTCATACAGCACGCCCAGCGCCACGGCGGGGTCGGGCTGGCCCATCATCGCGGCACGGTTCTGCTCCGGCACCAGCACCGTCATCGGCACCAGCCCCTGGTTCCGGCTTCCGCCACGAGACCAGCTTCCGCTTCCAGACAACGACATGCGCGACTCCTCTGCCATCCCCGGCACAGTGCCGCGCCATGGGTGAACAGAGGGTAAAAGCGACTACACGCGCTTGCGCCGCCGCACCCGCCTGGCGTCATCGCGCGGAAACGCCACTCCGCTTACCGAAACGCCCAGGTTCGCCAGCAGCTTGGCCATCTCGATCGCACAGCGATAGCCCTCCAGCACCGGCGCGTCCCACCCCATTTCCCGCAGTCGGCGCTCGATATGCGGCCGCATCCAGTACATCGCCGAACATCCCAGGATCAGGCTTTCCGCCCCGTCCTCCTCGATCGCCGCCACCGCCGCCGCCACCGCCCGCTCCAGCGATCCCGACCCGGCGCCCAGCGCCTTCTCCGCCTGCACGTTCCCCGCCCCAGGCCGCGAAGGCCGCGGCAACGGCGCATCAATGCACCGCACCGACGCGCAATGCTCCGTCATCCGGTAGCGCACCACCAGGTCCGCCATCTGCGCGTTGTGCACCTCGCTCACGTCCAGCACGCTGAACCGGTGCCCCAGCATCCCCGCCACCACCATCTGCGCATGCGCGCACGCCACCACCGGCATGCCAAAGCGCTGCCCGATCTCCCGCGCCTCGATGAACCCGGGATCGCCACCGCCCAGCAGCACCACCGCATCCCAGCGGCCAGACGCGCACACCTCGCGCACGATCGGCAGCCGCAGGGCGCCCACGATCGCGAACTCCTCCCGCGTCTCCACGAAGGAGTCCCCGAACGGGCCCACCGGGCCGGGATGCACATCCCAGTCCACGCCCTGCAGCAAGTGCCAGTAATCCTCGAAGTTGATCAGCCGGGCCTCGCGGGAGGCATCCTTCGGAGGGGTGTAAAGCGCAGAGCTTTCGGCGAAGGTGTAGGGTTGGATGAGAAGCAGGCGCATGAGGGCCTCCAAGAAAGAATCTTCTTTTTGTGAACAAAAAGAAACAAAAAAACTTCATTCATTCGCAGTTCCGCCGCCCGAGGCATAACCTTGGGCGGCGGAGGCCGTCGCAACATCCAAAAGTTTTTTGGTTCTTTTTTTCAAAAAAGAACCGCTTCCTTGCTTACACGGGATCCCAGGTAAACACCTCGCCCGAGCGATCCAGCGGCATGAAGCTGCCCTTCAGCGCCGGGATCGCAATGTCGCCCACCTGCGTCGGCGTCCACCCGCCTTCATGGTGCACCCCACGCACCGGGCGCGAGGAGGACATCAGGAACACCTCGTTGTGCCGCGTGGCGAAGATCTGGCCCGAGACGCCGGCGGCGCGGTCGGAGGTGAGGAACACCGCCATCGGCGCGTTCTTGTCCGGCGTCATCTGCTGGATCTTTTCCAGCCGCGCCTTCTGCTCCGGCGTGTTCACCGGGATCGA
This sequence comes from Acetobacteraceae bacterium, assembly GCA_044358135.1. Lineage (GTDB taxonomy): Bacteria > Pseudomonadota > Alphaproteobacteria > Acetobacterales > Acetobacteraceae > CAMDGX01. Next base: position 9,223 of record JBIKOJ010000137.1, on the reverse strand, counting down.
GCCCGTCATGCGGCTCCAGGCGAAGGGCGCGATGCAGTTGCTGCGCACGTTGTAGCGCATCATGTCCAGGGCGATGGACTTGGACAGCGCCGTGATGCCCAGCTTCGCCGCCGAGTAGTTCGCCTGGCCGAAATTGCCGATCAGGCCGGAGGTGGAGGACATGTGCACGAAGGTGCCGCTCTCCTGCTTGCGGTAGTATTCCGCCGCGGCGCGGGAGACGTAGAACGCGCCCGAGAGATGCACGTTGATCACCGAGTTCCAGTCATCCTCGGTCATCTTGTGGAAGATCACGTCGCGCAGGATGCCGGCGTTGTTCACCACGCCGTCGATGCGGCCATAGGTGTCCAGCGCGCACTGCACGATGCGCTTGGCGGAATTCCAGGAGGACACGCTCTCGGTGTTGATCACCGCCTGCCCGCCGCGCTGCTCGATGATCGCCTTGGTCTGCTCGGCGGGCGTGGAGGAACCGCCATCGCCGGTGACGGACACGCCGATATCGTTGATCACCACCTTCGCGCCTTCGCCGGCCATCATGATCGCGATCTCGCGCCCGATGCCGCCACCGGCGCCCGTCACCACCACAACCTTGCCTTCGACGATCCCGGCCATTGTTTCCTCCGCATGACACTCGATGCGCGAACCTATGCGGCGGCGCGATGGATGTCGACATTGCGCCCGCTCGCCGAACCCCCGTAGCATCCCCTCAACAAGACGGGATGGGAGCGAAATGGCCGAGAGAACATTGCGCGGCACGGTCGCGATCGTCGGTATCGGCGAGACCACCTACTACCGCCACGGCAAGTCGCCGGACAGCGAGTTCAAGCTGGCACTGCAGGCCATTGTCCGCGCCTGCGAGGATGCCGGCATTTCCCCGCATGACGTGGATGGCTTCGCCAGCTACGGCAACGACCGCAGCGACGGGCCACGCCTGGCCGCGGCGCTGGGGGTGAAGGCGCTGCGGTTCTCCAACATGTTCTGGGGCGGCGGCGGCGGCGGCGTGTGCGGCGCGGTCGGCAATGCGGGGGCCGCGGTGGCCACCGGCATGGCCGATTGCGTGGTGGCGTTCCGCTCCCTCGCCCAGGGCCAGTATGCCCGCTACGGTCGCGGCGCCCCGGTGGCGACGGTGGGCGGCGAGCAGTCCTTTACCGTGCCCTACGGGCTGATGTCGCCGGCGCAGATGTTCGCCATGAAGGTCACCCGCTTCATGGCCCTGCACGGCATCAACGACAGCGCCCTGCGCGCGATCTCGCTGGCCTGCTACCACCACGCCCAGAACAACCCCAACGCCGTGATGAAGGGCCGCCCGCTGACGCCGGAGGGCTATGACGCCTCGCGCTGGATCATCGAGCCGCATTTCCACCTGTACGATTGCTGCCAGGAGAACGATGGCGCCGCCGCCGTGGTGGTGGTCCCGGCCGATCGCGCCAAGGACTTCAAGAACACGCCGGCCTACCTGCTCGCCTGCGGCCAGGGCGGCGACCACCGCAGCGCCGCCCCGGTGCACAACATGCCAGACTACCCCGGCAGCCACTTCAAGGCGCTCGCCCCGCGCATGTACGACATGGCGAAGCTCTCGCCCGCCGAGATCGACATCGTGCAGTGCTACGAGAACTTCACGGGTGGCGTGCTGATGAGCCTGGTGGAGCACGGGCTGGTGAAGGCCGAGGAAGCCAACGAGGTGCTCACCCCCGAGAACCTCAAGGCCCCGCTGGGCAAGATGCCGCTCAACACCTCCGGCGGCAATCTCGCCGAATGCTACATGCACGGGCTGGAACTGGTGATCGAGGCGGTGCGCCAGATCCGCGGCAGCGCCATCAACCAGTCCGCCCGCCGCGATACCGCCATCGTCATCGGCGGCCCCATGGTCACCCCCGTCAGCTCCCTCATCCTGGGCTCGGAGGCCTCGCTGTGAGCACCACCTACCTGCCGAAAGGCCTCGCCGCCCCCACCGCCGCGCCCGACGGCCTCTCCCAACCGTTCTGGGACGGCACCCGCCAGGGCAAGCTGATGATCCAGAAATGTCGCGGCTGCGGTGCCCACCAGTGGGGCCCGGAATGGATCTGCCACCGCTGCCACAGCTTCGAGCTGGACTGGACCGAGGTGAAGGGCCGCGGCCGCATCTACAGCTACGAGAAGCCGCACCACCCCGTGCATCCCGCACTCGTTGGCCACGGCCCCTACATCATCGTGCTGGTGGAGCTGGAGGGCGTGAACGTGCGCATGCTCGGCAACCTGCTCGGCGACCCCGCGCAGGCGGTGGAGATTGGCGCCGAAGTGGAAGCCGTGTTCGAACCGCACGACGATGCCGACCCGCCCTACACCCTGGTGCAGTGGAAGCGGGTCTGAACCGCCGCTTCAGCCCGGCGCGGGGCCTACGGCCTGGGACAGGGTGGCCACCACCTCCGCGCCGCGGAACGGGCGTACTGGCGGCAGGTCGGGGTCGTGGGCCAGGATGCCGGCGACGGAGACTTCCGTAACCCAGGCCATGTCCCAGCCGGGAAAGCCGCGCTGCGCCACCGGCCCGCGTTCCACAACGCGCACGTCGCCATGGCGCTCATCGGCCAGGATGCTGGCGAACACCTCCGCCAGGCCGGGCTGCGGCCCTTCCAGCACCTGCAGGAAATAGGCGCCGTCGTAGTAGAGCACGCCGGTGATCCCGGCCGCCGCGTTGCGGGCACGGGCCACGGCCAGGATCGCCTCGATGGCCTGCTCGCCCTCCGCGCCGAACGGCAGGTGGACGACGCTGTCATAGACAATGCGGTAGAGGCCGGGTTCGCTGGGCTGGCTTCTGTCCGGCATGTGCGGCTGTCCCGGGGATCGGCTGCCCCCGCGCGGTGCAGCCCGTTGCGTGGAGAGTGCTCAGCCTGTGGAAGCCGGTGCCGGGTGAGGGGATCGAACCCCCGACCTTCGGTTTACAAAACCGCTGCACTACCGCTGTGCTAACCCGGCTCCGGCAGGGGCATGATTAGCGGATTCGCCGCGTCGTCGCCACCTCTGCCAGGTGGCCGTCTTCAGTCCGGCCGGCAGGCCGCCACGGTGGCGGCGGCGAAGCCGGCCACGGGGCTGGCGGTGACGGTGATGGTCGCCTCGTGGTGCCCGATGCGGAAGGCTTGCACCGCCGGCGTGCCGGTGAGGGTGACGGGGGCCGCGAGGCCCTGGCCGGCGAAGGTCACCACCATGGTGCGCGACAGCGCCTCGAACCCCGCCGGCGCGTTGGCCTGGATGCGCACCAGGCCCTCGAAGAAGGTCGCGGCATCTTCCGGCAGGGCGCGCTCGCCGGGCGTGATGCGGAAGCGGCGCATGATCGGCGGGCCGTCGCAGGCGCGGCGCGGGGCGGCATCGCGGATCACCTCGGCCAGGCGATCCTCCGGCAGGCCGGAGTCCAGCCGGGCGCGCACGGCGGCCAGAAGTGCCGCGAGGCGGCCGGTGGGCACCTCTGCCGCGTAGCGGCCGCGGGCGGTGGCGGCCTCGGCACGGGCGGCCTCGGTCTCGCGCGCCAGGCGTTCGGCCTCGGCGATGCGGGACTGGGCTTCCGTTTGCGCCGTGTCGCGCTCGGCGGCGAGGCGTTCAAGGTCCTCGCGCGCGTCCTCGCGGGCGGTGTGGGTGGCGAACAGGCCCACGGCGGCGAGGGCCGCGAAGAACAGCAGCCACTTGGCGGTGTGGCCCAGCCCCTGCAGCAGGCGCTGCCGGCGCTCGCGGGAACGGCGGTTGCGCAGGCTCATCGCCCCACCTCCGGTCGCATGCCGCCCCCGCGGCGCATCAGCCTTCCAGCGTGATCTTCTTGTCGCGGATCAGCTGTCCGTTGGCGGCGAAGTCGCGCTCGAAATAGGCCAGCATCTGCTCCGGCGTCTCGGGCGGCACCACCACGTTGATGGACTGCATGCGCTGCAGCATGTCCGGCGTGGCGGCGATCTCGCGGCACTTGGCGTTGAACGAAGCGATGATCTCCTTCGGCGTGCCGGCGGGAGCCCAGACGGCGTACCAGATCGGCACGTCGATGTTGGGGAAGCCGGCTTCGGTCAGGGTGGGCACGTCGGGGAAATCGGGGTGGCGGGTGGGGTAGCTGACCGAGAGCAGCTTCAGCTTGCCGGCCTTGATGTGCGGGATGACGTTGATCTCGTTCATCATGTGAACGTTGCCGGCCAGCAGGTCGTTCAGCGCGTCGGCGCTGCCGCGATAGGGCACGTGCAGGATGTCGATGCCGGCGGCGGCCTTCAGTGCCTCGATGCGCATGTGGGTGGAGCTGCCGGCGCCGGCGGAGCCGTAGGCGAGCTTGCCGGGGTTCTTCTTGGCGTAGGCGACCAGCTCGGCCATCGTGTTGATGCCCAGCTCCGGGCGGATGGTGAAGCCGCAGACGAGGTCGCCGACGCGGGCGACGGTGACGAGGTCCTTCGGCACGGCGTACGCCACGCGGCGCAGATGCGGCAGCACGGTGAGCGGGCCGGCCGGGGTGAGCAGGAAGGTGTAGCCGTCGTTCGCCGATTTCGCGACCGCCTCGGTGCCGATGCCGCCGGCGGCGCCGCCGCGGTTGTCGATCACGAAGGGCTGGCCGAAGGCCTGGCCGAGCTTGTCGGCCCAGGGGCGGCCGATGATGTCGGTGGCGCCGCCGGGGGCGTAGGGCAGGATCAGCTTCACCGGCTTGTTCGGCCAGGCGCCTTGGGCACGGGCGGACGCCGCGCCGAGGATGGCGGGGGCGGCCAGCATGGAGGTGACGAGCGAGCGCCGGCGGATCATCGATAAGTCTCCCTGTGAGGGCCCGGTTGCTCCGGGCTGCATGCGGGCGCCGTCATGCCGATTTCCGCCCGCCGGGGCAAGCTTTGCGGTGCTTTGCCGCTCGACAAGGGGGCGCGATCGTTGCAAAGGGGGCCCGCGTGGCGACCCGGGGCAACCGGCGCGGAGCGCTTCTGTGGCAATCGGGAGGCAGGTTTCATGCGCAAACGGACTCTTCTGGCCGCGTTCGCGGCGGCGATCGCGATGACATCTCCCGCGGTGGCGCAGGAGTGGCCGACGCGCCCGGTGAAGCTGGTGGTGAACTATCCCGCGGGCGGATCGATGGACGCGATCTCCCGCCCCTGGGCAGAGGCGCTGGGCAAGCGGCTGGGCCAGCCGGTGGTGGTGGAGAACCGGGCCGGTGCGGCCGGCGCGCTGGGGACCGAGGTGGTGGCGAAGGCGGCCCCCGATGGCTACACGCTGCTCGCCTCCCCGAACGGGCCGCTGGTGCTGCTGCCGGCGCTGCGCAAGACGCCCTACCAGCCGACGGACCTGACGCCGGTGGGGCCGATGGGCGATTTCGTCTATGGGATCGCGGTGCTGCCCAAGCACGGGTTCAAGACGATGGCCGATCTGGTGGCCTATGCGAAGAAGAATCCGGGCAAGCTTTCGTACTCCTCGCCGGGCGCCGGCTCTGCCACGCATCTGCGCGGCGAGGCGCTGAAGATCGTGGCGGGCATCGACATGCTGCACGTGCCGTATCGCACCGGGGCCGAGGCGCTGATCGACTTCCTGGGCGGCACGGTGGATGTGATCATCGACAACGTGATGTTCCCGCATGTGCGGGCGGGGCAGGCGACGCTGCTGGCGGTGACATCCGACCGGCGGTTTACGACCTTCCCCGACGTGCCGACGGTGATGGAGGCGGGGTTCGACGTGAAGCTGGCGAACTTCGCGGCGATCTTCGTGCCGAAGGCCACGCCCAAGGCGATCCAGGACAAGCTGGCCCGGGCGATGGCGGATGCCAATGCCGACCCGGTGGTGCAGCAGCGGGTGACGCAGGTGGGCTTCTTCCCCACCACCAAGACCGGCCCCGAGCTGGTGGCCGAGATGGATGGCCAGGTGGACGAGTATCGCGACTGGGTGAAGAAGACCGGGCTGAAGATCGAATAGGGATTCAGGGATGAGCAAGGGGCCGGGGCTGCGCAGCGGGCAGGACCTGCTGTGCGGGGTGATGTTCGCCGCCGTGGGGGCGGGCGCGTTGTGGGTGGGGCGCAGCTATCCGATGGGCTCCCCGGTGCGGCTGGGCAGCGGCGTGTTCCCGATGCTGCTGAGCTACGGGCTGATCGGGATCGGGGCGCTCATCTTCGTCAAGGGGCTGCTGACCGACGGGCCTCGGCTGACCGGATGGGCGTGGCGGCCGGTGCTGCTGATCACGCTGGCCGCCGTTTCCTTCGCGCTGCTGATCGAGCCGGCGGGGCTGGTGGTGACGATGCTGGTGGTGATGACGCTGGGCGCGCTGGCGGGCGACGGGCACAGGCTGCGTGAGCTTTCGGTGTTCATGGGGGTGATGATCCTGATGGCGATCGGCATTTTCGTTTGGGGGCTCGGCATGCCGATCAAGGTGTTTCCGTGGAACTGAGTGACCTCGGATCCAATCTCGCGCTGGGTTTCTCCGTCGCGCTGACGTTTCAGAACCTGTTCTGGTGCCTGGTGGGTGCGATCGTGGGGACCGCGATCGGGGTGCTGCCGGGGGTAGGGCCGGTGGCGACGATGGCGCTGCTGCTGCCTGCGACGTACTACCTGCCGGCCGAGGGCGCGCTGATCATGCTGGCGGGCATCTACTATGGCGCGCAGTACGGCGGATCGACCACCGCGATCCTGGTGAATTTGCCGGGCGAGAGTTCCTCCGTGATCACCTGCCTGGACGGCTACCAGATGGCGCGGCAGGGGCGGCCGGGGCCGGCCTTGGCGATCGCGGCCATTGGCAGTTTCTTCGCGGGCACGGTGGCGACGATCCTGATCGCGGTGGCGGCCCCGCCGCTGACCAAGGTGGCGCAGCAGTTCACGCCGGCGGATTACTGCTCGCTGATGGTGCTGGGGCTGGTGACGGCGGTGGTGATGGCGCATGGCTCCGTGATCAAGGCGGTGGGCATGGTGCTGCTGGGGCTGCTGCTGGGGATCGTGGGCACGGACGTGCAAAGCGGGGCGCTGCGCTACACCTTCGGCGTGGACATCCTGTTCGACGGGATCAACTTCGTGCCGATCGCCATGGGCGTGTTCGGGCTGAACGAGATCATGGCCAACCTGACCAGCAAGGAGCGGCGCGACCTGCTGACCAGCAAGGTTTCCGGGCTGATGCCGACGCGGAAGGACCTGAAGGACTCCTTCGGGGCGATGGTGCGCGGGACCGGGCTGGGGAGCCTTCTGGGCATCCTGCCGGGGGGCGGCGCGGTGCTGGCGAGCTTTGCGGCCTATACGCTGGAGAAGCGCATTTCGAAGACGCCGGAGAAGTTCGGCACCGGGATGATCCAGGGGGTGGCGGCGCCGGAGAGTGCCAACAACGCGGCGGCGCAGACCAGCTTCATCCCGATGCTGACGCTGGGCATTCCCAGCAACGCGGTGATGGCGATGATGGTGGGCGGGATGATGATCCACGGGATCATCCCCGGGCCGCAGGTGATGACGGACAAGCCCGGGCTGTTCTGGGGGATGATTGCCAGCATGTGGGTGGGGAACCTGATGCTGGTGGTGTTCAACCTGCCGCTGGTGGGCATCTGGGTGAAGATGCTGACGGTGCCGTACCGGCTGCTTTCGATCGCCATCCTGTTCTTCTGCTGCATCGGGGTCTATTCGCTGAACAACTCCGCGCAGGAGGTGCTGCTGATCGCGTTCTTCGGGGTGGTGGGGTACCTGTTCCACAAGCTGGATTGCGAGCCGGCGCCGATGCTGCTGGGGTTCATCCTGGGGCCGATGATGGAGACCTATCTGCGGCGCGCCATGCTGCTGGCGCGCGGGGATTCGACGGTGTTCGTGACCAGCCCGCTGAGCCTGACCTTCCTGGTGATGTCGGCGCTGATGCTGCTGCTGGTGGTGGTGCCGGCGGTGCGCAAGACGCGGGAGAAGGCCTTCCAGGAGGAGGCATGATTATTTTGTAATCGTAACAATTAGGACGTGGCGATGCGGCCCCTTTGGGGGCCGTTTTGCTGGGTGGGCCGGGGTTGCGGGTGTGGCCAGGTGGGGCGCGGCCAGGTGGCGCGCGCGCGGGACGGATGGGGAGCGGCGGCACGCAGGGGGCGGGGGTGGGGGACATGCCGCGGTTGCGGCTGCCGCGCATGAGCCAGCCGCCCCGGGCGACCAGGCGGCGGATGGCGCGCAGTTCGGCCGCGCGGGCGGCCTTTTCCTGATCCTGCTGGGCGCGCAGGTCTGCGGCGCGGCGGGCCTGGCGACGGCGGGGGGAGAGCGCGGCCCAGGTGGCGAGCAGGCCGGCGAGCGGGGCGAGGCTGGGGGTGCGGGTGGTGCCTGCGGGCTTGCCCAGCAGTTCGGCGAGGATCTGGCCGAGCAGGGACAGAATCAGGGCTTCCAGCGACTCATGGAGGCGCGCGGCTGCGGGCCGCGCCGGCGCCGCTTGGGCGCCAGGGCGGGCGCAGGGGCCGGCCTGGGGGGAGGGGTGCTGTGCCATGGCTGGGAATATAACTAACGAGAGTTAGTGACGCAAGGGGGTTTACGCGATTGCGGGCGGCTGTGGCATTTCTGCATCATGCGGGCGTCTACGTATTGTTCCGGATATCATGCCGGTCGGATTTCGTTACCGTCTGTTGCGGGGGGCCGGTGTGCGGATGATCGAATCCGCATGTGACCTTGGAACTGCGGTGCAAATTCCGATGCCTTGGACGGCGCACCGAATGACGGGCGAACTGAAGAGACGAAGGCTGTTCCTGCATCGAGGACCCGGCCGAATGTCGCCCTGGCGACGCTGCGGCTCCCTCATGGCATGCAGGTGTAGGCTTCCGCTTCCGCCGGGGCGTTACCCCCCACCCCCACTGGGCGCCTTGCTGCGTTTCGCGGAAAGAGGACCGGATAGGTAGTCTTACGAATGCCCGTACGGGCAAGCCCCTATTAAACCCTGCGGCGGGGGGCCGGCGACTGGATGAAGTCAATCCAGGCGTGGACCGCACGACTACGGCGCGACGCCCGATGCCATGGGCCAAGCACCGAATTGAGCGTTTGCAGAAGACAGGAAGCACCAAAGGCTTCGATGACCGGCCCGAATGCCGCGCCGCGGTGCTGCGGGCCCCATCGCAAGAGGCTGATGCAAGCTTCCGCTTCCGCCGGACCTTCCCCTCCCCTAGGGAAGAAAGAGTCTTCTTTTTCTGAAGAAAAAGAAGCAAAAAGACTTTTGTTCGTTTGATGCGGGAAGACCGGGTGTTTCCGCATCAAATTCATAAAAGTTTTTTGGTTCTTTTTTCAAAAAAGAACTATTCTTCCTTGATTTCTTCCTTCTTGTACCCCT
>JBIKOJ010000339.1:0-3535 GCA_044358135.1 Acetobacteraceae bacterium | reverse complement strand
CCTGCGCAAACAGCAGTGCCCGAAGCGTGCCGTGCCGGACCTGGGCGCGCGCCTGGGCGGCGACGATGGGCTTGGCGTGGAAGGCGATGCCGAGGCCGGCACCGAGGAGCATGGGCAGGTCGTTGGCGCCATCGCCCACGGTGAGGGTGGCGGCGAGTTTCACGCCGCGGGCGGCGGCGAGTTCCTGCAACGTGGTGAGCTTGGCGTTGGCATCGAGCACGGGTTCGGCGACGGTGCCGGCCAGGGTGTCGCCATCGAGTTCAAGGATGTTGGCGCGGTGGATGTCGAAGCCGACCAGTTCGGCGACGCGGCTGGTGAACCAGGTGAAGCCGCCGGAGACCAGGGCGGTGGTGGCGTTGTGGGCCTTCATGGTGGCGACCAGGGTGCGGGCGCCGGGGGTGAGTTCGGTTTTCGCCCAGGTCTTTTCGAGGGCATCGAGGGAGAGGCCCTTCAGCATGGCGACGCGTTCGCGCAGCGCGGTGGCGAAGTCGATCTCCCCGTTCATGCTGCGCATGGTGATGGCGGCGATTTTTTCCTTGAGGCCGGCATAGGCGGCGATTTCGTCCAGCGTTTCCGAGGTGACGATGGTGCTGTCCATGTCGGCGATGAGGACGGCCTTGCGGCGGCCGCGGTTCTTCATCGGGATCGCATCGATGGGATCGGGGCCGATGGCGTCCAGCGCGGCGGCCATGTCGGGCGGATGGGTGCAGGGGATGTCGGCGGCTTCGCCGGGGTAGAGGATGGTGGGGGTGCCGCCGTGGACCGCGTTGCGCACGCGGTTGATGATGGCCGGGGTGAGGCTGGCGGCTTCGCGGTGGGCGACGAGGGTGAGGACGTGGGTCATGGGCGGGGTATGGAACCGCGGCGCGAAGCGGGCAATACCGGGGGCATGAGCAACACATGGTTGGATATGGTGGTGGTTGAGCTTCCACCCCTCACCCAACCCTCTCCCCCAAGGGGAGAGGGCTTTTGCAGGAGCGCGCGGTGAGCGCCGTTGGGGCGATGCCGCCTGCCTTGATCGTGGCGGGGCCGACGTGTTCGGGGAAGTCGGCGCTGGCGCTGGGGGTGGCGGAGGCGCTGGGGGGCGTGGTGATCAACGCGGATTCGATGCAGGTGTATCGGGAGCTGCGGGTGGTGACTGCGCGGCCGACGGCCGAGGAGGAGGCTGTGGTGCCGCATGCGCTGTATGGCGTGCGCGGGGCGGCGGAGGCGGGGAACGCGGCGTGGTGGCGCGGGGCGGCGCTGGACGCGATGGAGCGGGCGCGGGCGGCGGGGCGGCTGCCGGTGCTCTGCGGTGGGACGGGGATGTATTTCTCGGCGCTGGTGGGTGGGATTGCGGAGATTCCGGAATGCGGCGAGGCGGCGCGGGCGGAGGCGCGGTGGCTGCTGGCGGAACAGGGGCCGGTGGCGCTGCATGCTTCCTTGGCGAAGGTGGATCCGGCGACGGCGGCGCGGCTGAAGCCGGCGGACAGCCAGCGGGTGGCGCGGGCCTGGGAGGTGTGGCGCGGCACCGGGCGGGGGTTGGTGGCGTGGCAGTCGGCCAAGGGGGAGGCGGCACCGTGGCGGTTTTCGGCGATCCTGATCGATCCGCCGCGCGAGGCGCTGCGGGCGGCGATCGCGGGGCGGTTTTCGGCGATGCTGGAGCAGGGGGCGCTGGAAGAGGTGCGGGCGCTGCTGGCGCTGGGGCTGGACCCGGCCTTGCCGGCGATGCGGGCCCATGGGGTGCCGGAGCTTTCGGCGCATCTGCGCGGGGAGCTAACGCTCGCCGAGGCGGCGCGGCGGGCGGAGCTGGTGACGGGCCAGTACACGAAGCGCCAGGCCACGTGGTTCCGCCACAAACGCATGGCGGACCCTGAGCGCACGCATACTATCAATGCGCGGGTGCGGGGTTTTTTGGAATTTTCGGAAAGCGAACGGGCGAAAATCTTCCGGTTTATTCGCGACGACGCTTGACGCGGTGCAGCGCGGCGGCTTATTGGGGCGCCCATGAGCCAGAACACATCCGCCGACGCCACACTGGACACCGCTCCGGGTGCCGAAATTCTCCTCCGCGCGCTGAAGGACCAGGGCGTAGAGGTGATCTTCGGCTATCCCGGTGGGGCGGTATTGCCGATCTACGACGCGATCTTCAATCAGAACGCGATCCGGCACATCCTGGTGCGGCACGAGCAGGCGGCGGTGCATGCGGCCGAGGGCTATGCGCGCTCCACCGGCAAGGTGGGCGTGGTGCTGGTGACCAGCGGGCCCGGGGCGACCAATGCGGTGACCGGGCTGCTGGATGCGCTGATGGACAGCATTCCGCTGGTGTGCCTGACCGGGCAGGTGCCGACGCACCTGATCGGCAATGACGCGTTCCAGGAAGCGGACACGACGGGGATCACGCGGCCGGCCAGCAAGCACAATTATCTGGTGAAGCGCGGGCAGGACCTGGCGCGGGTGGTGCACGAGGCGTTCTACGTGGCGCGCAGCGGGCGGCCGGGGCCGGTGGTGATCGACCTGCCGAAGGATATCCTGATCGGGCCGGCGCCGTATGTGGCGGCACCCGAGACGCCGCATCGTTCGTATCGCCCGCAGGTGGAGCCGGATGCCGGGCAGATTGCCAAGGCCGTGGCGCTGCTGAAGAGCGCCAAGCGGCCGGTGATCTACACCGGTGGTGGGGTGATCAATGCCGGGCCGGAGGCGAGCGAGCTGTTGCGGGCGCTGGTGCGCAAGACCGGGTTCCCCTGCACCTCCACGCTGATGGGGCTGGGGGCGTTTCCGGCCGGGGATCCGCTGTTCCTGGGCATGCTGGGCATGCACGGGACCTACGAGGCGAACCTGGTGATGCATGGCTGCGACGTGATGCTGAACATCGGCGCGCGGTTCGATGACCGGGTGACGGGGCGGCTGAACGCGTTCTCGCCGGGGTCGAAGAAGATCCATGTCGATATCGACCCTTCCAGCATCAACAAGAACGTGCCGGTGGATGTGCCGGTGGTGGGCGATGCCGGGCGGGTGATCCGGGCGATCCTGGCGGCGTGGGATGACGCGCCGGGCGAGGTGGACAAGCCCGCGGTGGCGGCGTGGTGGAAGCAGATCGACGAGTGGCGCGGGATCGACTGCCTGAAGTTCCGGCAGGACATGACGAAGGGTGCGGTGATCAAGCCGCAGTATGCGGTGCAGCGGCTGTATGACATCACGCGCGAGCTGAAGGCCAAGAGCGGGCGCGAGACGTTCATCTCCACCGAGGTGGGGCAGCACCAGATGTGGGCGGCGCAGTATTTCGGCTTCGATGCGCCGAACCGGTGGATGACATCCGGCGGGTTGGGGACGATGGGCTATGGGCTGCCGGCGGCGATGGGGGTGCAGATCGCGCATCCTGACGCGCTGTGCATCGACATCGCCGGCGAGGCTTCGATCCTGATGAACATCCAGGAGATGAGCACGCTGGCGCAGTATCGGCTGCCGGTGAAGGTGTTCATCCTGAACAACCAATACATGGGCATGGTGCGGCAGTGGCAGGAGCTGCTGCATGGCGGGCGGTATTCGGAAAGCT
>JBIKOJ010000283.1:0-5315 GCA_044358135.1 Acetobacteraceae bacterium | reverse complement strand
AAAGGTCGAGGGGTCTGGGGCCTAAGGCCCCAGCGGGTCCAGGGCAGAGCCCTGGCCTTCCCCTTCCCTCCATCCCTGCACCAACCCGCCCTGCCGGCCAGTGCCGCGCGGGGTGATAACGCGTGAGGAGTTCACATGCCGATTTCGAACTTTCCGGCGGCGCTGCAGCCGATCATTCAGCTGGGTTATCTCGAGCGCGAGTTCGAGCAGGCGCTGCGGTCCCGCCTGGGCTACCGGGCGATTGCCGACCGGATGAGCTTCAGCGTGGGCATTGGCGAGACGCTCACCAAGACCCGCGCCGGGCTGAAGAGTGCGGTGACCACGCCGCTGGCGCAGAACGCCAACACCAACTTCGACAACGGCCTGGTGCCCAGCAGCTTCGGCGTGGAGCAGTATACCATCACGCTGGAGCATTACGCGGCGACAACGGACCTGAACATGGTCACCAGCCGCGTGGGCATTGCCAGCCAGTTCCTGCAGAACGCCGCCACCAATGGCGAGCAGGCGGCGCGCAGCCTGGATGAGATCGCGCGCAACGTGCTGTTCAACGCCTATTTCGGCGGCAACACCCGCGTGCGCACCACGCTGGGCTCGGCCGGCCCGAACCTGGCGGTGGAGGATGTGCGCGGGTTCGAGCGCGTGTTCGTCAATGGCGTGCAGGTTCCGGTGGGTGCCGGGGCCACGCTGGCCGTGGTGATCGGCAGCAACAGCTACACCCTGGTGGGCGTGACGGTGGATGCGGTGAACGCCGCCACCACGCCGGGGGCGCGCTCGGGCGTGCTGAGCTTCAGCACCAACGTGACGGTGGCGGACGGCACCGCGGGCAACGCGGTGGTGGCGGCCAATGCCAGCACCATCCATCGCCCGGGCAACCGCGCCACCGCGCTGGCGCTGACGGCGGCGGACACGCTGAACATGGGCACGCTGCTGAACGCGGTGGCCACCCTGCGCAGCAACGCGGTGCCGACGGTGGATGGGGTGTACAACTGCTACCTCGATCCCGTCTCTGCCCGGCAGCTGTTCAGCGATGCGGAATTCCGCCAGCTCTTCACCGGCGTGACCGGGGCGAGCCAGGTGTACACCAAGGGGCTGATCAACGAGTTCCTTGGCCTGCGCTTCATCCCCACCAACGAGGCCTATGTGCAGAACCACCCGGGCCTCAGCGGCGCGGTGATCCGCCGGCCGATCGTGTGCGGGCAGGGGGCGCTGATCGAGGGCAGCTACGCCGGCATGGGGGCGGATGACACCGCGCCGGCGAACTCGATCGTTTCGTTGGTGGATGGCGTGGCGATGGTGACGCGCGAGCCGGTGGACCGTCTGCAGCAGATCATCGCGCAGAGCTGGTACTGGATCGGCGGCTACTGCGCGCCGAGCGACACCACCACCACCACCGACACCGTGCCGACGGCCGGCAAGGCCGCCTTCAAGCGCGCGGTGATGATCGAACACGTCGGCTGATACAGGGCGGCGGGGGGCTGAAACGCCCCTCGCCGCCACCCCTGCGCGGAGGATGGGATGGCGTTCACCGAAGCGGAACGAACGGATATCCGCAGGCATTGCGGCTACCCCGCCTATGGCAGCGGGGCGGAGGGCTTCCAGGGCTGGCGGTTCCACCAGGCCTACGGGCTGATGGAATTCCGCATGATCCGCATGTCTGGCACGGAAGAGGCGGTGGTGCGGCAGTACCTCGCCACGCTGGCGGAGCTGGAGGTGGCGATCCCGCAGAGCGGCGCGATGCTGGATACCAGCGAGGCCGCGGTGTGGAAGCGCAACCCGCGCGAGGTGCGGGAGCGCACGGCGCTGTTCGACGACTGGCGCCGCCGGCTGTGCGGCTTCCTGGGCATCCCACCTGGCCCAGCCCTGCGCGATGGCGGGGTGCGCCTGGTGGTCTGAGGCCACCGGCGGCGGCGGATGGATGTTCCTTGGAATGGCGTGCGGAGACGCATGCGCAACGGTCGGCTTGGGCATGCCCGGGCGGCGAGGCGGAATGATGCAAGCAGGTCGCGTTCAGGATGCGGTGTATCGCGGGCTCGGCAGGGCCGGGCTGGTGGTGGGCGATTGGTGCGAGCTGTTCCGCCCTGAAGGGGGCGAGGCGCCACTGGCGGCCACGCGCCGGGTGCTGCGGCTGATGGCCGCGTTCACCGCGCCGGACGGGCGGTTCGCCAGGCCGCCGACGCATGGGCAGGTGTACTGGCATGGGCTGTTCGATGCGGCCTATGCCAGGCCTGGGGACTATCTGCGCCGGGCCGATGGCGCGGTGTGGTTCGTGGCCGCACAGGCGGCGCTGCATCCGGTGCTGTGCGTGCGCGCCAACCGGGTGATCGACGTGCTGCGGCCGGTGCAGGCGGCGGGGCCGGGGCTTGCCGCCTATGGCGGCGGTGCGGCGCCGGAGGCGGTGCTGAGCGGGTGGCCGGTGGCCATGGTGCGCAGCGGCGGTGCCGGGCTGGGCGAGGCGGATCTGCCGGAGGCGCTGCAGGGCGGCACCTGGACGGTGCTGCTGCCCGGCGTCGCCGGCGTGGTGCTGCGCGAGGGCGACCGGGTGGCCGATGATCTCGGCCGCATCGGGGTGATTGCGCAGGCGGAACTCTCGGAGCCCGGCTGGCGCCTGGCCGTGCGCCGGGCAGGGAGCTAGGGCGATGGCCGACATGTCTGACGTGGAGGCGGCGCTGCTGCGGCTGGCTTCCGATGTGATCTACCCCGAGGGGCCGCAGGCGCCCAGCACGGTGGGCCGCGCCTGCCTGCTGTATCGCGGCTGGCCGCAGGCGGCGGCGCTGGATGCGGATCTTGCCGCCGGGCGCCTGCATGTGACGGTTTCGCCCGAGGCGCGGCCCCAGGCCGTGACCACGCGGCATCCGGACCGGTGGGATGAGATCGCCGCACCGGCGCCGGGGCTTTCGGTGGTGGTGGAGGGGCGCAGCGCCACGGTGCAGGGCAGCGCGCATCCGGGCCAGGTGGCCGGGCTGATGGTGGACGGGATGGCCGTGGTGCACCGCACCGCGCCGGGCGATACGCCGGCGATGGTGGCCGCGGTGCTGGCCACCTATCTGCGCACCCGCCGCATCGTGACGGTGGAAGGTGCGACCCTCACCGTGGCTGGCACCGGGCCGATGACGGGCCGGGTGGTGGCGGATCGCACCCTGCGGCGCGAGACGCGGCGCCAGCGCCAGGTGTTCCGCCTGACCGCCTGGTGCCCGGAGCCGGGGCTGCGCGATGCGCTGTCCTCCGCGCTGGATGCCGCCTTCTCGGCGTTGGATTTCATCGACCTGCCGGACGGCACGCGCGGCCGGCTGCTGTTCCGCGGCAGCACGGTGAGCGACCAGGGCCGCACCGCGCGGGTGTATCGGCGCGACCTGCTCTACGCGGTGGACTACGCCACCACGGTGCAGGAGGTGCGCCCGGCCATGATCTTCGGCGACATGCGCGTGGCCCCCGGCGGGGCCTCGGCGCGGTCTGCCATCAGCTAGACGCCATCTCGGGTTTTCGGGAGAACAGAATGACAGTGCATCTGGTGGTCGTGCGCGCCTTCGGGCCGTACGCGAAGGGCGACGTGGTGACGGCGCCCGCCGAGGTTGCGGAGATCCTGGCCGGCGAGCACGCAGGCCACGTGGTTCGCGTGCGCGCAAACGGGGAGGGCTGAGCCATGCCGATCGTCCAGCAGGGCAGCATCAACACCACCGCGCTGATCGTGCCCGATCTGTATGTGCAGATCGTGCCGCCGCAGACCCTGGTGATCAACGGCGTGCCCACCAACGTGGTGGGGGTGGCCGGCACCGCGAGCTGGGGGCCGGTGGGTGAGCCGGTGATCGTGGGCTCCATGAGCGACTATGCGGCCAGCTTCGGCCCCGTGGTGGCGCGCAAGCACGACATGGGCACGCAGGTGGCCACCGCCGTGCAGCAGGGTGCCGCCGATTTCCGTTGCGTGCGCGTGACAGACGGCACGGATACCGCCGCGGCCTTCATGATCCCGACCACCGGCTTCATCCTGACCGCGATCCACACCGGCAGCCGTGGCAACCAGATTGCCATCACCCTGGCGCCCGGCAGCCGTGCGGGAAGCTGGCGCTTCACCGTGACCCTGCCCGGCCTGGTGCCGGAGGTGTACGACAACATCAGCGGCACCGGCGCGGCCTTCTGGCAGGCGCTGGCCACGGCCATCAACACCGGCCAGGGGCCGCAGCGCGGGCCCAGCCGCATCGTGGTGGCCAATGCCGGCACCACCGCCGTGGCGCCCGTTTCCTTCGCCTGGGATTTCGGCACCGGGGCCGTGGGCACCGATGGCGCCGGCATCTCCGCCACCCACCTGGTGGGCGTGGATACCGCACCGCGCCGCGGCATGTATGCGCTGCGCGGCCAGCGCTGCTCCATCGCGCTGCTGGCCGATGCCGATGCCACCGCCCAGTGGGGCGCGCAGGCGCAGTTCGGCCTCTCCGAAGGGATCTACATGATCCTGACCGGTGCGGCCGGCGAGGGCATCAGCGCCGCCATCGCCGCCAAGGCCGCGGCCGGGCTGGACAGCTATGCCTGCAAGCTGATGCTGGGCGACTGGGTGTGGTGGAACGACCAGGCCAACGCCACGCTGCGCCTGGTCTCCCCGCAGGGCTTCGTCGCCGGGCGGCTGGCCAACCTCTCGCCCGAGCAGTCCAGCCTCAACAAGCCGCTGTATGGCGTGACGGGCACGCAGCGCAGCGGGGCGCCCGGCAGTGGGCAGCGCGGCACCTTTTCGGCGGCGGAACTCTCCGCCCTGTTCATCGCCGGGCTGGACGTGATCGCCAACCCGCAGCCCGGCGGCAGCTTCTGGGGCGTGCGCGGCGGCCACAACAGCAGCAGCAATGCCGCCACCAGCGGCGACAACTACACCCGCCTGACCAACTACCTCGCTGCCAGCCTGAACGCCGGCATGGGGCAGTACGTGGGCCAGGTGATCAACCGCGACCTGTTCCGCCGCATCCGCGCCACGCTGCTGTCGTTCCTGCAGAACATGCTGGGCCAGGGGCTGCTGGGCACGCGCGACGGCACCCTGCCGTTCAGCGTGATCTGCGATACCAGCAACAACCCGCTGGAGCGCACCGGACTGGGCTACGTGCAGGCCGACGTGCAGGTGCAGTACCAGGCGATCAACGAGAAGTTCATCGTGAACCTCGAAGGCGGCCAAACCGTCGCCGTCGCGCGGCAAACCCTGCCCACCACGCCGGGCGCGCTGGTGGCGTAGAGGCAGGAAGGCCAGGGGCTTTGCCCCTGGACCCCACCAGGGACCAGGCGGTCCCTGGACCCGGCGTCAGTGTTCCGCCTTCGGCGGGGAGGGGCCATCGAGGCGG
>JBIKOJ010000108.1:0-17745 GCA_044358135.1 Acetobacteraceae bacterium | reverse complement strand
TGTGCCGGCTTCACCGCGACGATGTTGCCTTCCACGGACCCGCGATGCACCGCCTCGGCCGGGTTCGCCGTGTCCATCAGGTTGAACGTGGCGGCATGGATCGGGCTGCGGAACACCACCGTCAGCGTCTGCCCGGCCGCCACGGGCACGGCATAGGCCGGTGCCCCGTCGTCCCGGATGCGGCTGGTGAGGGAACGGGTGCCGCTGGGGCTGAACTCCAGCACCTGCAGCGGTACGGCGCCCACCGCCGAGGCCCGGGCCGCTTCCATGTCCACCGTGGGCAGTGTGGCGGGCGTCGTGGCAGCAGCCTCCGGCGCGGCAGGCGGCGCTTCGCAGGCGGCAACGCCCAGGGCGAGGCCGAGCGCGGCAGCCGCGCGCAGCGTGTGGGTGCGAATCATCGGGCGTTCCTTTCTGTCGAACGCCATCCAACCCGCATACGCACGCAGGCGAAAGCCGTCTTGCGGCGTTACGCCACCCGATGCGCCTTGCAGAACGCCTCGTCGAAGGTGAGCCCCAGCCCCGGCCGGTCCCAAAGATGCATCTCGCCGTCCACCACCGGCGGGGTGTCCTCGAACAGCGCCAGCGTCCAGGGCATGTATTCCACCGTCAGCCCATTGGGTGCCGCGGCGACCAGATGGCAGTGCAGTTCCGGCGCCAGGTGGCTCACCACCGGCAGGTTGAAGGCTTCGGCCAGGGCGGCGACCTTCATCCAGGCGGTGATCCCGCCCACGCGCACCAGGTCCACCATCGGGATATCCACGCTGCGCGCCTCGATCATGTGGCGGAAGGGCGTGATGCCCCACACGTATTCGCCGCCGGCGATCGGGGTGGAGAGGGCGGCATTCACGCGGGCCATGCCCTGGTAGTCCTCGTGGTTCACCACGTCCTCCAGCCAGAACAGGCCGAATTCCTCGCACCGCTTGGCGATGTCGATCGCCTGTTCCGGGCGCCAGCGCTGGTTGATGTCGCACATCAGCTTGATGTCGGGCCCGATCGCCTCACGCACCACGCGCATGCGGCGCACTTCGTCCGAGGGCGCGGGGTTCCCCGGCAGGGCCATCTGGGTCTTCATCTCGCGGAACCCCTTCGCCACCAGCCGGTGCGCGGCGGTCTGCGCCTGGTCGTCCGAGAGGCCCCGGCGCAGCGCCCCGCTGGCGTAGCAGGGCACGCGGTTGCGATAGCCGCCGAGCAGCTTCCACAACGGCAGGCCGAGCGCCTTGCCCTTGATGTCCCACAGCGCGATGTCGATCGCCGAGGCGGCCAGAGTGAAGATGCCGCCGGGGCCGCAATGCGCCCCCACCGCGTTCAGCAGCTTGCGGCCGATGCGCTCGATGTCCAGCGGGTCCTCGCCGAGGCACAGCGCGCCAAGCTCATCCACCGCCGAGCGCAGGGAGCCGCTCATCGCGTCGCCATAGAGGGTGAAGGCGATGCCTTCGATGCCCTGGTCCGTCCGCACCTTGAGGGTGACGAAGGGTCGCTTCCGGTTGCCGTCCTCCGGCATGTCCGCCAGCGGGTCCCCTTCCGGGATGCGCAGGATGGCGGTTTCGATGCCCGTGATCTTCATGCGGCTTCCTCCAGCAGGTCTGGCCCGTTGTTGCGGACGTTATTGACCTTCGTGGACACGCGCCAGACCCGGAACGACGCCGCGGAGGGGCGCATCAGCTCGCCATACGGCCCTTCCTCCTCGCCCAGCCACCGTGCCCAGTCTGGCGGCTCCAGCACCACGGGCATGCGGTGGTGCAGATGCGCCAGCGCCTGGCAGGCGGCGGTGGTCAGCACGGTGAAGCTCCGCAGCACCGTGCCGTCCGTGCCGCGCCAGCCCTCCCAGATCCCGGCCAGGGCCATCGGCGCACCGTCGGCGCGGGCGATGGCGTGCGGGATCTTGCCGCCCTCCACCTGCTGCCATTCGTAGAACGCGTCGATCGGCACGATGCAGCGGCGGCGGGCGAGCGCGTCGCGGAACAGGGGCATGGTGGCGGCGGTTTCGCTGCGCGCATTGATCGGCTTGCGCTCCGCCTTCGGGTCTTTCGACCAGTGCGGCACCAGCCCCCAGGACAGCAGGTCCAGATGCCGCGTGCCGTCGCCGGGATGGCGGCGCACCACGGGGGCCATCTGGGTCGGCGCCATGTTCCAGGTCGCCTCGAAATTCGGCGGCGCGTTCGTGGTGGCGAACAGCCGCCGTATTTCGTCCACCGACCGATGAGCCGCATAGCGCCCGCACATGCCGCGATCCTCCGCCCCTCGTTTCAAGCGCGCCAGCCATGGTAGCGTGACGCCGCAACCCCCAGGAGTCCCGCCGGATGCGCCTGCTCGCCCTGCTGGCCGCACTTGTGCTCGCCACCCAAGCTGCGGCGCAGCAAAGGGTCGTGAACGTCTACAACTGGACCGACTATATCGATCCCTACGCGATCCAGCAGTTCCAGGCCGAAACCGGCATCAAGGTGCGCTACGACCTGTACGACAGCCTGGAAACCCTTGAAGCCAAACTATTGGCGGGAAAATCCGGCTACGACGTGGTGGTGCCCACCAGCGAACCCACCTTCTCCCGCCTGGTGCGCGCCGGCGCGCTGCAGAAGCTCGACCCCGCAAAGCTGCCCAGCCTCGCCGGGCTCGATGCGGCGCTGATGCAGCGGGTGCAGTCGTCGGACCCCGGCAACGCCCATGGCGCGATCTACCTCTGGGGCACGATCGGGCTGGCGGTGAACCCGGTGAAGCTCAGGCAGTTCGCCCCCGATGCGCCCACCGATTCCTGGGACCTGCTGCTGAAGCCCGAGCACGCCCGCCGCATGGCGCGCTGCGGCATCGCCATGATCGACAGCGCCATCGACGTGATCCCGAGTGTGCTGAAATACCTCGGCAAATCGCCGGACAGCACCGATCCCGCCGATCTCGCCGCCGTCGAGAAAACCCTCAAGGCGATCCGCCCCCACATCCGCACCTTCACCAGCGCCGGCACGATCGAGGCGCTGGCCTCCGGCGAGACCTGCCTCGCCTTCACCTATTCCGGCGATGCCTTCCAGGCCGCCGGCCGCGCGGCGGAGGCCGGGCGCGGGGTGGAGGTGAAGTACATCGCCCCCAAGGAGGGCGCCCAGCTCTGGTTCGACCTCTTCGCCATCCCGGCCGATGCGCCCAATGTTGCCGAAGCCCATGCGTTCATTGATTTCATGCTGCGCCCGAAGGTGATCGCCGGGGTCACCAACCATGTCGGCTACCCCAACGCCGTGCCCGCCAGCCACCCGATGGTGGGCAAGGAGACCCGGGAGGACCCCGGCGTCTATCCCCCGCCCGCCATCCAGGCCGGGTTCTTCACCATCGGCCCCGTCCCGCAGGAGGCCGCACGCGCCCGCAGCCGGATGTGGACGCGCTTCAAGACCAATCGCTAAGTATCGGAATTTCCATGCCCCAGCCGCTTCTCTTCACGCCGCTCACCCTCCGCGGCACCACGCTCAAGAACCGCATCGTCGTCGCCCCCATGCACCAGTATGCCGCGGTGCACGGCCACATGACCGATTGGCACTTGATGAACTACGGCCGCTTCGCCGCCGGCGGGGCCGGGCTGGTGTTCATCGAATCCACCAAGGTGGAACGGCGCGGCTGCGGCACGGTGGGCGACGTGGGCCTGTGGGCCGACGAGTTCACGCCGGGCATGAAGCGCATCGCCGATTTCATCCGCGCCCAGGGCAGCGTGCCCGCGCTGCAGCTCGGCCATTCCGGCCGCAAGGCCCGCGCCTTCCGCCCCTGGGAAGGTGGCAAGCCCCTCACCCGAGACGCCGCCGAGGCGCAAGGCATCACGGATTGGGAAGCCTGGGAGCTGGTCGCCCCCTCCGCCATCCCCGCCGGCGAGAACGAGCCGGTGCCGCGCGCGCTGGAACGGTCGGAAATCCCCAAGGTGATCCAGCATTGGGTCGATGCCGCCCGCCGCGCGCATGAGGCGGGGATCGAGGTGCTGGAGCTGCACGGCGCCCATGGCTTCCTGCTGCACGAATTCCTCTCCCCCGTCGCCAACCAGCGCACCGACGAGTACGGCGGCAGCGAGGCCAACCGCATGCGCCTGGTGGTGGAGGTGGTGGAAGCCGTCCGCACCGTATGGCCGGAGGACAAGCCGTTGTTCCTGCGCCTTTCCGCGCAGGACGATGCCGGCTGGGGCCTGCAGGAAAGCGCCGCTCTGTCGCGAATCGTCGGCCCCAAGGGCGTGGATGTGATCGACTGCTCCGGCGGCGGCATGACCGGCGCGCGCCCCAATGCCGCCCCGCTCGGCTACGGCTACCAGGTGCCCTCGGCCGAGCACGTGAAGCGCGAGGGCCACATCAAGACCATGGCCGTGGGCCTGATCGTCCATGCCGACCAGGCCGAGGCGATCCTGCAGGAAGGCCGCGCCGACCTCGCCGCCCTGGCGCGGGAGATCCTCTACAACCCCAACTGGCCGCTGGATGCCGCGCGCAAGCTGGGCGCCGAGATCGGCTTCGATGCCATTCCGCCCGCCGGCGGCTGGTGGCTGGGCAAGCGCGCCCAGGCGGCCAAGGAGGTGGTGCCCTCCACCTACGGTGCGGGGATGCCGGCATGAACGGCCCGATTCGTTTCGCCGACCTGCCGCAATCGCGCTGGCCCAACAATGCCGGGCGCCGGGCCGATGTCGCTGCCGGGCCCATGGGCGACGACGGCAAGCCGGACTGGTTGCTGTCCTTCGCCTGGCTGGAGGGCGATGCGCCGTTCTCCGACTACACCGGGCACGACCGCACCATCACCCTGGTCTCCGGCATCGGCTTCGCGCTGGAGTTCGGCGACAGCCCGCCGCCGCTGGTGGTGCAGGCGCCGTTCCAGCCGCGCAGCTTCGATGGCGGGCTGCCGACGCAGTTGCGCCTGCCCGCCGGCAACTGCCTGGTGCTGAACGCCATGACCCAGCGCAGAAGCTGGCGCCATCGTGTCACCACCGTCACCACCCGCGTGAAGCTGCCGGCGGTGGAGGGCGAGCGCTTCCTGGTGGTGCTGCGCGGCCGCTGCTCGCTGGGTGGCACGCTGCTCAGCCCCCGCGATGCCGTGCGCGCCACCGATGCGGTGCAACTTGCCGCGGCCTCCGACTGCCTGCTGGCGGTCGCGCAGTTCGAGCCGGTGGCCGGCTGAGCGTGGCCGCCGTGGATCGGCGCGGCCCCGGCTGGCCCGCCATCGCCGCGGGGCTGCTCGCCTCCTTCGTCGGATTCGCCAGCTCCTTCGCCGTGGTGCTGCGCGGGCTGACGGAGGCCGGCGCCTCGCCGGCGCAGGCGGCCTCCGGGCTGATGGCGGTGTCGGTGGCCATGGGCATCGGCGGCATCTGGCTGTCCTGGCGCACCCGCATGCCGGTGAGCGTGGCCTGGTCCACCCCCGGCGCGGCCCTGCTGGCCAGCACCGGCGTGCCGGAAGGGGGCTTCCCGGTGGCCGTCGGCGCCTCCCTGGCCGCTGGCGTGCTGATGGTGGCGGCCGGGCTGATCCGCCCGCTGGGCCGCGCCGTGGCCGCCATCCCGGCGCCGCTGGCCAATGCCATGCTGGCCGGCGTGCTGCTGAACCTCTGCCTGGCGCCGGTGCGCGCGGTGGCGTTCAGTCCCGCCATGGGGCTGGCCATCCTCGGCACCTGGGCGGTGGTGGCACGCTTCAACCGCCTGCTGGCCGTGCCGGCTGCGGTGGTGGTGACGGCGGTGCTGGTGGCCGCCACCACCCCCCTGCCGTTCGACGGCATCGCCGCGCTGCTGCCCACGCCCGTGCTGGTGATGCCCCAGTTTTCGCCCGTGGCCCTGCTGGGCATCGCGCTGCCGCTGTTCGTGGTCACCATGGCCTCCCAGAACATCCCGGGCATCGCGGTGCTGCACGCCAACGGCTACCGCCCGGACCCGGGCCCGCTGTTCACCCGCACCGGGATCCTGACCCTGCTGGGCGCGCCGCTGGGCGGGCATGCCGTGAACCTCGCCGCCATCACCGCCGCCATCTGCGCCGGGCCAGAGGCGGACCCCGACCCCGCGCGGCGCTGGTGGGCGGCGGTGGTGGCGGGGCTGGGCTACATCGCCTTCGGCCTGATGGCCGGTGGTGCCACGGTGCTGATCGCCGCCGCCCCCCCGGTGCTGATCGAGGCCGCGGCCGGGCTCGCCCTGCTGGGCGCCTTCAGCGGGGCGCTGATGGCCGCGGTGGCCGATCCGGCGCGGCGCGAGGCAGCGGCCATCACCTTCCTGGTCTCCGCCTCCGGCCTCGCCTTCGCCGGCATTGGCGGTGCCTTCTGGGGGCTGCTGGCGGGCATCGCCATGCTGGGGCTGGCGCGCATCGGTCGTTAACCGGGGCACGGGCGGCAGCACGTGTTTACTTGTGGAACGCAAAAGGCGGATTGTATGCACCTGAGGTCATCAACCGCGCCGGAGCCGCCGCGATCGAACCGCCGTTCCCGTCCCCTGGCGACAGGCCGCCCTGGCGCCGCTGGCTTGGCGACCATGCGCCGGACGGCACACCTGCGCCGGGCGGGGATGCCACCGCGGGCCTGCCCATTACCCTGGACGCCACCAGCAACGACACGCGCTTCCTGGATGGCTCGCTGTGGGGCATGTACGGCAACGCCTCCACGCCGGCCAACACCTATGGCAGCCAGGCGGCGGAGGCCTGGGCGGCCGGGGCCACCGGCAGTACCGCCGTGGTGGTCGGCGTGGTCGACAGCGGCATCGACTACCGCCACATCGACCTCTACCTGAACATCTGGCTCAACCGGAACGAGATCCCGTCCGCCTTCAAGAGCGCGCTGGTGGATGCCAACGGCGACAACCTGATCACCTTCTGGGACCTCAACCAGACCGCCAACGCCGCCTACGCCACCGACCTCAACGCCAATGGCCGCATCGATGCCGGCGACCTGCTGGCGGATACGCGCTGGGAGAACGGCACCGACGACGACGGCAACGGCCTGGCGGACGACCTCGTCGGCTGGGACTACGCCAACAACGACAACGACCCCTTCGACGACAACGGCCACGGCACCCATGTGGCCGGCACGATCGGCGCCATCGGCGGCAACGCCACCGGGGTGGCCGGCGTGACCTGGTCGGTGCAGATGGTGCCGCTGAAGTTCACCGCCAGCGACGGCAGCGGCTCGCTGGCCGGCGCCACCAGCGCGCTCAACTACTTCACCGCCGCCAGCAAGGCCAATACCGACCAGAACTTCGTCGCCACCAACAACTCCTGGAGCGGCGGCACCTTCTACAACCCGCTGCGCACGGCGATCATCAACGGCGCCAAGGAAGGCATCCTGTTCGTCGCCGCCGCCGGCAACGCGCCCCCGGGCGGCTCCCCGGTGGATACCGATGCCACCACCACCTTCCCCATTGCCTATTCCACCACCGTCAGCGCCGGCTACGAGGCGGTGGTTTCGGTGGCGGCGATCACCAGCACCGGCGCGCTGGCCAGCTTCTCCAACTACGGCGCCACCACGGTCGATCTCGCCGCCCCCGGCGACGGCATCCTCTCCACCCTGCCCGGCGACGCCTACGGCACGCTTAGCGGCACCTCCATGGCCACGCCGCATGTCACCGGCGCCGTCGCCCTCTACGCCTCCGTCAACCCGACCGCGAGTGCGGCCACCATCCGTTCCACCCTGCTCAGCACCACGGTGGCCACCGCCTCGCTCAGCGGCAAGGTGGCCACCGGCGGGCGGCTCGATGTGCAGGCGATGGTGGCCACCGCCGGCGTGCCCTGTTTCGCCGAGGGCACCCGCCTCCTCACCCGCCGCGGCGAGGTGGCGGTGGAGGATTTGCGGCCGGGAGAGGAGGCGGTGACCCTGCTGGGCGGCCCGCTGGTGCCCATCGCCTGGATCGGCCGACGCCGCATGGCGTGTGCGGCGATGGCCCATCCCGCCGATGCCTGGCCGCTGCGCGTGCGCGCCGACGCCTTCGCGCCCGGCCAGCCGCATACCGACGTGTTCCTCTCCCCGGACCATGCCGTGTTCGCCGATGGCGTGCTGGTTCCGGTGCGCTACCTGGAGAACGGCAGCACCATCGCCCGGCTGCCGCGCGACGAAGTGACCTATTTCCATGTGGAGCTGGCCCGGCACGACGTGCTGCTGGCCCAGGGCCTGCCGGCGGAATCCTACCTGGACACCGGCAACCGCGGCGATTTCGAGGGAATCGCGGCATCGGCGGATGCCCCCCGCCAGCGCCTGGCACTCCGCACCTGGCGCCAGCGCGCCTGCGCGCCGCTCTGCCTGCACGGCCCCGCGCTGTCCCGCCTGCGCGCCCGCCTCGCCGCCCGCGCCGCCGCCCTGGTGCCGGAGCACGGCGCCGGCTGGTCGGTGCATCTGGACAGCGCCGGCCGCTGCTGGGCGCCCGATGCAAGCGGCGATGCCTGGTGCTTCGAATTGCCGCAGCCCGAGCCCACGGCCCGCCTCGTCTCGCCCGCCTTCGTGCCCTCCGTGCGCGTGCCGGGGCTGGAGGATCATCGCTGCCTCGGCGTTCCCGTGGCCCGCCTCATTGCCGACGGGCACGACCTGCCGCTGGACCACCCCGCCCTGCATGCCGGCTGGCACGCGCCGGAGGAGTCGGTGCGCTGGACCGCCGGATCGGCCACCCTGCCGCGCCTGCGCTCCCTGATCGTGGTGCTGGCACCGATCGTGCTGCCGCAGGGCCAGGCCGCCGCGGCCTGAGCAGACCCGCCTGCGATTGCACTTCGCCCCCGCCTGCGGCACCGTGCCGCCTCTGACGTGGGAGAACGCACAATGAAGCTGGTGTATTTCAACGACTACCGCCTGGGCGTGCTGAAGGGCGACTCAGTGGTGGATGTCTCCGCCGCCGTGGCGGACATCCCGCACACCGGCCCCGGCGACCTGATGAGCGGCCTCATTGCCCGCTTCGACAGCTACAAGGCCAAGCTGCAGGCCGCCGCCGATGCCGGCGCCGGCGTGCCCCTCGCCTCCGTCTCCCTGCGCGCGCCGCTGCCCAAGCCGGGCAACATCGTCTGCATGGCGGTGAACTACATGGAGAACGGCACCCTGAAGGAAGCCGCCCCCATCAACGCCTTCCACAAGGCCCCCGGCGCCATCATCGGCCCGGGCGACTCCATGGTGCTGCCCGACGTGCCCGCCAGCATCTTCGAGGGCGAGGCGGAAATGGCGATCGTGATCGGCAAGCGCGCCAAGAACGTGGCCGCGGCCGACGCGATGAAGCACATCTTCGGCTACATCAACTTCATCGACGGCTCCGCCCGTGGCCTCGCGCCGCAGAGCTTCTTCCACATGAAGTCGCGCGAAACCTTCGCCCCCATCGGCCCCTGGCTGGTGACGGCGGACGAGATCGCCGACCCGCAGAAGCTGGGCGTGAGGCTGTGGGTGAACGGCACGCTGAAGCAGGATTTCAACACCGACGACATGGCGCACAAGATCGCCCGCTGCATCGAGTGGGTGAGCCACTGCCACACGCTGGAGCCCGGCGACATCCTGGCCACCGGCACCAACCACCGCGGCCTGTCCAGCTTCCAGGACGGCGACACGGTGGAGCTGGAAACCGAGGGCCTCGGCCGACTGAGCTTCAAGGTGAAGGACGACCTCAAGCGCACCTGGGCGCGCGACACGCGGCTGGAGCGGGCCGAGAAGGGCCTGTCCGCCACCGCGCCGCAGCTCTCCGGCAAGTACGCCCAGCCGCAATAAGCGCTTCGGCGTGGACTGACACAGGAGGGCGATGGCATAATCTGCCATCGCCCTTTTGCGTTGGAGGCCCCATGCCCACCCGCAACGTCGTCATCACCGACCACCAGGCCGAGCTGATCGACCGCCTCGTCGCTTCCGGCCGCTACCAGAACGCCAGCGAGGTGCTGCGCGCGGGGTTGCGACTGGTCGAGCGCGAGGACGGGGAATACGACGCGAAGCTGGCCGCGCTACGGGCGGCGGTGCAGGTGGGGATCGATGACGTGGAGGCAGGGGCCTTCGTGGAGATGTCGTCCGACGCGGAGATCAGCACCTGGGTAGCCAGCGCGTTCGAGGAGGCGATCCGCAAGGCGGGCGGCTAGGCAAATGCCGGCCCTCGTCATTCGCACCAAGCGAGCGGAACGCGATCTGGCCGAAATCGCCGAATGGACCGTGCAGCGCTTCGGCGTGGACCAGGCGCGCCGATATGGCACGGCGATCGAAGCGACACTGCATGGCCTGAGGCGGGCGCCGGACGTATTGGGCGCACGCCTTCGCCCGGAACTTGGACCCGATATCTGGTCCGTGCCCGTCCTGGCCGGCCGCGCCCGCAGCCGCCATGTTGTGGTCTTCACCTGGAACCCATACGAGCGCCCCGTGCGGGTCCAGGTCCTGCGCATTCTTCATGCCACGATGGATTTCACCCGCCACCTCCCGCCCGAAGCCTGACCTTCCCACCGGCCGCCACCGCGGGCACACTCCCACCAAAGCCCGGAGGAACCCCGCCCATGCGTATCCACAACATCTATGTCGACGACAAGGGCGAGACCCACTGGCGCGATGTCCATGTGGAATGGACGCGCGAGGGGCCCGGCGGCAAGCTGTCCGACACCATTCCGGCCAAGGGCGTGATCTTCCGCCAGACGCCCGGCAGCTACGACTACGACTGGCACCCCGCCCCGCGCCGCCAATA
The DNA here is from genome assembly GCA_044358135.1 of Acetobacteraceae bacterium. Taxonomy (GTDB): domain Bacteria; phylum Pseudomonadota; class Alphaproteobacteria; order Acetobacterales; family Acetobacteraceae; genus CAMDGX01. The sequence goes on along the minus strand of JBIKOJ010000108.1, from coordinate 7,153 downwards.
CATCATCAACCTCGATGCCGGCGTGCGCGTGACCGCCAGCGATGGCGAGGTGCGCGAGATCGGCGCGGGCGAGATCCTGCTGGTGGAGGATACCCACGGCAAGGGCCATATCTCCCAGGCGATCGGCGGGCAGATGCGGCATTCGGTGTTCATCACGCTGGAATAGGCAAGCAAGGAAGCGCGTTCTTTTTTGTAAAAAAGAACCAAAAAACTTTTATCCGTTTGCGGCGTGCCGGCACGGGTGTTCCCACCGCAAACGAATGAAGTCTTTCTGCTTCTTTTTCTTCAGAAAAAGAAGAATCCTTCCTTCGCACCCCAGCCCCGCGCCTTTTGCTGTGGTGCAGCATAGCGCGCGGGGGGTATCTGCAGTCTCCCCGCCACGCGTCCCGCCGGCGGATGCGACCGGAATTCCCTGATGCCCTTCCCGACCCTGAACGCCGCGCTGGAGCGTGCGCTCACCGCGCGCGGCTATGCCGAGCCCACTTCGGTGCAGGAGGCCGTGCTCGCCGCCGAGCCCGGGCGCGACCTGCTGGTCTCCGCCCGCACCGGCTCCGGCAAGACGGTGGCGTTCGGCCTGGCGATGGCGACGGAACTGCTGGGCGACGCGGAGCGGGTGGAACGCGGCGCCGCGCCGCAGGTGCTGGTGATCGCCCCCACGCGCGAGCTGGCGCAGCAGGTGCAGGGCGAGCTGGAATGGCTCTACGCGGAGGCCGGCGCCCGCGTGGTGTCCTGCGTTGGCGGCATGGACCCGCGCGCCGAGGCCCGGATGATGGCCCAGGGCTGCCACATCGTGGTGGGCACGCCGGGGCGGCTGCGCGACCATATCGAGCGCAACCAGCTCGATCTCTCCGCCCTGCGCGTGGCGGTGCTGGACGAGGCCGACGAGATGCTCGACCTCGGCTTTCGCGACGACCTCGAATTCATCCTGAATGCCGCGCCGCAGGAGCGCCGCACCCTGCTGTTCAGCGCCACCTTTGCCCGCGAGATCGTGGGCCTGGCGCGCGCCTTCCAGCGCGATGCGATCCGCATCGACACGGTGGATCGCTCGCGCCCGCATGAGGACATCGAATACCGCGCCATTCGCTCCGTCCCCGGCGAGGATTTCGGCGCGCTGGTGAACGTGCTGCGCGCCGCCGACAGCCGCGCCCTGGTGTTCTGCGCCACGCGCGAGGGGGTGAAGACCCTGCTGCAGCGCCTGCTGGGCAAGGGCTTCGCGGCCGTGGCGCTCTCGGGCGAGCTGTCCCAGGCGGAGCGCAATGCCTCGCTGGCCGCGCTGCGCGAAAGCCGGGCGGAGGTGTGCGTGGCCACCGACGTGGCGGCGCGCGGGCTCGACCTGCCGGAGCTGGATCTTGTCGTGCACTACGACCTGCCGAACGGGCCGGAGGCGCTGCTGCATAGGTCTGGCCGCACCGGGCGCGCCGGGCGCAAGGGCGTCTGCGCGCTGATCGTGCAGCCGCGGGCGCGCCGCCGGGCCGAGCAATTGCTGATGGCGGCCAAGGTTTCGGTGCAGTGGGTCTCCCCGCCCGCGGCCGAGGAGATCCGCGCCGCCGATCGTGCCCGCCTGGCCCGCGACCCCGTGTTTGCCATGCCGGTGCTGCCGGCCGAGGGTGAGGAGGCGGCGGCCCTGCTGGCCGAGCATGGTCCGCAGGCGGTGGCGCTGGCCCTGCTGCGCCTGCACCGCGCCCGCCTGCCGGCGCCGGCCGAACTGTCGGCGCCCGTGCAGTCCGCTGCGCCGGAGCGCGGCGACATGGGGGCCACGAAGTGGTTCCGCATCAATCTGGGCCGGCAGAAGAAGGCCGATCCGAAATGGCTGCTGCCGCTGCTGTGCCGCCTCGGCGGGGTCACGCGCAAGGATATCGGCGCCATCCGCATCCAGGACCGCGAGACGCTGTTCGAACTGGCGCCGGCCGCGGTGGAGGGGTTCCTCGCCTCGCTCGAAACCGCGGAAATGGAGGGCATGCGCATTGCCCCCGCCGCGGCGGAGGATGCCGTGGAGCCGCAGCGCGAGCGGCCGCACACCCCGTTCCGCCACAACGATGGCCCGCGCCCCGAGGCACGGCGCCCCTATCGGCCGCGGCCGGACGTGGCGCAGGCCGTGCTGGTGCCGGCGGAGCCCGAGCCGGTGCGGGAGGTGGTGCCGCAGGAGGCGCCGCGCCAGGAGCGTCCGCGCCCGCAGGTCGCCAAGCATGAGGGCCCGAAGCCGGAGGGCAAGCGGCCGTTCGCCGGCAAGCCGCCCTTTGGCAAGAAGCCGGGGTTCGGCGGCAAGCCGAAATTCGCCGGCAAGCCGCAGCCGGCCGGCAAGCCGGCCAAGCCGCACCGCAAGGGCACCAAGCCGGCAAGCGTCGCGGCCGAATAGGGGTCAGTTGGTGGCGGGCCGGGCGGGCTCCGGCTCCTCGGTGGTGCCGGTCAGCGGCACTGGCGCGGGGGCGGGGCGCTCCGCCGGCAGGGTGTAGTCGGGCACGATGCGCGCCTGGCTGCCGGCGATCACCAGCACGTGGGTGCCGACCGGGATCTGCTCGTCGTCCTTTTGCGTGACCGAGATCAGCTCGCCGCTGGGCTTGCGCACGATGTATTCGATGGCCGTGGTTTCCCCCACCACCTTCTCCGCCCCCGCGCCCACCAGCCCGCCGATCAGCGAACCGCCGATCGCGCCCAGCGTGGTGGTGACGCGGCCGGGGCTGGGGGCGGCGGCACCGAGCGCTGCGCCGGCGGCGCCGCCGGCCAGGGCGCCGGTGGACCCCTGCGGCATGACGCCGACGCGGCGCGCGCCGACCACCACGCCCTGGTCCACCTTCGCCGCCTGCTGCACGGCGCTAGTGGCATAGGTGTTGGGCGAATAGTCGGGCCCGCAGGCCGCGAGTGGCAGCAGGCAGAGCAGGGCGAACTTAGGCGGGTGCGGCATGCGTCACATCCGGTCGGGGGCGCGGGCTTCCATACGGCATGCTGCGCCGCAGCGGAACTGGCAGGGTTTGCGAAGCGAGCTTGGCGGGGCATGCTGGCGGGATGATGGCACGCAAGATCCTGATCGATTGCGACCCCGGCACCGACGACGCCATCGCGCTGTTCATGGCGCTGGGTGACCCGCGGCTGGATGTGCGGCTGGTGACGGTGGCGGGCGGCAATGTCGGCCTGGCCCATACGCTGCGCAATGCCCGCGCGCTGGTGGGGCTGACCGGCCGCGCGGTGCCGGTGGTGGCGGGGGCGGAGCGGCCGTTGCTCGGCAGCTTTGAGGATGCCGCCTATGTGCATGGCGAGGATGGGCTGGGCGGGGTGAAGCTGCCGGAGGGGCCGGCGGCAGAGGCGGGGGTCGCCGCCGATGCGATCCGTGAGGCGTTGCGCGCGGCGGGGCCGGCGGGGCTGACGCTGGTGGGCATCGGGCCGGCGACCAACCTGGCGCTCGCCTTGGCCACCGAGCCCGGGCTGCTGCCCAATGTCGCCGAGATCGTGCTGATGACCGGGGCCTGGGGCGAGGGCAACGTGACGCCGGCGGCCGAGTTCAATGCCTGGTCCGATCCCGAGGCGCTGGCGGTGGTGCTGGGCTGCGGGCGGCCGGTGACATTGGCCACGCTGGAAGTGACGGCGCAGGCGCTGGCGACGCCGGCGCGGATCGAGGCGCTGTCGCGCGGCGGGACGGGGGCGTGCCGGGAGGCGGCGTGCGCGATCCTGGCGGGCACGCCACCCTCGCGCCGGTTGGGCGGGGCAGGCAGCCCGCAGCATGACAGCTGCGCCATCGCCTGGCTGTTGGCACCGGAGGCGTTCACCACGCGCGAGGTATTCGCCGAGGTGGATTGCGGGGTGGGGCCAGGGCGGGGGCAGACGCTGATCGACCGCTGGGGGCGGCTGGGGCGGCCGGCCAATGCGCTTGTGCTGGAGACGCTGGAGGCGGGACGGTTCTTCGAGGTGCTGGAACAGTCGCTCTCAAGGCTACCCTAGAAAAGCGAAGGGGGGCCGGAGCCCCCCTTCCTTGTTCGTCAGCCGCGGCTGACGCCGTACATCTGCGGGAAGCCGTCGCGGATGCCCTTGAGGTAGCTGTGGTAGCCGGTGACGCCCACGTAGCTGCCGAGGTTGACGTAGGGCACTTCATCCCACGACAGCGCCTGCATCTGGTTGACCAGGGCCTTCTGGGCGGCGAGGTCGGGGGCTTCGAACCACTGGTTCCGCAGCTCTTCCATCTTCGGCATGGTGGGCCAGCCGAACCAAGCCTGGCGGCCATTGCCGCGGGCGGCGGACATGGAGGCCGGGGACATGTTACCGGCGCCGCCGAGGTAGGTGTAGAAGATGTTCCAGCCGCCTTTGTCGATGGTTTCCGTGCTGGCGCGGCGCTGCACCACGGTGCCCCATTCCACCGCGACCACATCGATGTTGAGGCCGATGCGCTTCAGGCCGTCGTTGGCGACCTGGGCCATCTGCCAGATGGAGGGGATGGAGGTGGCGGAGAGCACCACGATGCGCTCGCCCTTGTAGCCGGCTTCCTGCAGCGCCTTCTTGGCGGCCTCGATGTTGCCCCACTTGGCGACCTGGTCGAAGCCCTGCTCGCTGGCCAGCGGCGAGCCCGGGATGAACAGGCCGGCGGGGACGCGGATCATCGAGGGTTCGGCGCCGGCGACGGCTTCCATGACGTCGCGCTGGCTCATGCCGATCTGGATGGCCTGGCGCATCTTGGGGTTGTCGAAGGGCGGCATGAGGTGGTTGAAGCGCAGGCAGCCGATGGAGCCGGCGGGGTCCTTGTTCTCCAGCACCAGGTTGCGGTTGCGCTTCAGCGCCGGGATGAGGTCGATCGTGGGGTTCTCCCACCAGTCGATCTCGTTGTTGGTGAGTGCCGCCATGGCGGTGGCCGGATCCGGCATGATGGTCCAGGTCACGCGGTCGAAATGGGCGACCTTGGGGCCGGCGGTGAAGCTGTCCATGCCGCCACCGGGGCGGGGGACGTAATCCGCGTTGCGCTCGAAGACGATGCGGGCGCCGGGAATGCGCTCACTGGCCAGGAACTTGAAGGGGCCGGAGCCGACCACTTCGGGGATCTGGCTGTTGGCGTCGGTCTTGGCGATGCGCTCCGGCATCACGGCGGTGGTGTAGGCGGAGAGCGCGGTGGGCAGCAGGCCGAACTTGGTCTTGAGGCGGATCTTGATGGTCTTGTCGTCGGGCGCGGTCATTTCGTCCATGCGCGCCGCGGCGGCCTGGCCGAGGGGGTCGCGCTTGAAGGCGCGGGCGACGGAGGCCACGGCATCGCGGGCCAGGACGGGGGTGCCGTCGTGGAACTTCAGCCCATCGCGCAGCTTGCCTTCCCAGGTGAGGCCATCGGAGGAGAGGGTGGCGCCGGCGAGCATCTGCGGATGCGGGTTGCCGCTTTTGTCCACGCCGTAGAGCGTGTCGAACACGGTGAGCGAGACGTTGCGGGTGACGTCGGCCGTGGTCCAGACGGGGTCGAGCGAGGCCGGGTCGGCGTGGGGCACGAAGCGCAGGTGCTTGGCACCCTGGGCGCGGCCCACGGACGGGGCGGCCAGGGCGGCCGTGCCGGCAATGGCGGTTTTCAGGATGTCGCGGCGACGCATGATGTTCTCCCTGTGGCGAATGCGGCCGGCGCGTGGGCGCCGGCCGTCGGTTCGGCGCCATCCTGAACGCCGCGAGCGAAACGGACAACCATTCGATGCCGTACTTGGCGTGGGTGGCGGGGCGGGCGTAGCATCGGTGGCAACGACAGGAGGGAACGCACGATGAAATTCGGCATCTTCTACGAACTGCAGAACCCGCGGCCGCATGATTCCATGCACTGGGCGCGGGACAGCGACATGAACCTGCTGCACAACGCGTTGCAGCAGGTGGAGCTGGCCGACCGGCTTGGCTACGACTACGCCTGGGAGGTGGAGCACCACTTCCTGGAGGAGTATTCCCATTCCCCGCAGCCGGAGATGTTTTTGTCCGCCGCCGCGATGCGGACGAAGAAGATTCGCCTCGGTCACGGGATCATCCAGCTGACCACCAACCACCCGGCGCGGGTGGCGGAGAAGGTGGCGACGCTGGACCTGCTGAGCCGCGGGCGGGTGGAGTTCGGGATGGGCGAGGGGGCCAGCATCACCGAGCTTGGGCCGTTCGAGCGCGACATGGAGAGCAAGCGCGCGGTCTGGGAAGACGGCGTGCGGGCGGTGATGCCGATGTTCAAGGATGGCGGCTGCGAGTACGACGGGCCGTATTTCAAGATGCCGCTGCGCAACGTGCTGCCGAAGCCGATCCAGGCGCCGCATCCGCCGCTGTGGGTGGCGTGTTCGCAGCTTGAGACGATCGAGATGGCCGGGCGGCGCGGGATCGGGGCGCTGGGGTTCCAGTTCGTGAGCGCCGATGCGGCGCATGCCTGGGTGCATGCCTACTACAACGCGATCACCAAGCGACTGGACAAGCTGGCCGACTACCAGACCAACCCGAACATGGCGCTGGTGAGCTACTTCATGTGCGCCAAGACGGACGAGGAGGCCTATGCCCGCGCCGAGGGGGCGCCGTTCTTCCAGTTCGCGCTGCGGTTCTACGGCGCGTCTTCCGGCCGGCAGCGGCCGCCGCCGGGGACGGTGAACCTTTGGGACGAGTACCTGAAGTGGAAGGCGGAGAATCCCGAGGCGTTCCAGCGCGCGGTGCGTGGCGGGTTGATCGGGTCGCCCGAGACGATCCGGCGCAAGCTGAAGCGGTTCGCGGCTTCGAACGTGGACCAGATCATCCTGCTGAACCAGGCGGGGAAGAACACGCACGAGCATATCTGCGAGAGCCTGGAGCTGTTCGCGAAGGAAGTGATGCCGGAATTCCATGCGATGGAGCCGGCGCACCAGGCGTGGAAGCAGAAGGTGCTGGCGGGCGAGATCCAGTTGGAGGAGATCGACACGCAGCCGTTCCGCGACCGGTTCGGGCCGAATGCGCTGACGGTCACCCGCGGGCCGCAGGAGGCGGCGGCGGCGGGGGATTGAGTGGATGGGGCGTAACTTTCCATTATCGGAATAATATGGCCGCGATGGGGTGCTACCCCTCGCGGCCATATTTTTTGATGAAGTAGCGGGCGGCGCGGATTTCGTAGGGGCGCAGGTTCAGCGAGGGGTGGGTGAGGGGGAGCGGGCGCTCGGGGCGCGGCCTGGGCTTGCGCGGACGGCGGGGGCGCGGGGGGAGTTGGAGT
>JBIKOJ010000003.1:0-59781 GCA_044358135.1 Acetobacteraceae bacterium | reverse complement strand
CCGCCTTCGGCGGGAGGGGCCGTCTCGGCGCGCGACACAGACCGGGTCGGCCCCTCCCGCCGAAGGCGGAAAAGGTCCGGGGGTCTGGGGCCTCAGGCCCCAGCGGGGTCCAGGGGCAGAGCCCCTGGCCTTCCTTCCTTCCGCGCGCTCAGAAATCCCGCGCGAAGCCGGCGATCCAGCCGCCATCCACCGCCAGGATCTGGGCCGTCACGAAGGCGCTGTCGGGGTCGGCCAGGAACAGCGCGGCATGCGCGATCTCGCGCGTTTCCGCCGGGCGGCCCATCGGGATGTGCGACATCAGCCGGGCGTGCAGGTCGCGCTCCTCGGAGGTCGCATCGTTGATCCAGTTGCGCCAGCCATCGGTCGCCGTGCTGCCGGGCGCGATCGCGTTCACCGTGATCCCGTGCTGCGCCAGCTCGATCGCCATCCCCTTGGTGAGGTTCGCCACCCCGGCCTTGGCCGCGACATAGGCGCTCTGCAGCCGCATCGGCACCAGGCCGAGCACGGAGGAGATGTTGATGATCCGCCCGTACTTGTTCGGGATCATCGCGGCCGACGCCGCACGGCTGACCATGAACACGCCGGTGAGGTCCACGTCGATCAGCCGCTTCCACTGCGCGATGCGCACCTTGTCGATCGTCACGCGATCGGCCGGCGCCGTGCCGATGCCCGCATTGTTCACGCAGATGTCGAGCTTGCCGTAGCGGGCGATCACCGCATCGATCGCCCGCTGCACGTCGTCCTCGTCGGTCACGTCCAGCTTCAGCGCCATGTGCCGGGGATCGCTGGCGGCCTCGGTCGGTGCCTCCATATCGGAATACACCACGCTGGCCCCCTCGGCCGCGAACCGGTCCGCGATCGCGCGCCCGATCCCCTTGCCCGAGCCGGTCACCAGGGCCACGCGCCCCGTCAGATCAACGCGCATCGCCGTTTCCCCTCCGCTGCCGCTGGTGCCTTGCCTGCCCGTGCGGTCGTGTTACCCTCAAACCTATTATAATCTCTGGCCCGGCGAAGCAACGCGGGGCCGTCCGGGAGGACCACGCCGCATGGCCGCACGTCAGAAGTCCGTTGCAGGCTTGAACCGTCCGCCGCTGCCCGAGGGGCTGACGGCCGAGGAGATGGTGCGCCTCTACGAACAGATGCAGATGCTGCGCAAATTCGAGCTGGCCGCCCAGGTCGCCTGCCGCGCCGGCGAAACCCCGGGCTTCCTGCACCTGTATATTGGCGAGGAAGCCACCGCCGTCGGCGTCTGCGCCCATCTGCGCAAGACGGACTGGATCACCTCCACCCATCGCGGCCACGGCCACGCGCTGGCCAAGGGCATGGACCCCAAGGTGCTGATGGCCGAGCTCTACGGCAAGTCCGGCGGCAGCGTCGGCGGGCGCGGCGGCACCATGCATTTGTATGAACGCGCGATCGGCCTGTTCGGCACCAACGGCGTGGTGGCTTCCGGCGCGCCCCAGGCCGTGGGCGCCGCGCTGGCCGCCCGGCACATGGGCACCGATGGCGTGGCGGTGGCCTTCTTCGGCGATGGTGCGACCAGCCACGGCGCCTTCCACGAGGCGCTGAACTTCGCCGGCATCCAGCGCGCGCCGGTGATCCTGGTGTGCGAGAACAACCTCTACGCCACCGCCACCCCGCTCAACACCGTCACCCTCAACCCCGAGATCGCCAGCCGCGCCGCCGCCTACGGCATCCCCGGCGTGGCGGTGGACGGCAACGACGTGGTGGCCGTCTGGACCGCGATGAAGCAGGCCGCCGACCGCGCCCGCCGCGGCGAGGGCCCCACCCTCATCGAATCCAAGACCTACCGCACCGTCGGCCACCACGAGGGCGATACCGTCACCGGCACCTACCGCACCCAGGCCGAGGTGGATGACTGGCTGAAGCGCGACCCCGTCGTGACGTTCCGCGCCCGCCTGGTCGAGGAATTCGGCATCACGACGGACAAGACCCTCGGTGCCATCGACAAGCGCATCGACGACGAGGTCGCCGCCTCCGTCGAATTCGCCCGCAACTCCGCGGAGCCCGACCCGAAAACCGTCTTCCGCCACACCTACGCCGACCCGATCAACCCGCCGGAAGCCCTGGCCGCCCCCAAGAACCGCAAGACCGTCGAGACCGGCTGGCTCGATGCCGTGCGCGACGGGCTTGCCGAGGAAATGCGCGCCAACCCCAACATCATCTACTACGGCGAGGGCACCGGCGAACGCGGCGGCACCTTCGGCCACACCAAGGGGCTCTACCAGGAATTCGGCGCGCATCGCATGGTGGATACGCCCATCAGCGAGCTCGGCTTCACCGGCGCCTCCCTGGGCGCCTCGGCCACCGGCGTGCGCTGCATCGCCGACCTGATGTTCGCCGATTTCCTGTTCGAAGCCGCCGGCCAGATCGCGCTGCAGGCCGCCAAGCTGCGCTACATGAGCAACGGCCAGATGAACGCGCCCATGGTCATCCGCGTCGGCGCCGGCACCGTGCGCTCCACCGGCCCGCACCATTCTGGCACCTACCACTCGATCTGGTCGCACATCCCCGGCCTGCTCGTCGCCATGCCCTCCACGCCTGCCGACGCCAAGGGCCTGATGAAGACCGCGCTGCGCGCCGGCGACCCCGTGATCATGCTGGAAACCAAGGCCCTGTTCGCCAGCCGCGGCCCGGTGCCGGAGGGGGATGACCACTACGTTCCCTTCGGCGTCGCCCGCATCGCCCGGCAGGGCAAGCACATCACGCTGGCCGCCGCCGGCCAGATGGTGCAGCGCTCCCTGGAAGCCGCGGAGCTCCTCGCCGCCGAGGGCATCGAGGCCGAGGTGATCGACCTGCGCACCATCCAGCCGCTGGATGTCGATACCGTCGCCGACAGCGTCCGCAAAACCCACCGCCTGCTGGTGGTGGACGAAGGCTGGCCGATGATGGGCCTGGGCGCCGAACTCGGCCAGGCGATGAACGAGCTGTGCTGGGACGCGCTGGACGCCCCCGTGGGCCGCCTGCACACCGCCCCGGTCACCCATCCCTTCGGCCCCGCGCTGGAACGCGCCATGCTGGTCAACGCCGACCTCGTCGCCCTGCGCGCGAAAGAGGTGATCGGCGGCAAGGCCACGCCCCCCTGGCGCTGGAAAGGCCGCACCGACGGCATGCAGGCGGACATCACCATCGCCGCCCCCGCCGCCGCCAAAACCGCCGCACCAGCCGCCGCCGAACCCGCCATCGCCGGCGAGCCGATCAAGATGCCCTTCGGTGACCTCACCGTGGATTCCGGCAAGTTGGTCCGCTGGACCGTCGCCCCCGGTGCCGCGGTCAAGAAAGGCGAAACCGTCGCCGAGATAGAAACCGACAAGGCCGTGGTCGAAATCGAAGCCCCCGCGAGCGGCACCCTCACCCAACTCGTCACCGAGCCCGGCACCATCGTAAAGATGGGCGGCACGATCGGAGCCGTACAATGAAGATCCTTTACCTCAACTACCCGCTCCCGTCCGACGGGCTGGAACAGGCCACCTTCGGGAGCGCGGCCACGCTCGCCATGTACCCCATCGGCGGCCAGCCCAGCGCGCAGGAAATGGCGGAGGCCGACGGCATCATCACCGGCTCGGCCAACCACGACGTGGGGCCCGTGGAGCAATACCCCAACTGCAAGATCATCCTCCGCCTCGGCGTCGGCTACGACAACCTGGACCTGCGCGCCTGGGCCGCCCGCGGCGTGCCGGTGTGCAACGTACCGGATTACGGCACCTCGGAGGTCGCGGACCACGCCGTCACCCTCATGGTCTCGCTGGCCCGCGGCATCGTCCACTACCAGGAGCGCCTGCGCGCCGACCCGATCGGCAACTGGGGCTGGTCTCCCGCGCCGCCGCTGATGCGCCGCCTGCGCGACAACACCTTCGGCATCATCGGCTTCGGCCGCATCGGCATGGCCGCCGCCCGCCGTGCCGCCGGCTTCGGCATGGACATCGTGTTCTACGATCCGCACCTGCCCAACGGCGTCGAACTCGGCTTCGGCTGCCGCCGCGTCCATTCCGTGAATGAACTCATGGCCCAGTCGGACGCGGTCAGCCTCCACGCCCCCAGCACCGACGAAACCCGCCACATCATCAACGCCCAGAGCCTCGCCGCCGCCAAGCAGGACCTCATCCTGATCAACACCGCCCGCGGCCCGCTGGTCGATCTCGATGCCCTGCACGACGCGCTGAAGTCCGGCAAGATCGGTGGCGCCGCGCTCGATGTCTTCCCCAGCGAGCCGCCCACCCCGCTGCCGAAGCTGCTCGCCGCCTGGCGCGACCGCGAGGCCTGGCTGGCCGACCGCCTCCTGGTCACTCCCCACGCCGCGTTCTTCTCGCCGCCCGCCAATCTCGACATCCGCCGCAAGGCCGCCGAGTGCCTGCTGGTCTACCTGCGCGACAACCGCCTCACCAACTGCGTCAACCTCGACCTGCTGAAGCGCAACCGCTAAAGTCTGTGCTGACCCGCTGGATGGTCGGCCGCGTTAACCGACGGAAAACGCATAGCTGAGCGAGTAGGCATCTCCGCGATGCCGGGCAACGGTGAACTCCGCCGGCAGCCCGGCCTCGTCGAGGTATACGATCTCGCTCACCAATACCGCCGCGCCCACCTCAACCTCCAGCCGCCGCGCCAGCGCGCTGTCTGCCAGCGCCGCCCGCACTGTCACCCGCACGCCCGAAAGCCGAAGCCCCAGATGCCGCTGCACGCTGCGGAACACCACCACGTCGTCGAAATCCCGCCGTGTCAGCCGTGCCCCGATCGCCGGCGGGAAGAAGATCGTCACGTCGCTCAGCGGCGCGCCGCCCCGCATCACCCGCCCGCGCAGGCAGGGCACCGGCGTGCCCGGCGCCAGCCCGAACGCCGCCTCCGCCGCGGCGGAGCGCACCGCCTGCCAGTCGGAGATCTCCAGGCTCGCCCCCTCGGTGGCCGCGGCGATGTCGTCCAGCGAGTTCATCTGCCGCACCGCCGGCCCGCGCGGCTCCAGGCTTACCACCACCGCGGGCTTGGCCGGCCGCTTCTCGATCAGCCCATCCGCCTCCAGCTCGCGCAACGCATGCCGCACCGTGATCAGGCTCACCCCGAACCCGCGCGCCAGCGCCGCCTCCGTCGGCAGCTCCGCCCCCACCGCCAGCCGCCCGCCGGCAATGGCCGCGCGCAGCCGCGCCGCCACCTGGCGGTAGAGCTTGCCATCGGCGCGATTCAGCGCCCGGGTCAGGCGAGACAACGGCATCCCCCTGTCCTGCCCCGTCCCGCGAGCGAGGGCAAGCACCGCGCCCCGCGCATCGCCTCCCTGCGCCCAGCATCTGGCGCCCCACGGCCCTCAAAGCTAACGTACCTGTAACGTGGAAACCGTGCTCGCCATCGATCTGGGAGGCAGTTCGCTGCGCGCTGCCCTTGTGGCGCGCGACGGGACTGTCGTGGCCAGCGCCCAGCGCCCCCACCGCATTGCCGAGGAAGCCGACGCCACCACCTGGTGGCCGATGCTGCTGGAGGCCGTGGCCGAGCTGCCCGCCGCCGAGGTCCGCGCCATCGTCCCCACCGGCTTCACCCGCAGCCAGGTTCTGGTGGATGTTGCCGGCACCCCCGTTCGCCCCGCGCAATGCTTCCCCGATACCCGCGCCACCGCCGAAGCCACCGCCCTGGCTGGCGCGGAAAAAGGCACCTGGGTGGAGATGACCGCCTTCCACCCCCTCGCCCGCCTCGCCTGGGCGCGCGCGGACGACCCCTTCGCCCGCGCCCGCCACCTGCTGCAGCCGAAAGACTACCTCACCCTGCGCCTCACCGGCCGCCCCGCCGCGGACCGCATCAGCAACGCCTGGGCGCTGGAACGCCGCACCGGGCGCCGCTCCCTCTCCGTCTTCAACGCCGCCCAGATCTACGCGGGCCTGCTGCCGGACCTGCACGACCCCTGGGACATCGTCGGCCCCTGCACCACCGCCCTGCCGGGCTTCGAGGGCATCCCTGTCCTGTGCGGCGCCATGGACACCTGGTGCGCCGCCCTCGGCGCCGGCGCCGCCCGCCCCGGCGATGCCTACCTCATCGCCGGCACCACCGATGCCGGCGGGGTGCTGAGCGACACCCCGACGGAAGCCGAGGGCCTCGTCACCCTCCCCTGGGGCACCGGCCTGTTCCACACCGGTGGCCCCAGCGGCGCCGGGGCGGATTGCCTGCAATGGCTCGCCGACCTGCTCGGCCAGCCAGACCCCCCCGCCATCGTCGCCCTGGCCGAAGCCGCCTCGCCTACCGCCGCCCCGCTGATCTTCCTCCCCGCCCTCTCCGGCGAACGCGCGCCGAGCTGGGCCGCCACCACCCGCGGCAGCTTCGCCGGGCTGGACCGTGCCCACGGCCCTGCCGAACTCGCCCGCGCCGTGCTCGAAGGCGTGGCTTTCGCTGACCGGGACCTGCTGGGCGGCCTGCCCTTCGACCGGCTCTTCCTGGCCGGCGGCGGCGCCCGCTCCGACCTCTGGTGCCAGATCCGCGCCGACGTGCTGGGCTGCCAGGTCCTGCGCACCGGCGACCAGCCCGGCCTCCTGGGTGCGGCCATGCTCGGCTGGGCCGGAATCGGCGATTTCCCCAGCCTGCCCACCGCCCAATCCGCCTTCACCGCCACCGCCGACGAATTCCGCCCGGACCATTCCGTCAGCGCCCGCACCCAGCGCCTGTTCGAGGCCTACAAGCAGGTGCAGGCCGCGGCGGCGACCATGGCGCATACGCTCAGCCGGTTTTAAGAAAGCGCCTTCTTTTTCTGAAGAAAAAGAAGCAAAAAGACTTCATTTACCTGCGCCCGCCTCGCCCAGCCGGCCTTCGTGCCGACGCGCAACACCTTCATTTGTTTGCTGGCCTCGATGCAAACAAATGAAGTCTTTTTTGCTTCTTTTTTCTTCAGAAAAAAGAAGACTCTTCCTTACTCCAGATCGAGCGGAAAGATCGGCCGCCGCAACCGCGTATAGGGAAACACCCGGCTGTCGGAGGAGCACGGCCCGCGCGTGGTCACGGTATGGGTTTCGGACATGATGGGGTCGTAGGCCTGCCGATGCGCCACGGCAGCCTTCACGCCGATCAGGCGCAGGTCTTCGGGGTTGATGCCTTGGCTGCGCCACTGGCCGAGGTCGAAGGGCGGGGTCTTCTTCGTGGTCAGCAGAATGGTGATGCCGCGATGACGGACCACGGCGCTGGGGCCCATGGACACATGGATGCCGGAACTGCCGGCGCTGTGGGAATGGCGGTCTTCCAGCGTGAAATCGCCGTCGGACTCCGAGAGTTTCTCGACATCGAGCGTGACCGGGCCAGGGTCGAGCCGGCTGCCCTTGCCGCCGAGGGGCAGGGTGATGCGGCCGCCCTTGGGGATGGATTTCAGGGCCTGCACGGCCGCAGGGTCGTTCAGGATGATGCCGCCGCCCTGCACGTCGTGCTTCAGCATGGCGCGCAACAGCTCGGTGCCATCGCCCGGGGCGCCGCCGCCGATATTCTCGGCGGGCTCCACCAGCAGCACCGGGCCAGGCCGGTTGGGCAGGCCGCGCGAAAGGATCTCGTCGGCGTCGCCCTGGGCGGGGATGCCGTGGTGGCGCAGCTCCCAGGCCAGGTCGGCGAGTTTCGCCAGCGCGGCCTCGGCGGGGGCGGCATCGCCCTCGGTGATGGCGGAGAAGGCGACGCCCGCATGGTGCGAATCGCCGAAGCTGTAGCCGCCGACGACGTTGACGCAGAGGATCTCCGGGGTCTCCGCCTCGATCGCGCGCGCGAGGGCGCAGAGGTCGCGCATTGGCCGGTCGGCGGTCGCAACCCCGGTGGGCGGCAGGATCATGCTGGTGCCGCGCCAGATGGTGCGCGGGGTGCGGCCGGTGGTGAGCGCGCGGGCCAGCAGCTCGGCCCCGCGAATCGCCGCCTCATGCGCATCGGTGTGCGGCGTGTTGCGGTAGCTCACCAGGCCGTTGGACAGCCCGCACATCTGCGGCGTGAGCGTGGCGTGCTGGTCGTATACGCCGAACAGCGGCAGCGTCTCGGCGCCGGGCAGGGCGCGGAGGCGCGCGATCAGCTCGCCTTCGGGGTCTTCCAGCCCCGTGGTGCGCATGGCGCCGTGCAGCACCAGGTAGATGCCGTCCAGCCCTTCGGCGAGCGCGGCACGGGCCAGGGGTTCCAGTTCGCGCCAGAAGGTTTCGAACACCTCCTGCTCCACCGTGCCGGAGGGTGTGGCGCCCCAATCCAGCGTGGGCACCACCGTCCAGCCCTCGCGCTCCGCCACGATCAGGAAACCATCCACCACGGAGAGGTCGCCGCGGCGCGCCATGATCGCGGCGGCATCGCGCTGGCGGAAATCGGCCAGCGGGGTGGTCTCGTCCACGAAGCTGTGGGTTTCGTGCGACAGCGCGGCAAACAGGATGCGGGGCATTCTTGGGTCCTCCCTGCTGCAGCCTAGCGACGATACGGTTGACGCGCCAAGCCGGTGGGCGTTCAGTTGCGGGGAGAGGGCGGGAAGCCCCAACAGGAGGTCTGCATGAAGCGTGCGTTCCTGGCGGCGGCCATGATGGCCGCAATGGCGGCGTGGGCGCCCGCATCGGCGCAACAGAACACGCTGAAGGTGGTGCTGCCCGGCGAGCTGCGCAGCATCGACAGCGATTGGACCGCCGCCGCCATCACGCGGTACCACAGCTTCATGGTCTACGACACGCTGTTGGGGCTGGACGCAAACCAGCAGATCCAGCCGCAGATGGCGGACCGCTACGAGCTCAGCGACGACAAGCTGACCTACACCTTCCACCTGCGCGAAAAGCTGGCCTTCTCGGATGGCACGCCGGTGACGGCGGAGGACGTGGCGGCAAGCTGGATTCGCTGGGCGGAAGCCGATGGCGCCGGCCAGATGATCGCCACCTTCCTCGCGGGGCTCGATGCCGTGGATGCGCGCACATTGCGCGTGCGGCTGAAGGAGCCGTTCCCCCAGTTGCCCTACGTGCTGGCCAAGCCGATGGCGATCCCGATGTTCGTGAAGCCGGCGAAGATCGTGAAGGGCCTGTCGGCGCGCACGCAATTCAGCGACCCGCTCGGCTCCGGCCCGTTCATCATGCGCAAGGATGAGTGGGTGGCCGGCAGCAAGACCGTCTATGTGAAGAATCCCGGCTACGTTCCGCGCGCGGAACCGGCCAGCGGCATCGCCGGCGGCAAGGTGGCGAAGGTGGAGCGGGTGGAATGGGTGGTGATCCCCGATCCCTCCACCCAGGCCTCCGCCCTGCGCAACGGCGAGGTGGATTTCGTGGAAAGCCCCACGCTGGACCTGATCCCGATGCTGCGCAGCAGCCGCGGCGTGGTGGTGGAGGAGCGTTGGCCCACGGGCAGCCAGGGCACGCTGCGGGTGAACTGGACCAACCCGCCCTTCGACAATCCGATCGCGCGGCAGGCGATGTACAGCTTCGTCAACCAGCGCGACATGATCCTGGCAGCATTGGGCGACGACAAGCTCGGCCAGGTGTGCGGCGCGCTGCTGATCTGCGGCTCGCCCAACGGCAGCGAATACGGCGCCGAGACGCTGATCGCCAATGAGCCGGAGGATGTACGCCTGAAGCGCGGCATGGAGATGCTGCGGGCCGGCGGCTACAAGGGCGAGAAGATCGTGGTGCTGGATCCGTCGGACCAGCCGATCATGAACCGCGCCACGCAGGTGCTGGTGGCGGCCATGCGCAAGGCCGGCGTGAACGTTGAGATGCAGACGATGGACTGGGCGACGGTGGTGAGCCGGCGCGCGGTGCGCGGGCCGGTGGCCAATGGCTGGCACATCTTCCTCACCATGGGCGGCCCGCTTGGCCCGGCCAACCCGGTCTTCCACGTGCAGATGTCGGCCTCCTGCGACAAGGGCTGGTTCGGCTGGCCGTGCGACGCGGAGCTGGAGCGGCTGCGCGCCGCCTGGATCCGCGAGACCGATCCGATCAAGGCGCGCTGGCTGGTGGAGAACATCCAGCTGCGTGGTGCGCAGATCGTGGTGTATGTGCCGTTCGGCCAGTATGCGTCGCTCTCGGCGCAGCGCGATTCGATCGAGGGGTTGCTGAAGGTGCCGGAGACCGTGGTGTTCTGGAACGTGGCGAAGAAATAGATGCGGATTTTCGTCGCCTCGCTGGCCACCGAGACCAACACCTTCGCGCCGATCCCGACGGACATGCGCAGCTTCGCGCCGACATACTACAAGCCCGGCACCGCGCCCGCGGCGGCCACCATGAACACCGCGGTGATGGTGGTGGCCCGCCGTCTGGCCGCCGAGCAGGGCCACACGCTGGTGGAAGGCAGCTGCGCCTGGGCCGACCCGGCGGGCATCGTCGGGCGCGCCACCTACGAAACGCTGCGCGACGAGATCCTCGATCAGCTGCGCGCCGCCATGCCGGTGGACGTGATCCTGTTCGGCCTGCACGGCGCGATGGTGGCGCATGGCTATGACGACTGCGAGGGCGACCTGATGGCCCGCGCGCGCCAGATCGCGCCCAACGCCGTGATCGGCGGCGAGATCGACCCGCACACGCATCTCAGCGACACCATGGTGCAGGCCGCCGACTTCATCGTGGCGTTCAAGGAATTCCCGCACACGGATTTCCTCGCCCGCGCCGAGGACCTCGCCGCCCTGTGCCTCGCCAAGGCGCGCGGCGAGATCAACCCGGTGCCCTGCGTGTGGGACATGCGCCATATCGGCGGCTTCATGACCGGGCGCGAGCCCGGCCGCAGCTTCGTCGACCGCATGCTGGCGATGGAAGGCCGCGATGGCATCCGCTCCATCAGCGCCATCCACGGCTTCACCGCGGCGGATGTGTACGACGTCGGCAGCAAGATGCTGGTCTATGCCGATGACCGCGCCCGCGGCGAGGCGCTGGCGGAACAACTGGGCCGCGAGCAACTCGCCTGGGGCAAGGGCGCCAACCCCGTGCACCTGAAAACCGCCGAGGCCGTTACCGATGCGCTCGCCACCGAGGGCGGCCCGGTGGTGCTGGCCGACCGGTGGGACAACCCCGGCGGCGGCGTGGCCGGCGACAGCACCTTCCTGATCGAGGAACTGCTGAAATACCCCGATGTACCCGCGGCCGTCGGCGCGCTGTGGGATGCGCAGGCGGTGAATTTCTGCATCGCCGCCGGCGTGGGCGCGGTGATGCCGCTGCGCTTCGGCGGCAAGGCAGCCGCCACCTCCGGCAACCCGATCGACGCGGTGGTGACGGTGCGCGCCGTGACGGAGGATCTTCGCATCCCGTTCGAGCAGAGCGAGGTTTCGCTCGGCGCGGCGGCGGCGGTCAGCATCGGCAACCTCGATGTGGTGCTCGCCAGCGGGCGGGCGCAAACCTTCTCGCCGCCGGTGTTCACCAATCTCGGCATCGACCTGTCGCAGAAGAAGATCGTGGTGGTGAAATCGTCCAACCACTTCTTCGCCGCCTTCGCGCCGATCGCCGCCAAGATCACCTATGTCGATTGCGGCGGGCCCTATCCGCCGGATGCGGCCAGGATTCCCTATACCAGGATCCGCCGCCCGATCTCGCCGCTGGATGCCAATCCTTGGCTGCACCCCAGGAACGATTGACAGCCCGGCTGCATCTTTCGCCACCCCGGCTGGAGGATGCGCCCGCGCTGTTCGCCTTCATGGGCGATGCGGAGGTAATGCAGCACACCTACCGCCAGGCCTCGCTGCGCACCATGCGCCGGCACATCGCCGGGCACTGGTGGCAGGCGCGCAAGCTCGGCTTCGGTTGCTGGACGGTGCGGCACGAGGGCCGCGTCGTGGGCTTTGGCGGGCTGAACGACGACCCGTTCGATCCCGGCTACGGGCCGGAGGTGGCATATTTCTTCGCGCGCGCAGCCTGGGGCAAAGGCTTCGCCGGTGAGGTGGTGTCGGCAAGCGTCGATCGGGCGCGCGAACTCGGCCTTCCCTCCGTCTGCGCCTTCGTGCATCCCGGGAACGCCGCCTCCCGCCGCGTGCTGGAGCGGGCGGGGTTCACGGTGGAGCGCTGGGTGCCGGAAATGACACGCTGGCTGCTGCGCATCGAATTGGGGAGGGCGTGATGGCCGATCGGATCGCGGCATTGCGCGCGGCGGTGGAGGCGCAGGGGCTGGCGCCCGGCACGGCCAAGACCAGGCGCGGCAAGCCTGGCGTGACGCTGGTATGGCTGCGGCCGGAACCGGTCACGCTGCGCGTGGATGCCAAGGACGTGCTGTGGCTGGAGGCCTACCTGCCCTGGGTGATGGCCGGCGGCAAGCTCCACAAGCAGGTGAAGGCGCTGCTGGCGGAACAAGGCGCGCTGTGCGCCAGCCGGGAGGGGCATGTCTCCGTGGGCATGCCCGGCGGCGCCCCGGCGCTGCCCGCGCTGCTCGCTGCGGCGCAGGGGCTGCGCGACATGTTGCAGGCGGAATGGCCGGATTATGCCACCGGGGTGTTCGCCAAGGCGCTGGTGTAGCTAAACCCCGGCCGCGTGCAGCAGGTCGGCCAGCGCCAGGCCCTCCAGCCCCTCCGGCTCGATGCCGTCCACGAACAGGTCCGCCAGGGCGCGCTTGCGGGCGATGATCTCGGCGATGCGCGATTCCACCGTGTTGGGCGTGACGTAGGTGAACACCTGCACAGGGCGCTGCTGGCCCATCCGGTGCGCGCGGTCCTCCGCCTGGGCTTCCACCGCCGCCGTCCACCAGCGGTCGAAGTGGAACACCAGGCTGGCGGCGGTCAGGTTGAGGCCAACGCCACCGGCGCGCAGCGACAGCACCAGGACCTTGTGGGCCGGGTTCTCGGCAAAGCGGCGCAGCGTGGCATCGCGCGTGGCGGCATCGTGCGCGCCGGTGAGGGTCAGCGGCGCGAAGCGGCGCAGCCTTGTGGCGATGGCCGCCACGCCGAACGGGGCATCGACGAACTGGCTGAACACCAGGGATTTCTCGCCCGCCTCGGCAGCGGCCTCGATGCGGCGTTCCAGGTCGTCCAGCTTGGCAGAGGTGCCGTTCTCCGGCACGGCGTTGCAGATCTGCTTGAGGCGGAGCAGCAGTTCCAGCACCTGGGTCACCCGCACGCTGGCGCCCTGGCTGCGCAGCCAGACCACGCCCTGGCGCTCCGCGGCGTTGTAGGCGGCGCGCTGGGCAGGGCCCATGCCGGGGTCGATGGTGAAGCCGGTTTTCGGCGGCAGGTTGGGCAGCACGTCCGCCCGACGCCGGCGCAACTGCACGCGATCCAGCAGCGGGCGCAGGCCGAGCGCCAGGGTGCGGCGTTCGTAGGCGCCGGGCACGACGAATTCCAGGATGGAGACGAGGTCTTCCAGCCGGTTCTCCAGCGGCGTGCCGGTGAGTGCCCAGGCACGGTGGGTGCGCAGGCGGCGGATGGCCATCGCGGTGGCGGTGCCGCTGTTCTTGAGGCGCTGCGCCTCGTCGGCCACCACCACCTGCCAGATGCGGTGGGCCGGGCCGAAGGGCGGCGGCAGCTCCATGTCGGCGCGCAGCGATTCGTAGCTGGCCAGATGCACGTCGGCCCGGCGCCACCAGGCGGTTTCGCGTTCGCGCGTGCTGCCCTGCACCAGGGAGGGGTTCAGCTCCGGCGCCCAGAGCCGCAGTTGCGCCTGCCATTGCAGCAGCAGGCTGGCCGGCGCGACGATCAGGGCTGGGCGGGCCTCCGCCCCCAGCACGCGCAGGGCCGCGATGGCCTGCACGGTCTTGCCCAGGCCCATGTCGTCGGCAAGCAACAGTGAGCCCTGGGTGAGGCGGGCGATGCCTTCCTGTTGCCAGGGCGGCAGGGGATGCGGCCAGGCGAGGCCGAAGGCGTCAGCAAGCATGCCGCGGTGTGGCGGAGTCCTTGAGTCTAGGCAAGCCAGGGCAGGATGCGGCCCACGATGGCGATGTGCTGGCCCTGGCGCACCACGGCCCCCCAGGCCTGGGCGATGATGATGCCGTCCACCTGGGCGCGCACCGGCCAGGGGTCGAGGTCGATGCGCTGGAAATCGTGCAGCCAGCCGACCACGGTGCCCGCCTTCACCTCCGCGCCGCATTCGATGACGGGTTCGAAGTGACCGTCGAACGGCGCCACCGTGAAGCAGTCCCGGTCCACCATGGCGGCGAGTTTTTGCGCGTTGGCGGCGTGGTGGGCGATCTTCTCGATCTGGCCGCGCATCTGGCCGAGATGGATGGCGGCGGCCAGCACGCCGTGCTTGGCGTAGCGTACGCCCTCGGCTGAGACGGCGGCACCCCAGCCGAATTCGCCGCCGATGGTGATCTTGCCCAGGCGCTCGCCCTCGCTGGGCAGCAGGCCCGGGGTTTCGTTCTGGTAGGCGATCACGATCGGCGTGCCGAACCAGCGCGCGGTGGTCTCGATCAGGCGGCCCTGCTCGGGGTCGTCCACCAGATGGTAGCTGGTGCCGCGGGCGAAGCGCGCGACGCTGCCGCCGGCGTGCAGGTCGATCACGACGTGCACATGCGGCCAGATGAAGCCGCGCACGAAGGCGGCGATGCGGTGGGTGATCCCTGCCATCGCGGGCGAGACGCCGGCGCCATCGACGAAGCAGCGGTTGAGGTTGCGGTTGTCGTCCAGAGTGGAATCGCGCGTGCCGGCGCGGAAGGCGGCGGGGTTCAGCACCGGGACCAGGATGATGCGGCCCTGCACGTTCTCCGCCTCGATGTCGCGCAGCAGGTGCTTCACCGCCACGGGGCCTTCGTATTCGTTGCCGTGATTGGACCCGAAGGCCACCAGGCCCTGGCCGGGCTTTGCGTTCGGGCCGACCATGACGGTGAGGGGGATCAGGTGGTCGCCCCAGATCGAATCATGCTCCAGCGCCACCCAGTAGTCGCGGCGCCCGGGGCTTTCGAGGTCGAGGCCGCTGGGGCGGGTGATGATGCGTTCCATGCTCAGTTGACCCTGTGGGCTTGAACGAAGTCGAGATCGACCTCCACGCCGATGCCGGGCGTGTCGGGGATCGGCACGGTCCCGTCTGGCTGCAAATCGAAGCTGGCTTTCGCGATGCCGCGCGTGAGGGCGCTCTGGCTCACGTTGAATTCCACGAACTTCGCGCGTGGCAGGGTGGCGATGAGTTGCAGGGAGTAGCCGGTGAGCAGGTGGGTGAGCCAGGAATGCGGCACGAGGTCGATGCCGGCCTGTTCCGCCATTTCCGCCACGCGGGCAGCGACGCTGATGCCGCCGCAGCGGGAGAGATCCGGCTGCACGATGTCCACGCAGCCTTCGCCGATGAAGCGCTGGAAATCCCAGATCGTGGCCACCTGCTCACCGGCGGCGACCGGGGTGGGGCTGGTGCGGCGGATGGCGGCGTATTCGTCAAAGCGCTCCGGGTGGATGAAGTCCTCGATCCAGCCGACGTTGTACTCCGCCAGCCAGCGGCAGAGGTGTTCGGCTTCGCGGCGGGTGCGCAGTGCGCTGGAGAAGGGCTGGGCGGCGTTCTTCCAGCCGGCGGGGTACCAGCCGGGATCGACCAGCAGGTGGCGATCGGGGCCGAGGGCCTCGCGGGCGGCGGCGACGAGTTCCCTGTCGCGGCCTTCATCCTGGCCGAACACGCCCCAGCCGAACTTCACGGCGCGGAAGCCGCGGTCGATGTAGCCGCGGGCGGCGGCTGCCATGCCGTCCGGCGTGTCGCGGAACAGGGTGGAGGCGTAGGCGGGAATGCTCTCGCGCCGCCTGCCGCCCAACAGGCGGGAGAGGGATTGGCCGGCGGCCTGGGAGCGGATGGACCAGAGGCAGTTGTCGATCGCCGAGATGCACTGCATGGCGATGCCGCGGCGGCCGTAATAGGCGCTGCCGACATAGAGCTTGTCCCACAGGCGTTGCACATCGAGCGGGTTTTCGCCGATCAGCAGGCCGGCCAGGGTCTGGAAGCCCGGGATCGACATGCCCTGGCCGGAGATGATGGCGACGGCCGCCGGGGCCAGGGTTTCGGCATCGGCCCAGCCGGTGAGGCCTTCATCGGTGGCGACGCGGACCAGCAGCTGCCAGTCGCCGTTGTCGGTGGCTTCCTCCCCGCCGGCGGTGGCGCCGTAGCTGGCTTCGCCGCGCAGCAGGATGGGTTCGACGTCCGTGATCTTCATGGCGTGCGCTTCAGGCCCTGGGGACGGATGAGGCCATCGGGGACCATGGCGAGGCCTTCGATATTGGCCGCGGTGCCGGTGATCAGCACGGGGTGCCAGAGGTAGATGTACGGCCGGTCCTCCAGATAGATCGCGGCCGATTCGGCATAGGCGCGCTTGCGGGTGGCGGGGTCGCTGGCCTGGCGGCCGAGGTTCAGCAGGCGGTCCACGTCGGCGTTGCAGTAGCGGCCGCCGTTGAGGGCGGCGCCGCAGGCCTTGAAGTTGTAGAGGTTGCCGTCGATGTCTGTCCGGCCCGACCAGGCGATGACGAGGGATTCGAAGTCGCCGTCGGTCCATTGCTTGAGGGACGTGGCCACTTCGGTGATCACCAGCTCCATCTGGATGCCGGCTTCGGCCGCCATGGCCTGCAGCACTTCGGAGACCTGGCGGTAGGTGGTGGTGTTGGGGACGGTCAGCTGCATCTTCACCGTATCGAAGCCGGCCTGCTTCAGCAGGGCCTTCGCCTTTGCGAGGTCGCGCGGCGGGACCGGGATGGCGTCGGCGTAGAAGGCGTGGCCGGGCGGGACGGCCTGGTTGCCGGGGGTGAACAGGCCCTCGAACGCCACCTGGTTCAGCACCTTGCGGTCGATGGCGGCCTCCAGCGCGGCGCGCACCAGCTTGCTGCTGCCCAGCGGGGCTTCGGCGCGCTTGCCGTTGGCGACGTTGATGGCGAGATAGTTCACCGCCAGGCTCGGGCCGAAATGGACCTTCACGCGGCGGTCGGCCTTGAGGTCTGGCACGTCGTTCGGGTTCACCGCCTCGATCACGTCCAGCGTGCCGGAGCGCAAATTGGCGGCGCGGACGGTGGCATCGGGGATCGGGCGGTACACGGCGCTGTCGAAGGCGATGCTTTTCGCATCCCAGTACTCGGCGAAACGCTCCAGCTCGATACGGTCCTGGGCGATGCGGCGGGTGAACTTGAACGGGCCGGCGCAGCCGGGGGCCTTTGCGAAGTTCTCGCCGTTCTGGGCGGCGCTGGACGGGGACATCATCATGCCGGCGCGGTCGGAGAGGGCGGCGACCAGGGGGGCGAAGGGGGCGGAGAGGCGGATCTTCACTTCCAGCGGGCCGGTGGCGTCGATGGCGGTGATCGGGCCCATCTCTGCCCGGCGGGTGGAGCCCTGCATGGTGAGGTGGCGTTGCAGCGAGGCCTGGACGCTGGCTGCGTCCATCGTGCCGCCGTCGTGGAACTTCACGCCGGGGCGCAGGGTGAGGGCGAGGGTTTTGCCTTCGTCTTGCCAGGCCCAGGCGGTGGCGAGCTGGGGGACGAAGTTCAGCTTCGCGTCGATCTCCACCAGCTTGTCGCACAGGCCGGAGAACACCACGCGGCCTGCGGAGGTGCGCGACAGGGTGGGGTCCAGGATATCCGGGTCGCTGGCCAGGCCGATCCGTAGGGGTTGCGCGGAGGCAAGGCTGGGCAGCAGCAGGAGGGCGGCGAGCAGCTTGCGCATGGGGGTCCTTTCCCGGGGGAGCGTGGCGCGCCTAGGATGGACCGAATTGCAGGCGATGGAGAAGCGGATGCTGCACAACGCGAAGGATTCGGAACTGCGGGCGCGCGCGGCGCGGGTGGTGCCGGGCGGGATGTGGGGGCACCAGAACGCGGCCAACCTGCCCGAGGGGTATCCGCAGTTCTTCAGCTCCGCGCAGGGGTGCCGCATCCGCGATGTGGACGGGAACGAATACATCGACTTCATGTGCAGCTGGGGGCCGGTGCTGCTGGGGCATCACCACCCGGAGGTGGAAGCGGCGGCAGCGCGGCAGGCGGCGGCCGGGGACTGCCAGAACGGGCCGGGCGAGGCGATGGTGGAGCTGGCCGAGTTGCTGGTGGATACCATCCCGCATGCGGACTGGGTGCAGTTCCAGAAGAACGGCACCGATGCGACCACCATGGCCGTGACCTTCGCGCGGGCCGGGACCGGCAAGCGCAAGGTGCTGGTGGCCAAGGGGGCCTATCATGGGGCGGTGCCGTGGACCTCGCCTTCCCTGAGCGGGGTGACCGCCGAGGACCGGGCGCATATCGATCACTACATCTACAACGACGTTGCCAGCCTGGAGGCGGCGGTGGATCGCAACAGCGGGGACCTGGCGGCGATCGTGGCCTCCGCCTTCCGGCATGATGTGGGCATCGACCAGGAGATGCCTTCCGCGGCGTTTGCGCGGCGGGCGCGGGAGCTGTGCGATGCCACGGGGGCGGCGCTGATCATCGACGATGTGCGGGCGGGGTTCCGGCTGCACCTGGGCGGATCGTGGGAGACGGTGGGCGTGCGGCCGGATCTTTCGGCGTGGAGCAAGTCCATCGCCAACGGGCATTCGCTGGCGGCGATCACCGGGAATGACCGGTTTCGGGATGCGGTGAAGGGCACGTTTTCGACGGGGTCGTTCTGGACGGCGGCGGTGCCGCATGCGGCGGGGGTGGCGACGATCCGGGCGCTGACGCGCGATGACGGGATCGGGCACATGGTGGCGATGGGCGAGCGGTTCCGGGTGGGCATGGAGGCGCTGTCGAAGAAGCACGGGATCGGTATTCGCCAGACCGGGCCGGTGCAGATGCCGCTGGTGCTGTTCGAGGACGATGCGGCGCTGACGAAGGCCAATGCGTTCTGCTCGGCGGCGCTGCGGGCAGGGGCCTACTTCCACCCCAAGCACAACATGTTCCTGTGCACGGCGCACCAGGCGGCGGATATCGATGCGGCGCTGGTGGCGGCGGATGTGGGGTTTGAGGCGGTTCGGCGGCTTTAAGGAAGGAAGCGGTTCTTTTTTGAAAAAAAGAACCAAAAAACCTTTATTCGTTTGTGCGGGTGCTGGGTGTTCTGGCGCGCGCGCAAGCGAATGAAGTCTTTTTTGCTTCTTTTTTCTTCAGAAAAAAGAAGAATCTTGCTTTGGGCATGAGTCATCGCCGCGCGAGGCGGGGTTTTCTCGACGGATTCGGGGTGATTTTGGGCGTGCGTGGGCTATGGGGGCGCGCGGGCGGTCGGCGGCGGGGGGAATGCGGGCGCGCGATGGCCCAACAGGGACATGCCCCGGTTAGGCCTGCCGCGCAGCAGCCAGCCGAGTTCGGCGCGGGCGCGGCGGAGGCGGCGGAGCTCGTACCAGTCCTGGGGGGAGTCCGGGTCTTCATTGGGATTGGTGTGCGCGGCGAGGAACCAGTCCTTGCGCGGCAGGCGCATGATATTGCGCGGGGCCTGGGCCATCGAGAGGGCGCCAAGCAGGGCCAGCAGCAGGAGCTTGAGGGCGGCCGGAATCTGGGCGTGCAGAATCGCCCGCGCCCAAGGGCGCGGTGCATCGGCTTCGCTCGGTGCGGCTGCAGTGTTTGGCATCAATGATAACTATCGCACAGGGAAGACCGGAGGGGAAGGGAATTTTTTACGTACGTACGTGGGGGCGGGAGTTCGGCTCACCTTGGCGGTGGCGCGGAAAGGCGTGGGTCCTTCGCCTTCGGCTCAGGATGACGTGGGGCTTAAATGGAAACGCCTCGCCCTCTTGTTGGAAGGGCGAGGCGTTGACGTGCGTATGAATAAAAGTCTTTTTGCTTCTTTTTCTTCAGAAAAAGAAGGCGCTTATCTTCCGTACACCGCCGCCGCATTGCCGCGATAGAACTTGCGCGAGTCTTCGGCGTTGAAGCGGATGGGCAGGGAGGTCATGGGGTCGTCGAAATCCCAGTGCGGGTAGTCTGACGCGAACATCAGGCGGTCGAGGCCGATCCAGGCGATCAGGTCTTCGAGGTGCTTGGGGTTGGCGGGTTCTTCCATGGGCTGGGTGGTGAGCCAGACGTTGCGCTTGATGTATTCGCTGGGGGCGAGGCGCAGGTGCGGGGTTTCGCTGCGCAGGGTTTTCCAGTGCTTGTCCAGGCGCCAGCCGAGGGAGGGCACCCAGCCGAAGCCGCCTTCGATCATGACGAACTTGAGGTTCGGCAGTTCCTCGAAGACGCCTTCCACGACCAGGGAGATGAGCTGGGACTGCATGGAGTGGGCGTGGGCGAGCATGTCTTCGATATAGAAGCTGGCCCAGCCGCCGGAGGTGTTGGGGTTGCCGCCGAAGCCGAAGGCATGCATGGCGACGGGGATGCCGGCTTCCGCCGCGGCGCGGAAGATGGGGCGGTAGCGCGGGGTGCCGAGGGGTTCGGCGGTGCGCGACAGCAGGTAGACGTGGCCGATATGGGGGCTGCCGGCCCAGCGGCGGATTTCGGCGACCGCGCCTTCGGCATCTTCGTAGTTGATGGTGATGCTGGCCTTGAGGCGGGGTTCCGGCTTGGCGAGGAACTCCACGGCGTAGTCGTTGAGCGCCGAGCAGATGGCGGTGCCCAGGGCTGGGTTCATGAAGCTTTGCGAGGGGGTGGGCGTGTTGATGGTGCCGAACTCGACATTGTAGGGGTCGAGGTGCTGGGAGCGGATGAAATCGAGGTCTGTGCCCGGCGGCTTGCCGGAGGGCGGCCAGGCATCGCGGCGGGCGGCGGCGGGCTGGGCCTTGGCGTAGTTGGGGCCGCCGTTGTTGAGGCCGGTGCGGTGGGACATGCCGAAGGTGGCGATGTGGTCGATCCAGCGCTTGGCGAGGAAGGGGTAGATGGCTTCCCAGTTTGGCGGGCCGAGGTGCAGGTCGATATCGGCGATGCCGAGCTTGCTGGCGGCGGTGCCGGCGGCGGTTTGCGTGCGAACCTGGACGTTCATGCGTTCTTCCTTCCGGAACACCACGGTTCAGTATAGCCGATTTTGTGCCGCATCCCAATACCGACGGGCATTTGCCCCGGTGACTGCCCTGGGTTGAGCGTCAGGCCTTGGGTTTGGTCGTCAGGGCATTCTCCAGCGTGGCGACGCGGCCGATATCGTCAGTGACCGACACGCTCCAGGTTTTCTCGTCGGTCCGATCCTCATCGGAGAACGCGACGAGGGCATGGACCTGGCTGCTGTTGGACAGGACGCCCTGGGCAATGCGCTGGGTTTTACCATTGAACAGGCTCACCGACTTGACGTTGTTGAGATCGGCGCCGGAGAGCTTGATCATCGACGGCTCACGCGAGAGTTCGACAGGCGAGTCGATCACGGCCGTCAGTTTGGGCGCCGCTCGGGTCGGGTCGCTTGGGTTGGCGGTGCGGCCGCCAAAATAGAACGCGGTGATCGCTGTCATCAGCGTGCCCACGAGGGTGAGCATCTGCTTCATGAAGTCGTCGGCGGGGGCGGCGGGGGTGGATACGGTGAAGGTTTGCGGTTCGGTGTTTGGGTTGGGCTTGATCATCAGGGACAGTGTTTTGTTCTGGTCCCGTATGGTCGTGAGGGTTTCCAGCTTCGCGTCGTTGCTGAGGATCACCGCGTGACCGTTCAACACCGTGGAGGCGAGCACCGCGAACAAGCCCACCAGGGCAATCGCGATGATGGCGCGGATCGATCCTTCCGGCAGGCCGAGGGCCTGGGTCTTGTCGGAAAGGCCGACGATGTTCATCAGTGCGGCGAAGATCACAAGCGCCCAGAGCAGCACGACCATGCTGCCCAGAGCCAGCGCCGACAGCCCGAAGCTTTGGCGGAAATAGGCGACCGTCATGCCCAGAAGAACCAGAAGCACGCACGCGCTGGCTATCAGCAGCCCAATCTTGCCGTTTTTTCCGAGGTCTTGCGGCATGACACCCTCATTGCGTTTGCGTGATTTTCGCAGAGAATGGGTGCATCAAATTGATGTGTCAACCGGAACGATTAGCCCTTCACCGCCCCGAAGGTGAGGCCGCGGATCAGGTGGCGCTGGACGAGGATGGTGAAGATCACCGGCGGCAGCATGATGCCGATGGCGCCGGCCGCCGAGATGGACCAGTAGTTGATGTCCTCCCCGCCGTATTCGGCGATGGCCACGGGCAGGGTTTTGGTGCGGCTGCCGGTGAGGATGAGGGCGAAGAGGAACTCGTTGTAGGCCAGCAGCATGGAGAACAGCGAGGTGACGGCGAGCCCGGGGCGCACCGTGGGCAGCACCACGTGCCAGAAGGCCTGCCAGCGGTTGCAGCCGTCGATCATCGCGGCTTCGTCCAGCTCCACCGGCACGTCGACGAAGAAGCTGCGCATGAGCCAGATGGTGAAGGGCTGGTTGATCGCCACCATGGCCAGGATCATCATGATGTAGGTGTCGATCAGCGACAGGTAGCGGGCCATCACGAAGAAGGGGATGGCGAGCAGGATCTGCGGCAGCATGCGGATGGCGAGCAGGCTGAACAGCAGCTTGTTGGCGTGCTTGGTTTTGGTGCGGGCCAGGCCGTAGGCGGCGAGCGTGCCGAGCGGGACCGAGATGCAGATGGTGCCGGCGGCCACGATGAGGCTGTTGATGAGGAAGCTGAAGAAGCCGCGTTCCACCCAGACTTCCCAGTGGAACAGCAGGGTGGGTTCGAAGATCAGCGTGGGTGGGATGGAGAAGGCGTCTGCCGGCTGCTTGATGGAGATCAGCAGGCCCCAAAGGATCGGCACGAGGTTGATGAAGGTGAAGAGGGAGAGGAGGACGAGGAGGGGGATCTGATGGCGGGGTTTCATCTTAGTGTCCTGCCCGCGCAGTTCGGCCGGCTTCGGCCGGACGGAGCGGATCAGCAGGCCACTTCAGGCTAGAGTCTAGTGTCCCGCCCATCGGCGTCTCCAGGTTGGCAGTGTTCGGCGAGCGGGTCACTAGAACGCCTCCCGGCCGCGGCGTTGCATGAACCAGATGAGGGCGGCGACCATCATGGCGACGACGATGAGCGTGAGCACGCCCAGCGCCGAGGCGCGGCCGACTTCCAGCAGGGCGGTGTCGAAGGCCTGGAGGCCGGCGTAGAGCACCAGCATCAGGAAGGGCATGAACTTCCAGGTGTCGGCCAGGATGACGGTGAACTTGGCCCAGGCGGGGTCGCCCAGCCAATCCGGCGGGAAGATGTTGAAGCCGATCAGCGTGGCATCGAGCAGGCCCCAGCGGCCGACGAACATCCATTTGAGGAAGATGCCGCCGACGACGGGGGTGACGACATGCGGCAGGAAGTTCAGCAGGGAGATGAGGCGCACGCCACGGGTGCAGGCATAGAGGGCGAGTGCCAGGGCCATTCCCAGCACCAGCTGAAGCGCCACGGAGGCGCCCACGAGGAAGAACGTGTTGCCCATCGTGATCCAGAACCGCTCTTCCGACAGCAGGTTGGTGTAGTTGTCCAGCCCTGCGAAGGTGATGGCCTGGGAGCCCAGGTAATAGTTGAAGAAGCTGTAATATACCGCCGAGAAGAACGGATAGAACAGCACGAGCGCGATGACCAGCACGCTCGGAGCCATGAACAGCCACATCGGCCCGGATTCCCCCATTGCCGGTCCCGTGTGATGCCCCCCGGGATCCCGCCCTTTCGATTGTCCGGGCCGGCCCGTGCCACGTCAACACGGGCCGGCGCAGGTCAGCCCTTGTAGTAGCCGCGGCGGGTGAGGAGCTCCGTGACCTCGGCTGCACCGGTGGTGAGGGCCTCCTTCACCGGCATCTGGCCGACGATGGCCTGGACGATGCGCTTGCAGGCGAGCTCGCCGGCTTCGTTGAACTCGGCCAGGGCGGGCAGGGGTTCGCCGACCTCCAGGCACTTGGAGACGGCGGGATACCAGCGGAACTTGGCCTGGATCGCCGGGTCGTTCAGCACGGCGCGGCGGGTGGGGGTGGCGAGGTCGGCGGCACCGCGCTGGCTGTCTTCGTCCAGTGCCTTGGCCAGGAGACGGAACAGCATTTCCTTGTTCTTGGCGCTGAACTTGCTGATGGCGTAGCCGTCGGTCGAGAGCGCCTGGCGGCCGCCGGGGGGGACGGCCCACTGCATCTTGCCGACCACCTTGCTGCGCTGCGGGTTGTCCATGGTGGCGCAGCGTGTGGCCCATTGCTGGCCGGTGGCGGCGACATCCTGGGCGAAGTTGACCGTGTTTTCGTCGTTGGCCTGGCTGGTGAAGCCGGGGACGGCGAAGGCGGAGAGGCGCTTGTAGAGGTCGATGGCCTTCTGGCCCTTCTCGGTGTGGAAGGTGGGGCGCCAGTTCTTGTCGAACCAGCCATCGCCGACGGTGTTGAGGACGCTGGAGAGCTCGTAGGGCGGCATGTCCCATTTGAGGCTCAGCGTGGTGCCGCTGCGGCGGGGGGAGTGGAGCTGTTTGGCGATTTCCACCTGCTGTTCCCAGGTGGTGGGGGGCTGGAGCTTGCGTTCGGCGAAGACATCCTCGCGATAGGCATACATCAGCGTGTTGGTGGTGAGCGGCAGGCCGTAGATCTTGCCGTCGTAGCTGAGGCCCTTGAGCGAGGTGGGGTTGATGTCGCCGAGCTTGTATTCGCTCTGGAACTTGGCGATCAGGT
Organism: Acetobacteraceae bacterium; assembly: GCA_044358135.1. GTDB lineage: Bacteria > Pseudomonadota > Alphaproteobacteria > Acetobacterales > Acetobacteraceae > CAMDGX01. Next base: position 35,436 of record JBIKOJ010000003.1, on the reverse strand, counting down.
CGTCCAGCGGTTCGATCCAGCCGTTCTTGGCGTAGAAGGCCATGAGCGAGCCGTTGAGCCAGAGGATGTCCATGCCCGGGGAGGCGGCGGAGAATTGCAGGCGCTGGAGCTGGCCGGCGTCGCCGGAGGGCATGAGCCTGGCGTCGACGGTGACGCCGGGCAGGGCGGATTTCATCTTGTCGGCGTACCACTCCAGCGCTGGGTAGCGGTGGCTGATGAGTGTCACGGGTTCTGACTGGGCGCGGACGTTGAGCGCGGGCAGGGCGAGTGCCGTGCCCAGGGCGGCGCGGCGGCCGATCTTGGTTTTGGCCATGGTGGTTTCCCCTTTTGGTGCCGCCCCTCTGTGGGGGCGTGCCGTTACTTGAAGCCGTAGACCTCGCGTGCGTTGCCGATGAAGAAGCGTTCGCGGTTTTTTGCGTCGACGTGCATCGGCAGGGCCTGGGACGGGTCGTCGAAATCCCAGTGCGGGTAGTCGGTGGCGAAGAGCAGGCGGTCCCAGCCGATCCAGCCGATCGTGTCCAGCAGATGCTCGCGGGGGTCCGGCTCCTCCATCGGTTGGGTGGTGAGCCAGATGTTGCGGTGGATGTATTCGCTGGGGGAGAGGCGGAGGTGCGGGGTTTCCTGCTTGAGGATCCGCCAGTTGCGGTCCAGCCGCCAGGCCAGCGGGGGCAGCCAGGCGAAGCCAGCCTCCACCATCAGGACCTTGAGGGTGGGGTGATCCTCGAACAGGCCTTCGACCACCATGGAGGATAGCTGGGCCTGGGCGGCCTGGGCGTGGCCGGTCATTTCCTCGATGTAGAAGCTCGGCCAGCCGGCGGGGGTGACGGGGGCGCCGCTGTAGCCGAAGGCGTGGATGCTGACGGGCAGGCCGGCGGCAGCGGCGGCGGCGAAGATGCGGCGGTAGCGCTTGGCGCCCAGGGGTTCGCCGGTGCGGCCGAGGATGAGCACCTGGCAGAATTCCGGGCGGCCGGCGCAGCGTTCGATCTCGGCGACGGCGGCTTCGGTGTCTTCGTAGGGGATGCAGATGGAGGCGCGGAAGCGGGGTTCCTTGGCGACCAAATCGTGCGCCTGCCATTCGTTGGTGGCGCGGCACATGGCGGCGGAAAGGTAGGGGTTGGCGAAGCCCTCGCCGGAGGGGGTGAGCGGGTTGATGACGGCGAAGTGGACGTTCAGCGGGTCGAAATACTGCTGGCGCATGAAATCGAGGTCGGTGCCCGGGGCGCCGCCGTTCGGGGGCCAGGAATCGCGGCGGGCGGCGTTCGGCTGGGCCTTGGGGTAGGGGTTCACGCCGTTCTGGTGGCCCTGGCGCTGGGACATGCCGTAGGTGGCGATGTAGTCGCGCCAGCGCTGCGGCAGAAAGCGATCGAGATGGGAGAGATGCGGCAGCACCGGGTGGGTGTCGCAATCGGCGATGGCCAGCTTGGTCATGGCGGCTGGGGCGGCCTGCGGGCGGACCTCGACGTTCATGAAGCGTCTTCCTGCGCGATTTCGGCGAGGATAGGGGGAAAGGCGGGGTGTCGACAATCGGTAGCTGCGCCGGGCGCCCCCGCGACAAGGCTGCGTAGATGCGGCATCATCGCGGCGATTCCAATGGGAGCGGACGGATGTCGGAGAACTGGGTGCGCGTGGCGGCGGCGAGCGACGTGGCGGAGGGCACGGCCTTTCCGGTGGAGGTCAACGGGCTCACGCTGGCGCTGTATCACCTGGAGGGGGGGCAGTATTACTGCACCGACAATATCTGCACCCATGCCTTTGCGCTGCTGACGGATGGGTATCTGGATGGGAACATCGTGGAATGCCCGCTGCATGCCGGGCAGTTCGATGTGTGCACCGGCAAGGGGCTTGGGGCGCCGATCGAGGAGGACCTGCAGACCTACAAGGTGAAGGTCGAGGGTGGGGATTTGCTGGTGAATTTGCCGGCCTAGGGCTTCACCTGGACATCCAGATACATCACGGCCGAGCGCAGGATGGCTCGGCCGGAGGTGTAGCGCGTGCGTGCAGATCGGTGCGCCTTGCGTCGTGGCAGCGGGGCACGTGACCGTGGTGCATGGGTGTTCGAACGGATCGATCACCTCCGCGTCTGCTCGGCGAATACGACCCCGCCGATCAGCCAGCCGGAGACGACGAAGCATACGTCCATCTCCACGACGTCGCCTGGGACGAGTGTGGGGAAGGCGTGGAACAGCACCCCGGCACGATGGCGACAGCGCGTCGCCCGTCGATGTCATGCCGGTCGGCGACCGCCATGGAGCGGCGCGCCGTTACATCTCGACGACGACGTACTGCTCCTCGACGGAGACCGGGATGGTCTCGGCCACGTAGGGGCCCTTTACCACCGCGGCGCCGGTTTCCACTTCCACGGGGTAGGTGCGGATGCGGGTCTTGTCGGGGTCGACGTAGCTCTGGCCGGTCTTGATGTCGAATTCCCAGCCGTGCCAGGGGCAGCGCAGGATCTCGCCCTTGCGGGTGAAGACGTATTCGCCCGGCTGCGGCGCCTGGCGCAGGCCGGTGATCAGGCCTTCGCACATCGGGCCGCCCTGGTGCGGGCAGCGGTTGAGCATGCCGAAGTATTCGCCCTTCAGGTTGAAGATGGCGATCGGCCGCCCGCGTACGGTGACCAGCTTGCGCCCGCCTTCGGGAATTTCCTGGGCGGTGGCAACAACGTGTCGGCTCATCTTCCGTCCCTCAGCCCGCGCACCCAATTTGCCCAATCACGCGGCGCAGCCGCGATACACCTTACGCGCATTGCCCATGAAGAAGGCGCGGCGCTGCTCCTCGCTGATCTTCATCGGCAGCACATGCGCGGGGTCGTCGAAATCCCAGTGCGGGTAGTCGGTGGCGAAGATCAGCCGGTCCCAGCCCATCCACTCGATGGTCTCGGCGAGGCGGGTGGGGCTCTCCGTCTCTTCCATCGGCTGGGTGGTCCACCAGACCTTCTCGCGCAGGTATTCGCTGGGCAGGCGCTTGAGGTGCGGGGTTTCGCTGCGCAGGGTCTTCCAGTGCTTGTCCAGCCGCCAGGCCAGCGAGGGCGCCCAGGCGAAACCGGCTTCGATCATCACCATCTTCAGCGCCGGGAAGCGCTCGAACACGCCTTCGATCACCAGGCTGGTGAGGCCGGCCTGCTGGCTTTGGCTGTGGCCGGTCATTTCCTCGATGTAGTAGCTCGGCCAGCCGCCGGGGGTGATCGGGTTGCCGCCATAGCCGAAGGCGTGCACGCCGACGGGCATGCCGGCTTCCTCGGCCGCCTCGTAGATCGGCCAGTATTTGCGGCTGCCCATCGGCTCCGCGGTGCGGCTGAGCAGCAGCACCTGGACGAAGGCGGGGTTGTCCGCATAGCGGCGGATCTCGGCGGCGGAGGCGATCGGATCCTCATAGGGAACCACAACGCTGGCCCGCAAGCGATTGTCCTTGCTGGTCCATTCCGCCAGCTGCCACTCGTTGGAGGCGTGGCAGAGGGCGGCGGAGAGCTCCGGGTTCTGCACGCCCTGGCCGGAGCCGAGCGGGTTGAGGATGCCCAGCTCGATGTTGTTGGCATCGAGGTGCTGGCGCTGCATGAATTCGAGCGAGCTGCCGGGGCGGCCGCCTTCCGGGGGATAGGCATCGCGGCGCGAGGCGTTCGGCTGGCTCTTGGGGTAGGCCGGCCCCACCTGCCAGCCCTGCCGGGCCGGGGAGCCGTATTGCTCCAGATGGTCCTGCCAGCGCTGGGAGAGCCAGGGGTGGAAATCCTTCGGGCCCTTGCGCGCCGGGTGGATGTCGCCATCCCCGATGCCGACCTTGCTCGCCGCAGTGACCTCAGGCGTCGCCTGGGAACGGATTTCGTTCATCCGACGGTCTCCATGAGACGGGCATAGGTCGCCCTTGGGTTGTCGATCGCGATCTTGCGGGCCAGTTCGGCGCTCAGCCCATCCGGCAGCGCCGCGTTGCCGTCGAACTGGTGGTGCGGGTAGTCGGTAGAGAACATCAGCAGCTCGTCGCTCTGCATATGGTCGAACAGTTTCAGCAGGCTTTCCTGGTCCGGCGGGCCATCCACCGGCTGCAGGGAGAAGCGCACGTTGCTGCGAACGATGTCGCCGGGCGCGCGATCCACCCAGGGGATCTCCATGCGCAGGCCGCGCCAGTATTTCGTCAGCCGCCACAGATGCGCCGGCAGCCAGGTGAAGCCGGATTCGAGCAGTACCACCTTGAGGTGCGGGAACTTGGTGAACACGCCCTCGCAGATCATGCTGGTGAGCTGCGTCTGGAAGGCCTGGGCCTGGCCGACATAGTCCTCGGTGTAGTAGCTCGGCCAGCCCACGGGGGTGGGTGGGTTGTGGTAGGAGCTGCCGGCGTGGATGCCCACGGCCAGGCCGTGCTTTTCGCAGGCGGCATAGATCGGCCAGTGGTGGCGGCGGCCGAGCGGGGTGTCGCCGGAGACCAGCAGCAGGACCTGCACGAAGCGCTTGTCCGCCGCGCAGCGGTTGATCTCGTCCACCGCCATCTCGACATTCTGGGTGGGGACGACGATGGAGGCGCGCAGGCGAGGCTCCTTATCCAGCCACTCCTTGGCCATCCAATCGTTCACGGCGCGGGCGAAGGCGGCCCCCATGTCCTCGCTGAACAGCAGCTGCACGCCGTAGAGGCAGTTGGCGATGGCCACCGAGGTGCGGAACGGGTCGAGCGCCTGTTTTGCAACTGTGGCGACATCCGCGGCCGGGCGGCCCGAGGCCGGCTTCCAATCGGCGCGGCAGGTGAGGGGGGAGTTCAGCGGGTAGGAGATCGAGTTCAGCTCGTCGATCCCGCGCATCACCACCTGCTCGCGCCAGTGGTCCTCCAGATAGGGCATCAGCGCCTGCACGCTGGGCACCGAGGGATGGATGTCGCAGTCGATCGCACCTGCCGGCAATGCCGTCATCTCACGTCTCTCCCGCGGCCCGCATTGGGGCCGAGCGCATCTTGTTCCAGGAACAGTAAACCCATTCCGCCGCGCCGGTCACCCCAGCTCCGTGCAGAGCCGGGGCAATTCCCTCGCACGCCCGAACGTCCTAGGGTGCCGCCACCCAAGCGCCGAGGATTCCGCCGTGACCGACCTGGACTCCACCCTGCTGCACCGCCACGTCGCTACCCTGCTGGCCCCCTGGCGCGATGCGCCCGGCCCCGGCGTGGCGATCGGGATCGTCCGCGGCAAGGAGCTGGTGCTGCACGAGAGCGGCGGGCTGGCGAGCATCGAGCTCGGCCTGCCGATCGCGGCCGGCACCACGTTCCGCATTGCCTCGGTGAGCAAGCAGTTCACCTGTGCGGCGATCCTGCTGCTGGCGCAGGAGGGCAAGCTCTCGTTGTCCGACGATGTTCGGCTGCATGTGCCGGAGCTTTCGGACTTTGGCGGGGTCGTCACGATCGACCACATGATGCGCAACACCTCCGGCATTCGCGACATGCTGGAGATCATGCGCACCGGCGGTACTGACCTTGCCATGCCGGCGAGCCATGAGCAGCTGCTGGCCGGCATTGCCCGGCAGCGTACGCTGAACTTCCCGCCTGGGAGCCGGTATCTGTATTCCAATGCCGGGTTCATGCTGCTGGGCGTGATCGCGGAGCGCGCCAGCGGCATGAAGCTGCGCGATTTCCTCGCCCAGCGCCTGTTCGCCCCCGCGGGCATGAGCATGACGCGGATGGTGGAATCCACGACGGAACTCGTGCCGGGCCTGGCCACCGGCTACCTGCCGGCCAACCCGGCCGATGGCGTGGGCCCCTGGGTGAAGGCGCAGCACGGCTTTGCGGTGCATGGCGAGGGCGCGCTGGTGTCGTCCATCACTGATCTCGCCCTTTGGGCGCGGGCCTGCGAGACCAACCGGCACGGCCTGACGCCGGAGTTGGAGGAATGCGCGCCCTTCACCAATGGCAAGCTGAACGACTATGCCCGCGGCCTGCGGCTTTCCTCCGTGCGCGGCGTGCGGACCGTGAGCCATGGCGGGCTGTGGCCCGGCTACAAGACCGAGTTCCTGCGCGTGCCGGAGCTGGAAACGGCGATCGTGGTGATCGCCAACAACGCCACCGCCAACCCCTATGCCATCGGGCAGAAGATCCTGCACCACATGCTGGACAGCACGCCGGGCGCCAAGCCGGCCTTGAAGCTGCCGGCGCCGGATGTGCTCGCCCGCCATGTCGGCCGCTTCCTCAACCCCGCCGTCCCGGCCACGGTGGATTTCACCCTGTCGGACAAGGGCGTGCTGAGCGGCAGCACCAATGGCGTGGCCTTCGAGGTGCGGTCGTTCGGCGATGGGCGGCTGGAATCGTCCAATGCCGGGCGGGATTTCGCCTTCCGCCTGGCCGCCGACGGCAACCGCATGGAGATCGAGCTGGATGCCGGCACCACGGCCACCTACCACCGCGTGGCGCCCGATGCCGGACTGCCGGCCGACCTGCCGGGCATTTATCGGTCGGAGGAGATGGCGGCGACCTGGACGATCACCGCGCATCCCGCCGGCATGGACCTCGCCATCGACGGCCCGCACGCCAAGGCCGGGCCGTGGCCGCTGGAGGGGATCGAGGGCGATATCTTCCGCGTGTGGAGCCCCGGGGCGCTCTACCGTTCCTGGCAGGATGCGCGGGTGGTGCGCAACGCCCAGGGTGCGGTGACCGGCCTGCTCATCAACGGGAACCGCGTGAAGAACCTGGCCTTCACCCGCGTCTCATGATCACCCCAGCTTATGCCCGCACCATGGCGGCGTACAACGCGGAGATGAACCGCCGCTGGTACGCCGCCGCGGAGACGCTGACGGATGCGCAGCGGCGGGAGGACCGGGGCGCGTTCTTTGGCTCGCTCCACGGCACGCTCTGCCACCTCGTCTGGGGCGACAGCACCTGGATGCACCGTTTCGACGACTGGCCGATGCCCCAGGTTTCCATCCCCGGCAGCCCGTACCTGATCGAGGACTGGCAAGAGCTGTGCGCTGCCCGCGTTGCCCTTGATGCCCGTATCACTGAGTTTGCCGGCCGCCTCACGCAGGACTGGCTCGACACCGAGCTTTCCTGGTTCAGCGGCAGCCAGCAGAAGACCCTGGTGATGACTCGCGGCCTGTTGGTGACGCATATGTTCAACCACCAGACCCACCATCGTGGGCAGGCGCATGCCATCCTGACCCATTTCGGTGCCAAGACGGGCGATACCGACCTGCCGTTTGTGCTCTAGGCACGCATGGTCTTTTCCCTGAGAAAAAGAAGACTCCTGCGTTGCTGAACAACCTGCCTGCCCGCGAGCGCCGCATCCTGCTCTGGATGTGCATTCTCGTCGCGGTCAACCAGCTTGGCTTTGGCAGTGTTGTGCCGGTGCTGCCGCTCTATGCGCGCCAGTTCGGGGTTCCCGTGGCCTGGATCGGTGCTGCGATTGCCGCCTATGGCCTGGCCCGGCTGTTCTCCTCCGCCCCTGCTGGCCAGATTGCCGACCGGTTCGGCCGGCGCCATGCGCTGGCGGCCGGGGCCGTGGCGACCTCGGCCGGGAATCTCTGGTGCGCGCTTGCCAGTTCCTACCCGGAGTTCATGGCCGGGCGCTTCGTCGCCGGCATCGGCGCCGGCATGGTGGTGACCGCCGGGCAGATCGTGCTGACCGACATCACCACGCCGGAGCGGCGCGGGCGCATGATGTCGCTGTATTGGGGCAGCTTCATTTTTGCCGCCGGCGCAGGGCCGTTGCCAGGCGGGCTGCTGGCGGAGTGGTTCGGGCTCTCGGCGCCGTTCTGGGCCTATGCCGTGGTGGGGCTGCTGGTGGGCGTTATTGCCTGGTTCGCGGTGGGGGAGACGCGGGAGATCGCGCGGGCGGGGGCCCGGGGTGCGAAGCTGCCAAGCTTTTTCGCACAGTTGAAGCTGGTGGGTGCCAATCGGGGCTTCGCGCTGGTGTGCCTTGTTTCGCTGGTGAACGCAGCCACCCGGACCGGCGGGCTGTTCAGCATTGTGCCGCTTCTGGGGGCCGAGTGGCTTGGGCTTGCGCCGGGCACGATCGGGCTTTCGATGGCGATGGGCTCCGTGGTGGGGCTGCTTGGGGCCTATCCCGCTGGCTGGCTGTCGGACCGGTTTGGCCGCAAGCCGGTGATCGTGCCGACCGCGATTCTCTCGGGCGTTGCCATGCTGCTGTTCTGCGTGGCGCCTGATCTCACCTGGTTCATGGCGGCCAGCCTTGCCTGGGGGCTCGCCAGCGGTATGGGCGGCCCTGCGCCGGCCACCTACGCGGCCGATACCGCGCCGCCGGGGATGAACGCGGCGGCAATGAGCCTGTTCCGCATGCTGGGGGATATTGGCTATGTCGCCGGGCCGATCGGGCTTGGGCTGGTCACGGATTTCTATGGCCCTGCGACGGGGCTTGCTGTCAGCGCCGTGTTGCTGGTGGCGTCCGGCATCGCGTTCGGCCTGTTCGCGCCGGAGACGTGGAAGGGAAGGAAGTAAGGCCTTCTTTTTCTGAAGAAAAAGAAGCAAAAAAGACTTTATGACCTTGTGCGCGTGCCAGGTCATGAAAGTTTTTTGGTTCTTTTTTTTTCAAAAAAGAACCGCTTCCTTTCTAAAAGGCGGGGTAGTCGGTGTACCCCTTCTCTGCCCCGCCATAGAACGTCGCCCGATCATACTTGGTGAACGCCCGGTTCTCCGCGATGCGCCGCACCAGGTCGGGGTTGCTGATGAAGAACCGCCCGAACGCCACTGCATCCGCCCGGCCATCGGCCACCGCCGCGATCGCGCCTTCGCGCGTGTATCCGCCGGCGTCGATCATCACTGTGGGCCAGGCCGCGCGGAAGATTGCCGCGGTGGAGGGTTGGTCCTCGCGGAACACTTCGGCTTGCCCGGTGCCACTGGCGCGGGGCTCGATCAGGTGCAGATAGGCGAGCTTGCGCCTGGCGAGTTCGCCGATCAGGTAGGTGAACAGCGGCATCGGCTCGGCCTCGGCGCTGTCATTGGCGACGCCGTAGGGGGAGAGGCGGATGCCGGTGCGTTCCGCGCCCACCGCGCCGGCGACTGCGTCGGCGATTTCCAGCGTGAGGCGGGAGCGGTTTTCGATGCTGCCGCCATAGGCATCGGTGCGGTGGTTGGTTTTGGAGTAGAGGAACTGCTCCAGCAGGTAGCCGTTCGCGCCGTGGATCTCCACGCCCGCGAAGCCCGCCTCCATCGCGTTCATCGCCGCGCGGCGGAAGCTTTCGACCACCACGGGGATTTCGTCCGCCCGCAGCGCCCGCGGCGTTTCGTAGGGGACGCGCTTGAAGAAGGCCGTCATCGCCGTGCCGTTCGCGGCCACAGCGGAGGGGGCCACCGGGGGCTTGCCCAGGGCCTGGTGCGTGGAATGGGAGACCCGGCCGGTGTGCCAAAGCTGCAGGAACATGTGCCCGCCCTTTGCGCGCACGGCGTCGGTCACCAGCTTCCAGCCGGCCACCTGTGCGGCGGAATGGATGCCCGGCACGTTGGGGTGGCCGGTGGCCTGCTGGGAGACAGGGGAGGCCTCGGCGATCAGCAGCCCGCCGGGCGTGGCGCGCTGGGCGTAGTAGTCCGCGTTCATCGCCGTCGGCGCCCCGTCGCGCCAATGCGCCCGCATCCGCGTCAGTGGCGCCATCACCACGCGGTGGGCGAGTTCGATGGGCCCCAGCTTCAGCGGGGTCAGCAGCTTTTCCGTCATCGGCTCAGAATCCGTAGAGTTTCGCGGGATTGTCCACCAGCACCTGGCGGATCACGGCGGCATCGCTCACCGCCAGGCCGAGCAGGCGCAGCAGGGCTCGGTTGTCGTAGGGCATGTACACGACGCGCTCCGGCGCGCCGGCCTTGTGCGGGCCGATATGCGGCCAGTCCGTGCCCCACACCGCGCGTTCCGGATTGGCTTCCACCAGGGCGCGGATCACCGGCACCGCATCCTCGAACGCCCCACCGGCACGGCTCACGCGGTTGGCGCCCGAGACCTTCACCCAGGCCTTGCCGGCGCGCAGCAGTGCCAGCACATCGTCGAAGCCCGGCCGACTTGCGGCGAGCTTGCCGTCGCCGGCGCCCATGTGGTCGATCACGATATCCACGCCGAGATCGGCGATCGCCGGGGCCAGGCTGGCCAGCAGGGAGGGCAGGGCGAAGATCTGGATATGCCAGCCGAGCTTGCCCACGCGGGCGGCGGTTTCCTGCAACTGCGCCACAGCGGCACCCACATCCGGGATGCCGTTGCTCACCAGATTGAGCCGCACGCCGCGCACGCCCAGCTTGGCCAGCGCCTTCAGCTCCGTGTCCTTGGTGGCGGCATCGATCACCGCGATGCCGCGGCTGCTCGCCCCGCGCGCCTTCAGCGCATCCTTCATGCAGGTATTGTCAGTGCCATAGGCGCTGGGCTGCACGAAGACCACGCGGCTGAAGCCCATCCGCGCCGCTTCGGCGTTGTAGACGGGCAGGGTGGCCGGCGTGGGGTCATAGGCGCGCCAGGCCGCCGGCGGATAGGCCGCCGGGTCGCCGAAGATATGCATGTGGCAATCGGTGGCGCCGTCCGGCACCACGAATCCCAGGTCGGTCATTGGCCCTGTTCCCCCGCGTCTCGCCCGCTACACTACGGGGAACCACACGCCGGAGGAACCCATGGACATCGCCGCCCCCTTCGCCCCCAACCCGCTGCGCATCCGCTCGCTCAGGTCCGAGGTCAGCCCCGCGGAATGGCAGGCCCGCCAGGACCTCGCCGCCTGCTACCGCCTGTGCGACCATTTCGGCCTGACGGACATGATCGCCACCCACATCTCCGCCCGCGTGCCGGACCGCCCGAACGAATTCCTCGTCATCGCGCACGGCCTGCTGTTCGGGGAGGTGACTGCCAGCTCCCTGCTGCGCACCGATACCGACGGGACCGTCACGCTGAAGCCCGAGTTCGGGCCGGACATGCCGGACTACAACCTGCAGCCTGCCGCCTTCGTGATCCACAGTGCCATCTACCGGGCGCGGCCGGAGGTGAATGCCGCCATCCACACCCACACCACCGCGGGCATGGCCGTCTCCTCCCTGCAATGCGGGTTGCTGCCGCTGACACAGACCAGCCACCGCTTCACCGGCCGTGTTGCCTATCACGACTTCAACGGCCCGGAGCGCGACATTGCGGAGCGCGAGCACATCGCGGGGCATCTCGGCGACAAGTTCCTGATGATCCTGCGCAACCACGGCCTGCTGACGGTTGGGACCACCATGCAGGAAGCCTTCAGCTACATGTTTGGCCTGGAACGCGCCTGCCAGGCACAGGTGGCCGCCATGTCCTGCAACACGCCCTTGAATACCCTGCCGCAGCATATCGTGGACAAATCCGCCGCCATGTACGCGCCGGGCGCCACGCGCAGCTACGGCAAGAAGGAATGGCCGGCGCTGCTGCGCATGCTGGATCGGCAGGACATGTCCTGGCGGGAGTAACGAAGTGGTTCTTTTTGAAAAAAAGAACCAAAAAACTTTTGTTCGCTTGCGCCGGGGCTTGAAAACGGGCGCAAGCGAATGAAGTCTTTTTTGCTTCTTTTTTCTTCAGAAAAAAGAAGATTCTTCCTTGCTTAGGAGCCCCCGCATGCTGCGCGCCTTCGCCATCCTCCTTCTGCTCGCCTCCCCCGCCCTGGCCCAGTCCGGCGGCCACCAGGGCCACGGTGCGGCTTCGGCCGGCGATGCGCCGTCCACCCGCGCCTACAAGCAGGCCAACGACAAGATGCACCGCGACATGTCGATCCGCTTCACTGGCGACGCGGACCGCGATTTCGTCGCCGGCATGATCGCCCACCACCAGGGGGCGATCGACATGGCGAAGGTGGTGCTCCAGCACGGCAAGGATGCGGAGATTCGCAAGCTGGCGCAGGAGATCATTGCGGCGCAGGAGAAAGAGATCGCGCAGATGAAGGAATGGCAGGCGAAGCGGCGCTGAGCGCAGCGGGCCCGGGCATCCGCATCCGGCTGCCCGGCAGCCCTCAGGGCTCGATGATTTTATGGACTGTCCAATCGCCATCGAAGCTACGGCCACGGCCCCCCCCGGAGACCGTCTCGTTCTTCACCCAATTCCCCACCTCGGGCGCATACCAGAGTTTCCAGACCGAGTGACTCGTGTTGCCTCGGATGCCCCGGCTCGTTTGCTCGAACACGATGGTGGCCATGGACTTGCCGGCGATCATGATGGTTTCCGCCCCCAGCCGGCGCCAGGTTGCCTCATACTCAAAACGGTTCCCAGAGACCGACGGGCCCATATATTCAGCCTTGAACTCGCCTCTCGTCCCAGCGAACAAATCCGCCATCCCCTGCCGTAACGCCGAAAGCCCTTCGGGTGCCATTCCCTGACTGAATCTGGAGAAATAGCTGCGGGACGTGTCCGAGCGCTCTTTCCAGATGCACAGCGTGGGATCAGAAGGATCAGCGCCAAGGCTGGTCCGCTCGACGATCATTCCGTTCCTCGCGAACTCAAATAACGTCCCGGATCTCGGGCATCTGAAGGCGCTGGCCTGGCTCTGGGCAGATGCCGGAGCCGTGGCTTGAGCCGCCGGGCGTGCTGCCCCTGGCCGCTGCGCCGGCTGACCTGTTTGCGCCATCACTCCCGGCACCCAAGCAAACACGGCCCCCAGTATTGCAGCCGCCCCGATCGCATATCGCATCCGCCCGCTCCCTCGCCGTTATAGGCGTTCGGAACCGTCGCGTATCATTGCGAAAACGGAGATTAAATTTACTTCAGGATATTGCACATATAATGAACACGCATGGTTCGGCTTAACCCGCCGCGATCGGCCCCGCAGCCTCGCGCCACGCCGCCATTCCGCCCTGCACGTGGCGCACCTTGGTGATCCCCGCCGCCTGCGCCGCCTGCACCGCCATGGCGGAGCGTTCGCCGAACGCGCAGAAGAACACCAGCGGCCGCTCGCTCGCCGCCGCCAACTCGCTCAGCAGCCCGCCGGGGGCGAGGTTCTCGCGCAGGGCGGGGTAGGGGGCGTGCAGCGCGCCGGGGATCACCCCGTGCCGCTCCCGTTCGCTGCGTTCCCGCAGGTCCACCAGGGCGATCCCCCGGCCCAGCCGGATTGCCTCTGCCGCCGAAAGCGCCCAGCCTTTTGCCGCCACTGCATCCTGCGCCAGGCCCTGGCGCATGTTCGCCGGCACCGCCACGTCCATCATCTTGGGGTTGGAAAGCCCGAGGTTGTTCATCAGGTGGATGTAGTCGTCCACCGATTTCACCTGCAGCCGCGGGTTGAACGCCCGCTCCTCCGAGATGGTGGAAACCGTGTCCCCTTTGTAGTCGTGTGCGGGGTAGACCAGCGTCTCGTCCGGCAGCTTCAGCAGCCGGTTGAAGATGCTTTCGTATTGCGCGCGCGGGTCCCCGTTCTGGAAATCCGTCCGCCCGGTGCCGCGGATGAGCAGCGTGTCGCCGGTGAAAACCCGATCCGCCATGGCGAAGGAATAGGAATCGTCGGTGTGCCCCGGGGTGTAGATCACCTCCAGCGCCACGCCCTCGATCGTCAGCCTGTCGCCGTCATCCACCCGCATGGAGACCACGTCCACCTTGCTCTGCTCGCCCATCACGGTGATGCACTGGGTGCGGTCGCGCAGCGCGCCGAGGCCGGTGATGTGGTCGGCGTGCAGGTGGGTATCCACCGCCTTCACCAGCTTCAGGTCCAGCTCGCGCATCAGCTGCAGGTAGCGATCGACCTTTTCCAGCACGGGATCGATGATCAACGCCTCGCCGCCGCGCCGGCTCGCCAGCACGTAGGAATAGGTGCCGGATACCTGGTCGAACAGCTGGCGAAAGATCATCCCTGTTGCTCCCCATTACAGAGCATTAGCTACCACGAATACACTGCGCGGGAGAACAACGATCTCCACGTAAACCGCTTGGCCGAAACCGAGAAAAGGCGGAACATCGGCGCCGGAGGATCCACCCATGAGCACCACGGCGCATCCCGCCCCCCTGCTGCGCCAAGATGAGGCCGGCATCGCCCGCCTGACCCTCAACCGCCCGCAGGCGCGCAACGCCCTGTCCATGGCCCTGATGGAAGCGCTGGACGCGGAACTCGTGGCCATCGGCAACGACGCCTCCGTGCATGTTGTCGTCATCGCCGGCGCCGGCCCCGCCTTCTGCGCCGGGCATGATCTGCGGGAGATGCGCGCCAACGCCTCCGAGGCCAGTGCGGAGGCCACGTTCAAGCTGTGCTCGCGCATGATGCAGCGCGTGGTGAACCTGCCCAAGCCCGTCATCGCCCAGGTACACGGCGTGGCCACCGCCGCCGGCTGCCAGCTGGTGGCCAGCTGCGATCTTGCCGTGGCGGCAGAGACCGCCCGCTTCGCCACCCCCGGGGTGAATATCGGCCTGTTCTGCTCCACCCCCATGGTCGCGCTGTCCCGCGCCGTGCCGCGCAAGCACGCGATGGAGATGCTGCTCACCGGAGACATGCTGGCCGCCGACCGCGCCCGTGAGATCGGCCTCGTCAACCGCGTGGTGCCGGAGGCGGAGCTGGAAGCCGCCACCACCGCGCTCGCCGCGCAGATCGCCGCCAAGAGCCCGCTGACGCTGGCCATAGGCAAGGAAGCCTTCTACCGCCAGGCCGAGCTGCCGCTCTCGGACGCCTACGCCTATGCCTCCGCCGTCATGACCCGCAACATGATGGCCCACGACGCTGCCGAGGGGATCGACGCCTTCCTCGCCAAGCGCCCGCCGATCTGGACCGGCACATAAAATTCACGGGGAGAACCACCATGGACGCCCAGCCCAAGAAGCCCGTCTTCGACCGCACCACCCAGGATGTCGGCAACATGGTCGAGCTCGGCCACGTCAACGTCCGCGTGCCGGACCAGCGCCTGGCCATCCTGTTCTACGTTCAGGGCCTCGGCCTTACCCGCGACCCCTATCTGCAGACCGGCGTGGACAACATGTGGGTGAACGTGGGCATCAGCCAGTTCCACCTGCCCGTCGGCCCCGCCCAGGTGCTGCGCGGCACCACCGGCTTGGTGATCCCGGACCCCGATGCGATGGAAGCCCGGCTGCGTGCGGTGGCTCCGCGCCTGGAAGGCACGAAGTTCGCCTATAGGCGCAGCGGCGAGACCACTGAAGTCACCTGCCCCTGGGGCAACGCCATCCGCGTGCATGCGCCGGATGCGAAACGCTTCGGGCGCATGAACCTCGGCATGCCCTATGTCGAAGTCGATGCGCTGCCCGGCGCCAGCGAGGGGATCGTCCGTTTCTATCAGGAAGTGATCCAGTCCGGCGGCACGGTGGGCGAGGACAGCGTGGGGAAATTTGCCCGCATCCCGATCGGCCTTTCCGAAAGCGTGCTCTACCGCGAGACCCCGCGCGCCTCGGTGCCGTTCGACGGCCATCACATCCAGGTCGCCTTCGCCGATTTCTCCGGGCCGCACCGCAAGCTCCAGGCCCGCGGCCTGATCACCGAGGAATCCAACGAAAGCCAGTACCGCTTCCAGGACATCGTCTGCCTGGACACGGGCAAGGTGCTCAGCACCATCGAGCACGAGGTTCGCTCCATGCGCCACCCGATGTTCGCCCGCCCGCTGGTCAACCGGAACCCGGACAACACCAACAATCGCTACGCTGCGGGTTGGGAAGCCGGCATGTGGCGGATGCCGCCGGCGGATATCTAGGGCTCCCCATGCATCTCGGCACCCAACTCGCCGCCCGCGACGACGATGACTACCGCGTCTGGGCCCAGCTCGGCGTCACCCATATCTGCGCCGACCCGCCCGGGAACCCGCATGACTGGACGTTGGAGGACCTGCTGCGCCTGCGCGACCACGTCGCCCGCTTCAACATCACGGTCGACATGGTCCAGCTGCCGATGAACTCGCGGCGCATGGAGGAGCAGGAAAGCCCCCACATCCTGCTCGGCCAATCCCCGGAGCGGGACCGCGAGATCGACAGCATCTGCCAGCTGATCGAGCGGCTGGCGGAGGCCGGGATTCCTGCCGCCAAGTACAACATGAACATCATCGGCATTCCGCGCACCCCGCCGTTCCCAGGCCGCGGCGGCTCGCGCAATGCCGCGTTCTACTGGGACCAGGCCGACCACACTGCCGGCCCCGGCATGGCCGGCGTGGTCAGCGAGGACGAGAACTGGGAACGCATCGACTACTTCCTCGCCCGCGTCGTGCCCGTTGCCGCCGCCAACCGCATCCGCCTGGCCTGCCACCCGCACGACCCCTACACGCCGCCGGGCTGGCGCGGCGTGACCCGCGTGCTGGGCACAGTCGCGGGGCTGCAGCGCTTCGTGCAGATGCACGAGAACGAGTACCATGGCCTCAACTTTTGCCAGGGCTCGGTCGGCGAGATGCTGGACAACCCTGGCGCGGAGATCTTCGACGTCATCCGCTGGTTCGCCTCGCGCAACAAGATCTTCAACGTGCATTTCCGCAACATCAAGGGCGGCAAGCTCGGCTTCCACGAAACCTTTCCCGATGAGGGGGATATGGACATGGCGCGCTCGCTGGCCCTGTACCATGAGCTCGGCTACCGCCACATGGTCATGCCCGACCACGTTCCCGCCATCGATGGGCGGGACCCCGAAGGCGTCGCCTTCGCCTTCTGCTACGGCTACATCCGCGCCCTCATGGACACGATGGGTCTCCGCCATGCCGCGTAGCGACGTCTTCCACCCGGATTACCAGCCCGCCCCCTACTGGTGGGACGCCTGGAAGCCAAAGGACGAACAACCCACCGACGTGCCCAAATCCACCCAGGTCGCCATCGTCGGCGGCGGCTATGGCGGGCTGGCCACTGCGCTGGAGCTGAACAAGCTCGGCATCGACTGCGTGGTGCTGGAAGCCAATGCCCCCGGCGAGGGCGCTTCCTCCCGCAACGGCGGCGGCGTTTCCGGCGGCGTCAACATCGGCAAGTCCATCACCGGCTCCAGCCTCGACCCCGAAAGCCCCCGCGCCCACGCCCTGCTGTCCGACGGCTCCGATGCCTTCGCCACCATCGAGAACCTGATCGCCCAGGAAGGCATCGAGTGCTTCTGGCGCCGCTCCGGCCGCTTCGTCGGCGCCTGGACGCCGAAGCATTACGACAGCCAGGCCAAGAAGATCGGCCGCCTGAACGACTCAGCCCAATCCGGCGCCTACATGCTCCCGCGCGAGCGCCTGCACGAGGAAATGGCCAGCGACTTCTACTACGGCGGCATGGTCGTGGAACGCTCCGGCCAGCTCCACCCCGCGCTCTACGTGAAGGGCCTGATCGACCGCGTCCGCGCTCGTGGCCTCCCCATCTGCGGCCACGCCGGGGTGCAGAAGATCACCCGCCAGAACCAGGGCTGGCTGGTGAAGACCGCCCGCGGCGATCTCGAAGCCGCCGAGATCGTCATCGCCACCAACGGCTATACCGGCGACGTGACGCCCCAGCTCAAGCGCCGCGTCATCCCTGCCAGCAGCCACATCATCGCCACCGAGGAGCTGCCGGAGGATCTCGCCCGCAGCCTGATTCCGAAAAACCGCACCCTGGCCGATACCCGCCGCATCCTCAGCTACTACCGCCTCTCACCCGATGGAAAGCGCGTCGTCTATGGCGGCCGCGCCCGCTTCACCAATGCCGGCCCGGAGGTCTGCGCGCCGATCCTGCACCGCTTCATGACCGACCGCTTCCCCCAGCTGAAGGGCGTGCGCGTCACCCACGCCTGGTCCGGCAACGTCGCCTTCACGCTGGATGCGCTGCCCCATTCAGGCCAGATCGACGGCATGCACTACCTCACCGGCTGCAACGGCTCCGGCGTGGCGATGATGACCTATCTCGGCACCCAGACGGCGCGGCGCATCGCCGGCGTTGCCAACCGAACCCATGCCTTCGAGGAAGGTGATTTCCCCGACCACCCGCTCTACAGCGGCAATCCGTGGTTCCTGCCCGTCATCGGCACCTGGTACCAGATCCGCGACCGCCTGGACCGCATGATGGCCTGACGGCGGATCACGCCAGCCCCGCGCGCCGCTCCGCCGCGGCGAGCGCCCGCTCCAGGGCCAAAGCGAGGTCATGGAGGCGATAGGGCTTGCCCAGCACCTCCGCCAACGCGCGGTTGCCGGCCTGCCCCATCGCCTCGCTGTAGCCGGTGGCGAGCACCAGCGCGATCCCTGGGTGGCGCCGCCGCACCATCCGGGCGAACGCAATCCCGTCCATCTCGCCCGGCATCACCACGTCGGAGAACACGGCATCCACCGGCCCGCCGCCCTCCAGCACGGCCAGGGCCGCGGCGGCATTCGCGGCGATGCGCGTGGAATAGCCCAGCCCCTCCAGCATGGAGGCGGCGAAGGTGGCCACCTCCCCGTTATCGTCCACCACCAGCACCGTCTTGCCGGCCGCGCGCTGCACCGCGCCGCCCGTGGTCTGCGCGCGCGCCGGCGCCGCCCCTCGCATGTCCGGCGTCGCGCAGGGCAGCAGCAGCGTGATCGTGGTGCCCTTGCCCGGGGTACTCGCGATCTCGATATCCCCGCCGGATTGCTTGGCGAAGCCGTGCACCTGCGCCAGCCCCAGCCCGGTGCCCTTTTCCGGACCCTTGGTGGTGAAGAACGGCTCGAAGGCGCGCGCCATCACCGCCGGCGGCATGCCTTGCCCGGTATCGGAAATCGCCAGGGCCACATACGCGCCGGCACTGCGCTCCGTGGTCGCGCCCAGCTGCACGGTCCGGCTTGTCAGGATCAGGGTTCCCCCTTCTGGCATCATGGCATCGCGGGCATTCGCGGCGAGGTTCAGCACCGCCACCTCCAGCTGGCTGGGATCGGCCATGGCCATCGCCAGGTCCGTGGCGAAATCGATCCGCACCTCGATCCGCGAGCCAAGCGTGTGGCGCAGCAGTTCCGACATCCCCTGCAACCGCGCATTCAGGTCGAACGCCTCCGGCTGCAAGGTCTGCTTGCGCGCGAAGGACAGCAGCCGGTCGGTCAGCTCCTTGGCGTTGCGCCCCGCCTTCTTCAGCCCGTCCAGGATCGCGAGGCGCTTGGCCTCGTCCAGATGCGGCATCTGCAGCAACGCCGCACCGCTGGTCACCACCTGCATGATGTTGTTGAAATCATGCGCGATCCCACCGGTCAGCTGGCCGATCGCCTGCAGCTTCTCGCCCTGGCGCAGTGCCTCCTCCGCGCGCCGCCGCTCCTCCACCTCGCGCAGCAGCGCCGCGGTGCGCGTCTCCACCAGCTGTTCCAGCTCCGCCCGGTGCCGACCCAACGCGGCCTCAGCCTCCTTGCGCTCGTGGATGTCGATGACGGAGCCGACATAGCCCAGATACTCCGCCGTCTCCGCGAAATGCGGCCGCCCGGCATCGATCGCCCAGCGATAGCTGCCATCCCGGCGCAGCAGGCGGTATTCCAGCCGGAACGGCTCGCGCCGCTCCGCCGCTGCCATGAAGGTCGCCGACGCTCGCGCACGGTCGTCGGGATGGGCGGCATCGAGCCAGCCGAACCCCTCGGCCTCCTCCGGCGTCTGCCCGGTGAACTCGTACCAGGACCGGCTGAGATAGATGCAGCGGTTCTGCGCATCCGTCACCCACAGCAGCGCCGGCGCGGTATCGGCGGTGCGCCGGAACCGCGCCTCGCTTTCCCGCAGCGCCGCCTCCGCCTGCACCGTGGCCGAGGTCTCCGTCACCGCGCAGAACATCCCCCCGATCGCGCCATTCTCGTCGCGCACCGGGCTGTAGGAGAAGGTGAACCACGCATGCTCGAACTGGCCCGTGCGGTTCATGAACAGCCGCCAGTTCTCACGATAGGCCGACTCACCCGCCATCGCCCCCTCGATCAGCGGCAGGATGTCGGGCCAGATCTCCGACCACACGTCGTGGAAGCGCCGCCCCAGGGCATCGGGGTGCTTGCCGGCCAGGATCCCCGCATAGGCATCGTTGTAGAGGAATCCCAGCTCCGCGCCCCACGCCACGAACATCGGGAACTTGGAGCCGAGCATCAGCCCCACCACGGTCCGCAGCGAAGGCGGCCAGGCCTCGGGCGGCCCCAGCGGCGAGGTGGACCAGTCATGCGCGAGCATCATCGCGCCCACCGCGCCCCCGCCCGACAGGAAGGCCCGCCCGGCAGGCGCTTCGCGCACCGTTCCGAATTCGCCCCCGGGCAGCTGATTTGTATCGGTGCTTTGCATGGATCATCGCCGCATACCCACAATCATGCGCCGCCTCAACTCACAACCACATGTGATTCCAGGCGCGTAATCGTGGCGCGCGGCGGTAACGCACGGCGTGCCTTCCTTCGCCCGCGCCCTACCGTCGCGGCGGGCCAGCCGCTCGCCCGGCTGCCACCGTCTCGGCCAAGGCTTCCGCCACCCGCTGCGCCACTCCCGTCCAGTTGTCGGGCGTGGCCTGGCGGAACTGCCGCACCGTGGGGTACCACACGCTGTCATCGCGATCCCGCAGCCAGCGCCAGCAGCCGTCGAACCGGTTCAGCAGCCACACCGGCCGCCCCAGCGCGCCCGCCAGGTGGGCCACGCCGGTATCCACGGTGATCAGAAGGTCCAGCGCCTCCACCAGCGCCGCCGTGTCGGCGAAATCGCGCAGCTCGCCGGTCCAGTCCTGCAGCACCAGCCCCGGCGGCGCGGCCCCTGCCTCCGCCGCCCGCTCCCCCACCTGCAACGACACCAGGGAGATGCCGGCCACCCCGCCCAGCGGCGCCAGTGCCGCCAGCGTGGTGGAGCGGATCTGGTCCCCCGCACGCCCCACCGCGTCGTTCGCATAGGAAGCGCCAGCCCAGGTCAGCCCCACGCGCAGCCCGGGCAATGCCGCCACCCTCTCGCGCCACCGCGCCACCGCCTGCGGGTGGGCCACCAGATAGGGAACGGTCCCGGGAACACTCCCCGGCAGGGTCCCGAAGGCCCAGGGCAGATGCAGCATCGGCACCGCGAAATCGCACGCCGGCACGGTTGCGCCGATCGCCTCCACCCGGATGTCCGCCCCCATGCGCCCCACCATCCAGCGCGCCAGCCGCAGCAGCCCGGGCTGTATCTGCAACGTCACCCGCGCCCCGGTCGCCACCACAGCCGGCACGTAGCGCAGGCACATCAGTGTGTCGCCATGGCCCTGTTCCGCGAACACCAGCACCGACCGGCCGCGCCAGGCCTGCGGGTCAGGCCGCTCCAGCGGCGAGGCCGGGCGGCGCCACATCTCCAGCCTCTCCGCCACGCGCCAGCGCCACGCGAACTCAGGCCAACCCTGCATCCAGTCCCCGGTCGCCAGCAGCCGTTGCCCGAGCTCGTGGTGCAGCGAGGAATCGTCCGGCGCCTGCGCCACCATCCGGCGCAGCAGCGCGATGGCCTCTTCGGTCCGCCCCAAGTGCCAAAGTGCATTCAGCCGCAGCCTCTGCAGGTCCGCATTCTCCGCCAGGCCGCCTGCCGTCTCGGCCAATGCCAGGCCCTCCGCCCAGCCGCCGGTGAGCAGCAGGGCCGTGACCAGTGCCTGCCGCAAAGGCGCGTCGTCGGCCCGGCGTGCCATTACGCCGCGCAGATGCGCCACGGCCTCGGTGCGTGCACCTGCAGCCCAGCACCCCTGCGCCACGGCCAGCCGCGCTGCGTCGTTGTCCGGCTGCGCCTGGAGGATCCCCGCCAGCACCTCCCCCAGCCCGGCCTCGGTCACGCCCGAGTTCTTCAGCAGGCCAACAAGGGCTGCCATTTCGGCGAACACCCCCGAAGCCGCGCCCTCGTCGCGGTGCCCGATCACGGAGGCACCTGCCCGCGCGGTGCCTGCCCGCCGAGTGCAAGCGCGTCAGAACGCTCCCGGCAGGTCCAATCCATTGCCCCCATTCCCCATGGAGCCTCCAACGCCGCCTGGAAATCTGCCACCGTTGCGCGGATCCTCTGATCCTCCCTTCCTGCACCAGGTACCTGCCGGGGACTCCTGCCCCCCGGTCATGCCCTCTGGGTATCCTCCGCGCCTCCGTTGCGAGCCCTGCGTCCCCGCCAGCGGCTGGCACCGGCCCGCCTAACCCGGCCCCACGGAGGCGGGATCGAATCCCAGCAGGAACACGCCCGCCGCATCCGCCAGCGCCACCGCCTCCGCCCGCTCGGCCAGCAGCGCCCCGCCGGCCTCGAAGGCCACGCCACGCAGCCCGGCGGCAATCGCGCCGCGCACCGTCTCGGCCCCCAGCGTCGGCAGATCGGCCCGCCGCTCCTGGCCGGGCTTGGCCATCTTCACCAGCACGCCCCCGGGTCCCTCGCGCCGCAACGGGAAGCAGCGCGCCAGCATCGCATCCGTGCCCTCGATCGCTTCCACCGCCAGAACCAGGCCCAGCTGCACCACGCAGCCCTGGCCCACATCGGCCTCGCCCAGCCTGCGCGCCACCGCCACCCCGCGCGCGATGTCGGACATCGCCTGCGCATCCGGCGCCGCCCGCGTCAGCAGCCCCAGCGGTGCCAGCGCCTCGCGCAGCACGTCGTGCGCGCCCAGCACCGTGAACCCCATCTCGCCCAGCACCTTCACCACCGCGCGCAGCAAACCGTCATCGCCGGCGAAAGCCGCGCGGCCGATCCGCGCCAGCAGCTTCGCCCCCTCGGCATCCGGCCGCAGGTCGAAGAAGCCCGGCCGCTTCACCGTGCCGATCAGCACCACGTCGCGCACCCCCTGCGCGCGCAGCAGATCCAGGATGCGCCCGGCCGCGCCGATCCGCGCCATGGCATGCGGCCACGGCGCCAGCGCCGCCGGCTGCGCGAAGCCCTCCAGCCCCACCATGAAAACCTGGCGCCCCGCCGCCCGCGCCGCCGCGGCGACGCGCAAGGGCATCGCCCCGCCGCCCGCGATGATCCCCAGCACGCCCCGGTCCGTATCCGCTGCCATCCGCCCTTCCTGCCGCAAGCCGGGTCCGGGCGCCAGCCCGCTCAGCCCGCCGCGCGCCGCCCCATCCAGGCAGCCCCGGCCACCACCGCCGCCATCCCCGCCATCACCGCCACCGCCACCCATTGCGTCACCGCCAGCGACCCCAGGCTCAGCGTGGCACTTGTCACGATGATCCCCACCGCGTTCATCGTTCGCTGCAGCGCGAACAGTTCGGCCTTCTCATGCGCCGCCGCCACCTCATCCAGCAGCAGCGAATAGGCCGTGCTCAGCGGCGCCATGCAGCACCCCACCAGCACCACGGCGGCCACCGTCGCCGGCACCGGCAGCTGTGCGGCCACCAGTGCCGCCCCCAGCGCCATCGCCGCCATCAGCGCCGCCGCATGCCCGCGCCGCGGCGGCCGGTTGCGCACGCTCACCCACACCCCGCCCGCCACGCTCGCCGCGCACAGCGCCACCGTGAACACGAACCCCATCGCCGGCGCCATGCCGTAGCGCATCGCCAGCGCCACCGCCCCCACCTCGATGGAAGACACCACCGCGCTGTTCGCCAGTGTCGCCCCCAGCCACACCGCGGTGCTTCGCCGCATCAGCCGGCCCCGGTGCCCCTCCGGCCGCGCCGGAGCGCGCGCCTGCGCCACCATCGGCATCAGCAGCGCCGGCAGCCCGCCCATCAGCGTCAGCACCAGCAGCGCGAACACGGCATCCACCGTGCCGAGCACCGAGGCGAGCACTGGTGCGGCCACGAAGGTCGTCTCGCTCAGCGTCGCCGCGATCCCGAGTGCCCGCGGCATCCCGCCGGCGGCCACCAGGTGGTTCACCACGGAGCGCTGGTAGCCGAATGCCGCCCCGTTCACCAACCCGGCCAGCGCCGCCATGCCCAGCAGCGCCGGAAACGGCGCCGCGGCCGCCGCCAGCCCCGCCACCCCCAGCAGCGCCGCGGTGCGGATGGCCACCAGCAGCCGGAAATAGCCGACGATGTTGAACGCCCGGCCCCAGCGCGCCACCGGCACCGCGCCGGCCACCTGCGCCAGCGTCATCGCCAGCACGATGGCCGCCCCGCTTTCGGCACTGCCGGTCAGCGGCAGCGCCAGCAGCGCGAAGGCGATCGGCCCCGCCGCCTGCGGCACGCTGAACAGGCTGCCCGCCAGGTACCATCGCACCAGCCGCCAGTTCCACGCCGTGCCGTGCGATTGGTTCGTTCCCATGCCCCTACACGATACCGGGTTGGCAGCAATTCAAATTCAAAGACAAAAGGATATTTTTCGCTTGATGCGGAAAGACCGTGTCCATCCGCATCAAACGAATAAAAGTTTTTTGGTTCTTTTTTTCAAAAAAGAACCGCTTGCTTCAGGCCCCGGTCACGCTCGCCCGCAGGAACTGGTTCACCAGCGGCAGCGGCGCCCCCAGCTTCTTCGCCGCATGCAGCGGCCAGGCGGGGTCGGCCAGCAGTGCCCGGCCCACCAGCACGATATCCGCCCGGTCGTTGGCCACGATTTCCGCCGCCTGCTCCGCCGCCGTGATCATCCCCACCGCGCCGGTGGCGATCCCCGCCTCGCGCCGGATCGCCTCGGCGAAGGGCACGTGGTAGCCGGGATGGATCGAGGGGATCACCTGCTTGGGCGAAACCCCGCCCGAGGAGCAGTCGATCAGGTCCACCTTCCCGGTGGCCTTCAGCATCTTCGCGATCTCGATGTTGTCGGCGATGGTGTGCCCGCCCGGGGTCCAGTCGGTGCAGGAAAGCCGCACCCACATCGGCAGCTCGTCCGGCCATTCCGCCCGCGCCGCTTCCACGATCTCCATCAGCGCCCGCGACCGGCCCTTGAGGTCGCCGCCGTACTGGTCGTTGCGCGTGTTGGAGAGCGGCGAGAGGAATTCGTGCAGCAGGTAGCCGTGCGCGGCATGCAGCTCCACCAGCTTGAACCCAGCCAGCCGTGACATCCGCACGGAAGCCGCGAACTGGTCCACAATCCCCTGGATTTCGGAAACCGAAAGCGCATGCGGCACCGTCGCCCCGTCCACCGCCGGGATCGCACTCGGCGCCACCGGCTCCCACCCGCCGGCCTCCAGCGTCACCGGCTTGCCGCCTTCCCAGGGCCGCTGTGAGCTGGCCTTGCGGCCGGCATGCCCGATCTGGATCGCCGGCACCGCACCGCCATAGGAGATGATCTTCGCCAGCCGCCCCAGCAGATGCTGGTGCGCCGGATTGTAGGCCCCGAGGCACCCCGCCGTGATCCGCCCCACGGCGGACACATGCGTGGCCTCGGCCATCACGATCCCGGCCCCGCCCATCGCCTTGGCGCCCAGCTGCTGGATGTGCCAGTCGTCGCCCAGCCCATCGACCGCGCTGTACTGGCACATCGGCGCCACGCAGATGCGGTTGCGGGCAGTGATGGAACGCAGCTCGATCGGCTGGAACAGCTTCGGCACAGACATGCGATGGACCCCCGGTTGGCAGTGTTCCACCCGGTTAGGCCGCTGCCCGCCCTATGGCAAGCTCCCGCCGGATCCCGGTATCATACCTGCATGAACATCCTCTCCATCCAGTCCTGGGTCAGCTACGGCCATGTCGGCAACGCCAGCGCCGTCTTCCCCCTGCAACGCCTCGGCGCCGAGGTCTGGGCCGTCAACACCGTCCAGTTCAGCAACCACACCGGCTACGGCGCCTGGACCGGCGATGTCTATTCCGGCGCCCAGGTGGCCAAGCTCATCGAAGGCATCGAGGCCCGCGGCGCCTTCGCCCGCTGCGATGCCGTCCTGTCCGGCTACATGGGCGACCATTCGATCGGGCAGGCCATCCTGGGCGCCGCCCACCGCGTGAAGGCGGCCAACCCGAACGCGCTCTATTGCTGCGACCCCGTGATCGGTGACGACGACACCGGCGACTACGTCCGCCCGGGCATCGCCGATTTCATGCGCGACCACGCCATCCCTGCCGCCGACATCATCACCCCCAACCGCTACGAGGTGGAACGCCTGCTCGGCACCGAAATCCGCACCGTCGCCGCCGCCAAGGCCGCCATCGCCACCCTGCAGGCCAAGGGTCCCCGCACCGTGCTGATCACCAGCCTGCGCACGGAGGCCACGCCGGACAACGCCATGGACATGATGGTGGGCGAAGGCGGCGACTGCTGGCTGCTGCGCACCCCGCTGGAGGATGTGCAGGTGAACGGGGCAGGGGATGCCATCTCCGCCCTGTTCCTGTTCCACCGCCTCGCCACCGGCAGCGCGCCCCAGGCCCTGTCCAACGCCGGCTCCTCCATCCACGGCCTGCTGCGCCGCACCGCGGAGGCGAAGTCGCGCGAGATCCTCACCGTCGCCGCGCAGGAGGAGTTCGTGAACCCCACCATGCGCTACAGCGCCACGATGCTGTGATCCCGCCGCCCCGTTTTCGCCGCACCCGGCCGCCATATTGGGCCGCATGATGTTCCTGCGTACCTATCTCCGTGCCCTCGCCACGCTGCGCCAGCACGCCTGGGTGGCCGGGATCCTGGTGCTCGCCAACCTCCTCGTCGCCGGGCTGCAATTCGTCGACCCGCTGCTGTTCGGCCGGGTGGTGGAACTGCTCACCCGCTCCTCCACCATGACCACGGACCAGCTCTGGCAGGAAGGCGGCACGCTGCTGGGCATCTGGGCCGCGGTGGGCATCGCCGGTATCGCCGCCAGCATCGTCTCCACCCTGCACGCGGAACGCATGGCCCATCGCATGCGGCTGATGGCGATGGCACGCTATTTCGGCCACGTGCTGCACTTGCCGCCGGAGTTCCACGGCGATGCCCATTCCGGCCGATTGGTGAAGACCATGATCGGCGGCGCGGACTCGCTGTTCTGGCTCTGGCTCAGCTTCTTCCGGGACCAGCTTGCCACCTTCGTCGCCGCCCTGGTGCTGCTGCCGCTGACCGTCTTCCTCAACTGGCGTCTCGCCCTGGTGCTGATCGCGCTCACCTTGCTGTTCTGCATCGCCACCGTGCTGGTGATCACGCACACGGAGGAAGGCCAGGCCCGCGCGCAGCGTTGGCAGATCCAGCTGGCAGGGACCGCGCAGGATGCGCTGGCCAATGTGATCGTCATGCAAAGCTTCACCCGCCTCGCCGCAGAGCAGTCCCTGTTCCGCGAGATCGTACAGAAGGTGATCCAGCACCAGTTCCCGGTGCTCAACTGGTGGGCCGTGGTGGGCGTGATGACGCGCGCCGCCTGCACCATCACCGTGATCGCCATCGTGGTGTACGGCACCGTGCTGCATCTGCGCGGCCAGGCGACGGTGGGTGAGATCGTCAGCTTCATGGGGCTCGCCACCCTGCTGATCAACCGGCTGGACAGCGCGATGATCTTCCTCGCCCGCCTGTTCAGCGAGGTGCCGGGCCTCAACGCCTTCTTCGCCGTGCTCGATGCGCAGAGCACCGTGCCGGAGAAGCCGGGCGCCCCGGCGCTGGTGGTGCAGCGCGGCGAGGTGGCCTTCGAGCAGGTCGGCTTCCGCTACCCCAGCGGCGAACGCGTGCTGAGCGAGGTGGATTTCACCGCCGCCGCCGGCAGCGTGGTGGCCCTGGTGGGCCATACCGGCGCCGGCAAAAGCACCGCGATGGCCCTGCTGCAGCGCATGTGGGACCCGCAGGAGGGCCGCATCGCCATCGACGGCCACGACCTGCGCGACGTGAGCGTGGAATCGCTGCGCCGGAACATCGGCGTGGTGTTCCAGGAGGCGATGCTGCTGAACCGGACGATCCGCGAGAACCTGCTGATCGGCAAGCCGGACGCCACCCAGGCGGAGCTGGAAGCGGCCTGCATCGTGGCCGACGCGCACGAGTTCATCGTCCGCCAGGCGGACGGCTACGACACCATGGTGGGCGAACGCGGTGCCACCCTCTCCGGCGGCCAGCGCCAGCGCCTGGCCATCGCCCGCGCCCTGCTGAAGGACCCGCCGATCCTGGTGCTGGACGAGGCGACCAGCGCGCTGGATGCCGCAACCGAAGCGCGCGTGGCCGGCGCGCTGCGCCGCCTGATGGCCGGGCGCACCACCTTCATCATCGCCCACCGGCTTTCGACCGTGCGCGATGCCGACCAGATCCTGGTATTCGAGCATGGCCGCATCGTGGAGCGCGGCAGCTTCGCCGCACTGGTCGCACAGGACGGCCCCTTCGCCAGCCTGGTCGCCACCCAGCTGACGCCCGCGCAATAGCATTTGAAACGGCGCCCCGAACGGGCGCAGACTGCCCGGACACGTGCGGGGCTCCTCCCCAGCCACGCCGACCCGACCAGCCGTCCCGACAGGGGAGGCGCCTCCGCCAACACGGAGGAACGGGCCATGACTGTCGCCGCCATCCTGAAGCACAAGGGCAGCTTCGTCGCCACCACCACGCCGGAGTGCCGGCTGGCGGATGCGGTGCGCGACCTCGCCACCCGCCGCATCGGCGCGCTGGTCGTGCTGGGCCCCGCCGGGGACGTGGCGGGCATCCTGAGCGAGCGGGACATCGTCTATGCCTTGGCCATGCACGGCGCAGCGGCGCTGGAGCGCCGGGCAGATGAAGTGATGACGGCCGATGTCACCACCGCCGGCTTCGCCACCACCTACGACGAAGCCGTGCGCGCCATGACCGAGGGCCGCTTCCGCCACATGCCGGTGGTGGACCACGGCCGGCTGGCCGGGCTGGTCAGCATCGGCGACGTGGTGAAGGCACGGATGATGGAGCAGGAGGCCGAGGTGGACGGCCTGCGCGCCTACGTCGCCGGCGGGGCCTGAGCTCTATTTCCAGACCGGCTTGCCCAGGTCCAGCTGGTCCTGCGTGGTGGCCCCGCCGGTGACGGCGCCGACGCCGGCGCCGATCGCGGCCCCCAGCCCGACGCCGATCGGCCCGCCGAACAGCCCGATCGCCGCCCCGGTGCCCGCGCCGGTGCCGGCGCCGGTGGAGACACGGTCGAACTGGCTGGCACCGCAGCCGGCCAGCAGCGCGGCGGTGGCCGCGAGGATGAGAACGCGCATGCCTGGTTCCTCCATCGTCCTGCCCGACTCGGGCGGGGCAGCCTGCATCGCGCACTTGTAGGGCAGGAGCGCGGCGGAATGCGGGATTTTCGCGGCGCGCCGTGCGCTGGTATGGTGTCGCATCGTTACCCGGGAGCGTGAGGGTTGCAGCCCGACCTCGTCGCCTATTCGCCGATCCGGCACCGCCCGCGCCTCACCTGGCCCGGCGGCGCGCGGGTGGCCCTGTGGCTGTGCCCGAACATCGAGCACTACGAATTCCTGCCCGCCTTCCAGCGCACCCGCGACCCCTGGCCGCGCAGCCCGCACCCAGATGTGCTCGGCTATTCCATCCGCGACTACGGCAACCGCGTGGGGCTGTGGCGGCTGTTCGAGGCGACGGACGCGCTGGGCATCCGCTGCACCGTGAGCCTTTCGATGGCGGTGCTGCAGCATTTTCCCCAGATCGCCGAGGCGATGCTGAAGCGCGACTGGGAGCTGATGAGCCACGGCATCTACAACACCCGCTACCACTGGGATTTCACCCCGGAGGAAGAACGTGCGGCGATGCAGGAGAGCCGGGAGATCCATCGCCGGTTCGTCGGCACCGAGCAGGCCGGCTGGTTCAGCCCGGCGGTGACCAACACGCTGAACACCTTCGACCTGCTGGCCGAGGCCGGCTTCGACTACACCTGCGACCTGTATCACGACGACCAGCCGACGCCGCTGATCACCAAGGCACCGCGGCCGGATGGCTCGCCGCTGCTCAGCGTGCCCTACACGATGGAGCTGAACGACGTGATCGTCTCCCGCCGCGGCGAGGAGATCGGCGATTTCTGCCGCCAGATCCGCGACCATTTCGACACGGTGTATGCCGAGGGTGCCGAGCAGGGCCGGGTGATGTGCGTGGCGGTGCACCCGTTCTGGGTCGGCCAGCCCGGCCGGATCCGGCAGTTCCAGCAGGCGATGGCCTATATGCTCTCCCATCCCGGGGTGTGGTGCGCCACGGCAGGCGAGATCGCGGCGCATTACCGCGCCCACCACCTGCCCGCAATACAGGCGCATCTCGCGGCCCGGGAGGCGCTGCGTGGCCGCGCATAAGCCGGGCCCTCTGCCCCCCGTGCGCGAGCAGCGCCGGCCGGGGATGGACCACGACCTTTATCCGTTCCGCACCCTGGACCAGGGGCCGCGTATCGCCTGGCCTGGCGGGGCGCGCACGGCGCTGACCGTGACGTTGATGCTGGATGACTGGGAAGTGGACCCACCGGAGGGTGCCAGCGCCGATCCGCGCATCGTCTCGCCTTTGGGAAAATTCTTTCCGGACTGGCTGACCTGGTCGCAGCGACTGTATGGCGCCCGGGTCGGCATCTTCCGCATCCTGGATGTGCTGGACCGCTTCGGCGTGGTGCCATCGGTCGCACTGGGCGCGGAGGCGGCGCGGCGCTGGCCGGAGCTGGTGGACGAATGCGCCCGGCGCGGCGCCTGCTTCCTGGCGCATGGCACCTTCGCCACGCGGCGCATCACCCAGGCGATGAGCGAGGACGAGGAACGCGCGCTGATCGGCGCAAGCCGCGCCGCGGTGCTGGACGCCACCGGCCACGCGCCGGCCGGCTGGTGCGGGCAGGATTTCAACCAGAGCACCCGTACCACCGCCCTGCTGGCCGAGGTCGGCTTCGCCTACACCACCGATTGGAGCAACGACGACCGGCCGTACCGCTTCGCCTCTGGCCTGCTTGCCCTGCCGGCCCATGCCGACTGGAACGACCTGGAGGCGATGTGGCTGCGCCGCACCCAGCCGCCGGCCTGGGCCGATCTGGTGGCCGAAAGCTTCGCCGTGCTGCACGCAGAGGGTGGTGCGGCCGTGAACCTGTCGTTGCATCCCTGGCTTACCGGCCAGGCCTCGCGCATCCGCTATCTCACGGACGCGCTCTCGCGCATGCTGGGGCAGGGCGGAGTGTGGCGTGCCACCACCGACTCGGTGGCGGGCGAAATGGCCCGGCAGATGCCGGCACCCTGACAAAACATCGGAAAAGGACACGACCCCATGGCACAGCTGCCGATCCGCCCGCCGGGCTGGCTGGAAGAATTCCGCAAGTTCATCATGCGCGGCAACGTGGTGGACCTCGCGGTCGGTATCATCATCGGTGCCGCCTTCACCGCCATCGTGGCCAGCCTGGTGAAGGACATCTTCAACCCGGTGATCGGCCTGCTGGTGGGCGGCATCGACTTCAGCAACATCTTCATCGTGCTGAAGGGCGAGCGCCTGGCCACGCTGGAGCTGACCCAGAAGGCCGGCGGCGTGACGCTGAACGCGGGGCTGTTCATCAACGCGGTGATCCAGTTCACCATCGTGGCCTTCGCGGTGTTCTGGCTGGTGAAGGTGCTGTCGCGCCTGCAGCGCAAGGAGGAGGCCAAGCCCGCCGCCCCCGCCGCGCCGCCGCGCCAGGAGGTGCTGCTGGAAGAGATCCGCGACCTGCTGAAGGCGCGCCAGTAACCCATGAGCCAGCATGTCCTGAACCGCGAGTTCCTGCTCTCCGGCCGGCTGGCCGAGGAGATCCGCAAGTGGTCGCCCGAGGTGCGGGTGCTGAGTGACGAGGAGCGCAATGCCTCGTTGCATCGCCTGCTCGATGAGCGGCCGGATCACGACGGTCCAGGAGGGGCGGGGCAGGGCGTGTGGGTGTTTGCCTATGGCTCCCTGATCTGGAACCCCATGGTGCACCACGTGCAGCGCGAGGTGGCGCACACGCCGGACTGGCACCGCAATTTCTGCCTTTCCACCAAGGGCGGGCGCGGCACGCCGGAGAACCCCGGGCTGATGCTGGGGCTGCGCCCCGGCGGCGGCTGCACCGGGGTGGCGTTCCGCATCGAGGAAAACCTGATCGCGCCGGAACTGGACCTGCTGTGGCGGCGCGAGATGGTGGCGCGCGGCTACATCCCGCGCTGGGTGCCGCTGCACAGCCCCGCCGGCGCGCTGATCGGCCACGGCATCGCCTTCACCATCGACCCCGAGGGGCCCGGCTATTGCGACCTGGAGGAGGCGGTGGTGGTGAAGCGCCTCGCCACCGCCAGCGGGCGCATGGGCACGGCCGCCGAATACCTCTACCGCACTCGCGATGGTTTGCGGGAGCTTGCGATCCACTGCCCCTTCGTGGAGCGCATCGCCAGCCTCGTGGATAGCGAGATGGCGGCACTTTCCACCGACAACGCCTGATTTATCGCCTTTCCGCTGGAGCGGCCCATGTTCAAGCATTTCCGCCTGTGGCTCCTGCTTCCCGCCCTGCTGCTGGCGCTTGCCACGGCGGTGCCGGCGCGGGCCGACGACCTCGAACTGCCGGGCGTGGACCAGGAATCGAGCTCCTGGGTGGAGGGGCTGCAGCGCCGCTTCCCCGGTGGGGCGGCGTCTGGCGCGCGCAAGGCGGCGGAGCAGCAGGCGGCCGCGGCGCTGGCCAAGCGGGATTTCGCGGCGGCGGCCACCGCGCTGGAACTGCGCGTGGCCCAGGGTGAGCCGACGGTGCAGGTCTATGTCGATCTCGCGGATGCCTATCTGCGCCGCAGCCCGCCGGATTCGCAGCGTGCGCTGTGGGCCGGCTGGCAGGGCTTCCAGATGGCCGAGCCCGGCGTGCCGGAAATCCGCCCGCTGCTGCTGGTGGCCGATGCGCTGCGCGCGCTGAACCGCCCGGCGCAGCAGCTCCAGGTGCTGCAGCAGGTGGTGGAACGCGCGCCGGACAATGCCGAGCACAAGGCCCGGCTGGAGGCAGCGCGGCGCGAAGTTGGGCTCCAGGTGCGCAGCGTGCGCACCGAGGCGGAGGCGGAGCCGGCGCGCGCCTGCCTGCTGTTCACCTCGTCCCCCAGCCGGCGGCCCGATTTCAACCCGCAGGACTGGATCGTGCTGAGCCCGCCGGTGCCCGGCGCGGCCGTGACGCGCGAGGGTGACCAGATCTGCGTCTCCGGCCTGCCCTTCGGCGCCACCACGCGCATCACGGTGCGCCAGGGCATGCCGGGCGAGGGCGGCATCACCGTCTCGCGCGAGGCTTGGGGCAATGTTTCCATGCCCAACCGCGCGCCGCGCGTGGCCTTCGATACCCGCATGTTCGTGCTGCCGCGCGGCCAGGCGCCGGCGGTGACGCTGACCACCGTCAACATGTCCCGCGTGAAGCTCTCGCTGGTGCGGATGAGCGAGCGCAGCGTGGCCGGCTTCCTGCGCGACTACCGCATGGGCGAGCAGATCGACCGCTGGTCGGTGGAGAGCATCGCCGAGAGTACCGGCAGCACGGTGTGGACCGGCACGGCGGAGATCCCGAATTGGGAGCCGAACCGCGCCGCGCGCACCGCTTTGCCGATGCCCGATGCGCTGGCCAGCGCCGGGCCCGGCCTCTACGCGCTGTCGGCCGAGATCGGCGACGGTTCGCCCCGGCGCGGCGCCTCGGCGGTGCAGATGGTGCTGCGCACCGACCTCGCGCCCACGGTGTGGCGCGGCTCCGATGGGCTGACGGTGCAGGTGCGCGGCTATTCCGATGCGAAGCCGCGCCCCGGCGTGGCGCTGCGCCTGCTGGCGCGCAACAACGACATCCTGGCCGAGGCCACCACCGATGAGACGGGCGTGGCCCGCTTCGCCCGCGCGCTGCTGCGCGGCGAGGGCAGCCTGGAGGCTGGATCGATCCATGCCTTCGCCGAGAACGACTTCGCCACGCTGGACCTGAATGCGGCGGCGTTCGACCTGTCGGACCGCGGGGTGGAGGGCATGCCGCATCCCGGGCCGCTCGATGCCTTCGTGTGGTTCGACCGTGGCATCTTCCGGCCCGGCGAGACGGTGCAGCTGATGGCGCTGGTGCGCGATGCGGCCGGGCTGCCGGCGGATGTGCCGGTGCAGGTGACGGTGAAGCGGCCGGGCGGGCAGACCTTCCTGAAGACCACGCCGGCGCGGCTGGCGGAGGCTTCGATCCATGTGCCGGTGGCGCTCTCGGCCGGGGCCTCGGCGGGCACCTGGACGGTGGAACTGCATGCCGACCCCGCGCTGCCGGCGATCGGCCGCGGCGAGTTCCGCGTGGATGCCTTCGTGCCGGACCGCATGGCGGTGGATGTCGGCCCGCTGCCGGCAGCCCTGGTGGCTGGCCGCAGCGAGAGCGTGCCGGTGGCCGCGCGCTTCCTCTATGGCGCGCCGGGCGCGGGGCTGACGGGCGAGGCGACGATGCGGCTGGTGGCCGATCCCGCGCCCTTCCCGGCGCTGGCGGGCTACCGCATCGGGCAGGTGGGCGAGGTGTTCGCACCCGCCTTGCGCCAGACCGAGCTGCCGGAGACAGACCCGCAGGGCAAGACGGCGATGGTGCTGAACGTGGGCCGCCTGCCGGACACCACCTTCGCGCTGAAGGCGGAAATCGAGGTGGCGGTGAACGACCCGGCGGGCCGGGCCTCGCGCGCCAGCGTTTCCGTGCCGGTGCGCCCGGCGGGGCCGCTGATCGGCCTGAAGCCGCTGTTCGAAGACAATGCGGTGGACGCGCAGGCGGAGGCCGGGTTCGACATCGTGGCCGTGGGGCCGGAGGGCGCGCGCGTACCGCTGAATGCCCGGCTGCGCCTGGTGCGCGAACGGCCGGACTGGCGGATGGTGATGCGTGGCTCGCTCGCGCGCTACGAAACCGTGTGGCGCGATGAGCCGTTGGAGACGCAGGACATCGCCATCGGCACCGCGGCGCCGCACCGCTTCGCGCGCAAGCTGGATTTCGGGCGCTACCGGGTGGAGGTGACGCAGGCGAACGGCATGGCCGTGACGACCTATCGCTTCCGCGCCGGCTGGGCCGCCTCCGAAAGCCCTGATGTGCCGGACCGCGTGGATGTGTCCGCCGCCGTGCGCGCTGCCAAGGTGGGCGAGAGCGTGAAGGTGCATATCGCGCCGCCGTTTGCCGGCGAGGCGACGGTGGCCGTGCTGTCGGACCGGGTGCTCTCGCTGCGCACCGTATCGGTGCCGGCCGGTGGCGCCGATGTGGATGTGCCGGTGGAGGAAAGCTGGGGGCCTGGCGCCTATGTGGCGGTGCATGTGTTCCGCGGCGGTGCAGGGAATGATCGGCCGGGGCGGGCGATTGGGCTCACCTGGGTGGGTGTCGATCCCGCGGCGCGCACCTTGGCCGTGGCGATCGAGACGCCGGAGCGGCTGGCGCCGCGGGTGCGCAGCATCGTGCCGGTGCGCGTGGCGCCGGGGGCGTGGGTGACGCTGGCGGCGGTAGATGAGGGCATCCTGCGGCTGACGCGGTTCGAAACGCCGAACCCGGCCGGGCATTACCTGGGCCGGCGGCGGCTGGGGCTGGATATCCGCGACGACTGGGGCCGGCTGATCGCGCCGGCGGAGGGCGAGGCGACGCTGC
Organism: Acetobacteraceae bacterium; assembly: GCA_044358135.1. Classification (GTDB taxonomy): domain Bacteria; phylum Pseudomonadota; class Alphaproteobacteria; order Acetobacterales; family Acetobacteraceae; genus CAMDGX01. Next base: position 403 of record JBIKOJ010000003.1, on the reverse strand, counting down.
TGAAGCAGGGCGGCGACGAGGGCGGCTTCGTGCTGCCGGATATCCCCATCCGTACCGTGACGCTGTTCACCCCACCGGTGCAGGCGGGGGCGGATGGCATGGCCCAGGTGCCGCTGGACATGCCGGACTTCAACGGCGAAGTGCGGCTGATGGCCGTGGCCTGGCAGGGCAGCAAGGTCGGCTCCGCCGGCAAGCCCGCCGTGGTGCGCGATCCCGTGGTGGCCGAGGCGCTGCTGCCGCGCTTCCTCGCACCCGGGGACGAGGCGCGGCTGGTGGTGATGCTGCACAATATCGACCTGCCGGAAGGCGCGGTCTCCGTGCAGGTGGCCACCGAGGGGCCGCTGGCCATCGCCGGCGATACGACCATCAGCGCCACACTGGCGCGGGGGGCGCGGGCGCTGCC
>JBIKOJ010000107.1:0-17768 GCA_044358135.1 Acetobacteraceae bacterium | reverse complement strand
GAGCGCACCATCGACGGGCTCTGGAACGCCATCGGGCGCATCATCAACACCGTCACACCCGAAGAGTGTACCAACTACTTCGCCGCTGCAGGCTATGACGCAGAATGATCGGAAACCGCTCTAGCCTCGGGAAAAACTTCTTCACCGACATCGCCCCCTGCATGAACGCTCCAGAGTTCCGTGGCCGGATCGACACAGCCCTCGCTGCCGGCCAGTTCGACCTCGAATTCGGCTGGATTGGCGACTTCAGTGACCGGCAGCGGGAGGTGCGCGTGCGCGTCCAGCCCGCGACCGACGGCGGCTGCTGGATCTTCCTCAACCGTGGCTCCTGAAAGTAGTTCTCTTCATCGTCTAGGACAGGTCACCGACCCATATGCCGCATCCAGATTCACGTCGTTGCGAGCTTGATGGGGCGAAGTTTGTTGGGTCTTGTTTTCGCGGCGCACGATGCACGCTCGCTATGCTTGAACCCGCCAGGAAGCAGTCGACCTACTTCGGTCGCAACCGAGCCGAGAACTGAAGGTCTCCATATATTGAACAACAATAAATAACCCGAATCGCAGCTCTTAATTTGTTAAATATGCCAATATATTAATAATAAAAGGAAATTTCCTGCTGGACGGCACCACCCTACATTTGTAAATTTCATTCTGCCACAAAATGTTGCTTCCGACCTCGACCGCGGCTCCAATTTTCCCGAACTCTCTCAATGCATTAATGCCATTCTGGGCAACCCAACGGCTGGAACATATGTTCCGTGGGTGCCGTTCTGGGTGCAATTTTCGCGTGGCTGTGGGCGAATTTGGGCGGATTTTGGCGAACAGTGCGCTCGATTTGTTCCCGCTGAATGCCCGTTGGACAGCTCGACCAGTCAATCATCTCGGGTGGCCGCGCTCAGGATGGTTGGGCAGTGCCGCGCCCACTGTCGGGGCAGATCCCAACTGAATTTTCGGGATTCCGTCCATCTCCACCAACTGCCCGGTATTGAGCGTCGCTGGCCGCAACGGTCGTGTAGCCCGAATGCAGCCGGACAACTGCGCCCAAATCACATCCAAAAGCGCCGATCATTCGCTCCGACGGGGACGACCGAGCGATCAGAGAGACACGCGCGCCACCCGGGCACCGTCACCGTTGCCGGATTGCCGGATTGCCGGATTGCCGATAGGTTCGCCATTCCATGGACGGATCGGCCGACCATGCCGGGAAACCCAGTCAGAATCCCGACGAGACTTGCTTCCCGCTTATCTACACTGCGAGTTGTATCAAATGTTCTGGCGACGGACACACTCGCCAATATCGGCGATTTACGCCACGGGGGATCAGCCATGAACGGCATCGACTACATCGCGCAGATCCTGAAACAGGAAGGCGTCGAGTGGATGGCCTGTTTCCCCAGCAACCCGCTGATCTCAGCAGTGGCGAGGGTTGGTATCCGGCCGGTTGCCTTCCGCCACGAGCGCGGTGCGGTGATGGCGGCGGATGGCTACAGCCGCATCAGCGACCGGCAGAAATTCGGCGTCTGCGCCGTGCAGGCCCAGGCGGGCGCAGAGAATGCCATGGGCGGCATCGCCCAGGCCTATGCCGACAACATCCCGATCCTGGTGTTCCTGGGCGGCAACACGCTCGACCGCCTGTCGGTGAAGCCGAACTTCACGGCGGCCCGCAACTATCAGGGCTGGGTCAAGCAGGTGGAGGCGATCTACACGCCGAACCAGGTGGGCGACGTGATGCGCCGCGCCTTCCACGCCTTGCGCAACGGAACGCCTGGCCCGGTGGTCGTGGAGCTGGTCGCCGATGTCTGCGACCAGGAAGTGCCGGAAGCGGCCCGGACCTACAAATCCCCCAAGACCCACCGCCAGGTGCCCGAAGCCTCCGCGATCGACGAAGCCGCCGCGGCGCTGATCGGCGCCAAGCGGCCGGTACTCTGGGCCGGCCAGGGCGTGATGTTCTCCGGCGGAACGGATGCCTTGCGCGAACTGGCGGAACTGATCGCAGCTCCCGTGTTCTGCACCATGCCCGGCAAGTCCGCCTTCGACGAACGCCACCCACTGGCGCTGGGCGCCGGCAGCGGCACCACCACCGGCCCGGCCAACGAATGGCTCACCGGCAGCGACGTGATGCTGGCGCTGGGGACCAGTCTGACCCGCTCGCCCTATGCCCAGAAGATCAAGCCAGGCAAGACCATCATCCACAACACCAACAACCCCGATGAGCTGAACAAGGACGAGGCTGCCGATATCGGCCTGGTCGGCGATACGAAGCTCACCATCCAGGCCCTGATCGCGTGCATCAAGGAGAAGACCGGCGGCAAGGGCGTCGGTGATCGCGCCCGGACCGAGGCCGAGGTAGCCGCGGCGAAGGCGACATGGATGGCAAAGTGGACGCCGGTGCTGACCGACGATTCCGAGCCGCTCAGCTACTACCGCGTCATCCAGGCGCTGAACGAGACTCTGGACCCCGAAAACAGCATTGTCACCCATGACGCAGGTGCGCCGCGCGACACGATCGTGCCGTTCTACACCGCGACAACGCCGCACAGCTATGTCGGCTGGGGTAAGACCACCCATCTGGGTTTCGGCATCCCGCTGATCATCGGCGCGAAGATGGCGCAGCCGGGCAAGTTCTGCATGAATCTGATGGGCGACGGCGCCTTCGGCATGTCCGGCACGGATATCGAAACCGCGGCCCGCTCCGGTGCCGCGATCACCACGGTGTTGCTCAACAACAGCGCGATGGCGACCTATTCGGGCCCTACCCAGGGCACCATCGGCAAGGAAGCGCGCGAAGCGTACGGCGTCTCCACCATGCATGGCGACTACGCCAAGATCGCCGAGGGCATGGGCGCGGTCGGCCTGCGGGTGAACACGGCGGCAGAGCTCGGCCCAGCCTTGCGGCAAGCGCAGAAGCTGAACGCCGAAGGCCGGACCGTATTGATCGACGTGAAGGCAAATGTGGAGGAGCGGCGGTCGCGGTTCTGAGCAAAGCCGACGCGGCCATCGCCGAATCCTTTGCGGGAACGGTCCCGTTCTTTGTTGGAACTCGCGGATCGAGCGTGGCCCAACACTGGACTTTCACGGCAAGGTGCGGTGGCGGATCACTGGCCGGGGCCAAAGGCTGTGGGAGAAGTTCCAGGTCGCGGTCTCGCCGCAGACGCTGAGCCGGGTGCTGCGCGGAGCTGCCCTACTGCAACACGGTGGCGATGGGCCTGCACTTGGCCGAGATCGCCAGCATGGTCAGCCCCGGCCGCCACGCTGTCCTGCTGCTCAATCGGGCCGGATGGCACTTGCCTGCGGCTTCTCACCGGGCCGCCAGTGCCCACGGCCCATGCGTTATGGAAGCGACGCGCTTCGGGTCCGGCGATGAGCCAGTCGCGACAGGCGTGCAGGATGGCGTCGTAGCTGTCACAGACAAGCATGCTGAGCTTGTTGGCCCGCAGGTATTCCCAGACGTTCTCGACCGGGTTCAACTCCGGCGCATAGGGCGGCAAGCGCAGCAGGCGGATGTTGTCTGGCACCACCAGGCGGCGCCCGGGCTGGTGCCAGCCGGCGCCGTCGCAGGCCACCACGGCATGGGCATCTGCGGTCACGCGGCGGGATTTCTCCCCCAGATGCTCGGCCATCGCCGCGCTGTTGGCCGCCGGCATGATGATCGCAGTCTCGGTCGCCCGCTCCGGGCAGATAGCACCGAACAGGTAGACCGAGACATGGCGGTTGTCGCGCACCGCAGCCGGACGTGCGCCAACCGGCGCTCAGACATAGCACAGCGTGCCCTGCTGACCGACCCTGTTGATCTCCTTCGGAGCTCCACCATCCCGGAACCAGATCTCAACCGGCTTGCTGGCGGCCCAGGTGGGCAGGCTGTCGGCTACCAGGCTGGACAAGTTTTTTAAACGCCGCCTGCGCCTCGGCATCCTTTCTGGAATGATAAGGACGCGGCTGCGGGCGCGTCAGCCCAGCCCGGCGCAGCAGCTTGCCGACCGTGCGCTCATGCACGCTGATCCCAGATTGCTGCGCAAACCAGCCTTGAAGGTTGGCGCAACGCCACCGCACCACGCCGTCGCGTGCGGCGTCCGGTCCTTCGATCACCACCGCCTTCAGTGCCGCCAACGGCTCCTGCGACAAGACAGGCCGACGCCCCTGACCGCCCCGGTCGCGCGACATTCGCTGCCAGAAACAGGCTCCCTTGTGAACACCGATGAGCGGGCACTTGTGCGTGCCGATTGACACTCTCGACTATGCTGGATCGCGCGACGGACCGCCTCTGTCATAGTGGCGCTGCCGTGGAGACCCTGGCCCATAGCGCTTCGTTCCATACCTGCGCGAGGAGTGCACCACCGAAGCGTGGGAGCAAGCATCTAGCTGGTTCCGAGCTGCTCCAACATCGCCCATGCCGCTTCAAACATCTTGTCCATCGCGGCCGCCTCCAGCCCTGCGCTTGCCGTCTCATACCTGTTCACGGCGTCAGGCTCATCAAAGTGGATACGGCCAGGCAGGTAGCGGTAGTGGGCATTCGCGCAGGCGACGATGAGGGCCCCTTCTCCTGCTTCTCGCGTCCACGCCTCACCCGTCTCGACCAGCACCTCGCCGGGAAGCGCGAGGACGGTCAGGCCCGCGAAGCGCAGCATCTGTACTGGTGCGGGCAGACGGAGCGGAGCCTCCGGCATTCGCAGCCGGGCAAGATAGGCCCGGTAGTAGCAGCAGGCGATCATCAGCCGGCGCATGCGCGGCTCGTCCATCGCCTCCTCGATCACCCGGCGCGAGGCGTGCGACCACAGGTGGTTCCACGGAAACCGCGTCTCGAAATCGTCTCCCAGTTCCGCGGCGATCAGGGCTGTCTGCTCCGCCAGCCGCGTCGCCGCCTCCGCATGGCCGACATGGCCGAAATAGGGCAGCAGCGCGAGCTCCGTCCGGTGGGAGCCTAGCCCGGCCTCCACCGGCGTGGCGGCGGCAATGCCCGCCAGCACGGAGGCGGCCAGCCGCTCGCCCAGTCGGCCGGCCATATCCCAGGTGCCGCCGCAATAGCCGCGCGGGTCCAGCGCGTCGAAGCGTGGGGAGGTGATGGGAATGATGTTGCCTTGCGCGAGGTTCATGAACATCGCGGTGGCACCCGGCAACGAGCGCTCCACCGCGGCCTGTGCCACGCCGGTAAAGTCGGCCGAAATCGCCATGTTGTCCCAACCCATCACGGTAGGATGGCAGGCGGCACCGAAGAGCACGGCGAGCGGTGCCCCCTGCGGCGTTTCAGCGACCACCACGGGCACGCGCGGATCAATCCGCTCGGCAGAGACCGCTCGGCGGTTGTAGAAGATGTCGGCGCTGCCGATGGCCGCACGCAGCCGGGCGGGCCGGGCGCCGGCCGCGGCGGCGATGCCGAGGGCCGTGAGGCGTTCGATCAGATAAGCCTGGTAGCGCTCCACCCCAATGGCCCCATCGCCGGCATAGCCGGGATTCGGCGCCGAGTGCGTGTGGGAGGCGCATAGCATGATCTGGCGCACCGCCATCCCGGTGGCCGCCGCAATTGCCTCCGCCACCGGTGTGCCGACTTGGCTGGGTATGCTGAGCAGATCCGTGGTGACGATCACCAGGCGCTCGCCATCCTCCTCCAGGTAGAGCGCCTTGCCCTGCACGGGGTCGTGCACGGTGGTGGCGGGTTCGGTGCGCTGGCCGAAGCCCGCGAGCATTACCGGCCAATCGGGCGTGAGGTCGACGCGGGCGGTTCCGGCACGGAGCATGGGGCCTCTCCTCAGATGCGGTGGCCGAAGCGGTCGAGCAGGGATTGCAGCCCGCCGAAGCGCACTACGCGGAACTGCTCGGCGGCAGCCAGGCCGTAGGGCGCGGCGGTGGCGCGGCCGCGCTCACGGAGCAGGAATTCGACCAGCGGGCGCAGGTCGCCGCCTTCGGCGGCGGCATCCAGCATCGGCACCGCCCAGCCGCCGGTGCGGGCCTGCAGGCGGAGCTGGTTGGCAATGTTGCGAAGGGGCGTGGCGTGATGGAGCGTCGCTTCGATCTTGCGGCCGAGCACCGGGGCAATGTCGACCACGTCCGTCACGCGCTGGACGGTGCGGCCGAAATACCAGCGCTCGAACACGCCGTGGGGCATCAGGCCGGCGGCGAGGTGCTCGGGGTGGTGCAGATCGAACTGGCTGGTCCAGAAGCTTTCGTCCACCGCCGCGGCGAGCTTGATGTGGTCCTGGTTGTCCTCGCCGTACATCGCGTAGGGGTCGAAGGTGACAAGCGCATAGGGGCGGTGGGTGCGCACGAGGCGGATGACCTTCTCGCGCAGTTGCACCTCGCTCACATCGCCGAACACATCTGTGCAGTAGCCGAGCTCGACGGTCTCGGCGATGCCGAGCGCCCTGGCGGCTGCGTCGAACTCGCGCTTGTTCGCGGCGATGGTGTCGGCCTCGGTCATGGCCAAGGAATCCCACCGGTCGTCGGTGGCGCGGACGCAGACGATGTGCCAGCCGGCATCGGCCCAGCGGATGAGGGTGCCGCCGAGCGAGAGCGCGGGATCGTCGGCATGGGCGATCACCAGCAAAATGGTGCGCCCCTCGCCGGGAGGCATGGCGGCATGGATCGTGGGCTGGGTCATGCGGTGTCGTCCCGGATGCAGGCTTTGTGATGGCCGGGCGCGATCTCCACCAGTTGCGGCACTGCTTCGGCGCAGGCGGGCAGTGCCACCGGGCAGCGGGTGCGAAACACGCAGCCGCTGGGCGGATCGATCGGGCTCGGGATATCGCCCTGCAGCAGCGTGCGGTTGCGCGGCGCGTCGGGGTCGGGCACCGGCACGGCGGATAGCAGGGCGCGGGTGTAGGGATGCGCCGGCGCGGTGTAGAGCCGCTCGCGCGGCGCGCGCTCCATCACGCGGCCGAGATAAAGCACCACCACCTCGTCGCAGAGGTACTCCACCACCGCGAGGTCGTGGGCGATGAACAGCATGGTCAGCCCCAGCTCGGCCCGCAGGTCAAGCAGCAGGTTGAGGATCTGCGCCTGCACCGAGACATCCAGCGCAGAGACCGCCTCATCGGCAACGATGAACCGCGGCTCCACGGCGATGGCGCGGGCGATGCCGATGCGCTGGCGCTGCCCGCCCGAGAAGGCGTTGGGGTAGCGATCCATGTGCGAGGGATCGAGGCCGACGCGCGCCAGGATCTCCGCAATGCGCGGACGCCGCGCTGGCCCCGTTGCAAGGCCGTGCGTGCCCAGCGCCTCGCCGACGATCTCGGCCACCGTCATGCGTGGGTTGAGGCTCGCATAGGGATCCTGGAAGACGATCTGCAACCGGCGGCGGAACGGGCGCATCGCCGCCTCGTCGAGCGCCAGCAGGTCGGTGCCCTCGAACACGGCGCGCCCGGCGGTGGGCTCCACCAGGCGCAGGATGGTGCGCCCGATCGTGGTCTTGCCGGAGCCGGATTCGCCGACCAGCCCGACGATGCGGCCCGCTGCCACGTCAAAGCTTACGCCATCGACGGCGCGGACCACGCGGTTGCCGCCGCCGCGCAGCGGGAAGTGCGTCTTGAGGTCCTGGACCGAGAGCAGCACCCCACTCATGCCACCGTCTCCGCCACGACCGCGTCCGGCGCGGCACGCAGGCAGCGGACCTGGTGCGCTGCTCCCTGCGGCAGAAGCGCGGGCACGCCGGCATCGCAGTCGGGACCGGCCAACTCGCAGCGTGGGGCAAACGCGCAGCCCGGCGGCGGGGCGAGCGGGGAGGCGACATTGCCGGGAATAGCGCGCAGCCGCTCGCCCAGCCGGCCACGGCCGAGCCGCGGTACACAGGCGAGCAGGCCGCGCGTATAGGGATGCGCGGGGGCGCGGAACACCGCGCGCACTGGCCCGGTCTCCTGCACGCGACCGGCGTACATGACCGCCACACGGTGCGCGAGTTCGGCGACGATGCCGAGATTGTGTGTGACGAACAGGATCGACATGCCCATCTCCGCCTGCAGCCGGCGCAGCAGGTCGAGAATCTGGGCCTGGATGGTCACATCGAGCGCCGTGGTGGGCTCGTCGGCGATCAGCAGCCGGGGGCGGCAGGCCAGCGCCAGGGCGATCATCACCCGCTGGCGCATGCCGCCGGACATCTGGTGCGGATACTCCCGCGCACGCCGCGCCGCGGCCGGGATCTCCACCAGTTCCAGCAGGCGCACCGCCTCGCGCCCGGCTGCGGCACCACCGAGCCCCTCGTGCTCGCGCAGGGTCTCGGCGATCTGCTCGCCGATGCTGAACAGCGGGTCGAGGCTCGTCATCGGGTCCTGGAAGATCATCGCGATCTCCCGCCCGCGGATGCGCCGCATGGCGCGGCCCGACAGGCTGGCAAGGTCGCGCACCCCAGCTTCACCATTGAACAGGATGCGCCCTTCCACGATGCGCCCGGCGGGCCTGGCCACCAGCCCCATGATCGACAGCCCCAGCACCGATTTGCCGGAGCCGGACTCGCCCACCACCGCCACCGTCTCGCGCGCGCCGATGGTCAGGTCCACGCCATCCACAGCGCGCACCGTGCCGCCCTGGGTGTCGAACCAGGTGCGCAGGCCTTGCACATCCAGGACCGGCGCGTTCACTGCGCGCCCCGCAGCCTGGGGTCGAGCAGGTCGCGCAGCGCATCGCCCAGGACCTGCAGCGAGAACACCGTCAGCATGATCGCCAGCCCCGGCGCGAGAGCCAGCCAATCCGCTTCGCGATAGTACGGCCGCGCCGCGGCGATCATGGTCCCCCAGCTCGGCGTGACCGGCGACACGCCGACGCCGAGGAATGACAGGCCCGCCTCGGCCAGCATGGCGAAGGCGAACACGAAGGTTGCCTGCACGATGATCGGCGACAGCAGGTTGCGCAGCACGTGCACCGACAGGATGCGCCACGTGGACACGCCCAGCGCTCGCGCCGCCTCCACATAGGGCAGCTCGCGGATCACCAGCGTGGAAGCGCGCACCATGCGGGCCATCCGCGGCGTGTAGACGATGCCGAGCGCCAGCACGACGTTGCCCGCCGAGGGCCGCAGTGCGGCGACCAGGGCGATGGCGAGCAGGATGTCGGGGAACGACATCATCGCGTCGTTGACCCGCGAAAGCACCCGGTCCAGCCGCGCCGAAAACCCTGCAATCAGCCCGAGCGCGATGCCGAGCGCGCTGGAGACGATCACCGTGGCGGCGCCGATCCCGAGCGACAGCCGCCCGCCATAGATCACGCGGGTGAACACGTCGCGGCCGAACTCGTCGGTGCCGAACCAATTCGCAGCCGAGGGCGGCTGCAGCCGGGCGGAGACATTGAGCGCATCCGGCGCCCGCGACAGCAGCAGCGGCGCAAAGATGGCCGCAATCGCCAGGGTTGCGATCAGCGCCACCCCCGCGATCAGTACGGGGCGGCGCAGCGGGCGCGGCAGGCGGCGGAACCAGCCACGCCTCATCGCAGCCGCACCCGCGGGTCCACCACCGCATACAAAAGGTCAATGGCCAGGTTCACCAGCACGTACACGGCCGCGATCACCAGCAGCGCGCCCTGGATCACCGGATAGTCGCGCCGCAGCACCGCCGATACCACGAGGTTGCCCAGGCCCGGCAGGGCGAACACCGTCTCGGTCACGATCGCCCCGCCCAGCAGAAGCGCCAGCGCCAGGCCCACCACCGTCAGGATCGGGATGAAGGCGCTGCGCAGCGCGTGCTTCATCACCACCGAAAGCCCCGGCAGCCCCTTGGCGCGGCAGGTCAGGATGAAATCCTCGTGCAGCACATCCAGCATGGCGCTGCGTGTGAAGCGCGTGATCAGCGCCGCGTTGACCAGTCCGAGGACGATGGCCGGCAGCATGAGGAAGCGCAGCCGCTCCGCGAAATCCGCCCCCGGCGGGCCATAGCCGGAAACCGGGAACCACCCCTGGCCCACGGCGAACCAGGAGATGAACAGCAGTCCGAGCCAGAAGCTCGGGATGCTCGCGCCCAGCATCGAGAAGGTGAGGATGGTGCGGTCCACCGGCGTGTCGCGCCACACCGCCGCCACGATGCCGGCGGGCAGCGCGATGGCGATGGCGAGCACGAGCGCCATCAACGTCAGCGCCACCGTCGGCTCCGCACGCTGCGCCAGCAGCCCGAGCACCGGCTCGCCGAGGAAGATCGACTGGCCGAGGTCGCCGCGGGCGAGATGCAGCAGCCAGATGCCGAACTGCACCGGCAGCGGTTCATCAAGGCCGAGGCGCGCGCGCATCTCGGCCGCCGCCTCGGGGCTCGCGTTGTCGCCCACCAGGATGGTGCCGGGATCGCCAGGCATCACCCGGGCGATCACGAACACCCCGACGGCGACCACTGCCAGCACGGCCATCATGCCCAGCAGGCGGCGGCCGATGAAGGCGAGCATGCGCGGCCCCTAGCGCTCCACCCAGGCCTCCCAGAAATACGCCCAGGCGCCGGGCTTGAGCCCCTTGAGCTGCTTGGACACGGCGCGCACGGCACCCTGGTCGCCCACCTTGATGTAGGGCACTTCGGTGTAGATCAGCCGCTGCACCTCGGGCCACATGGCGGTGCGCTTGTCCGCGTCCATCTCGGCGTTGAAGGCGCCGACGATGCGGTCCTTCTCCTCCGAGTTCCAGAAGCCCGGGCGCTCGCCGCCGGCGGTAAAGATCAGCGACGGCTCGGCCAGGAACGGCGCGCCGACCGTGCTCAGCTCGTACAGCGCCGGGTTGTTGCGCCGCGCCAACAGCGTACCCCAGTCCATCACCTGCATGTCGATGTTGAAGCCGGCCTTCTTCCACTGCTCCGTCGCAACCAGCGCCATGTTGTAGTAGTGCTCGAACACCTGCGTGGTCAGAAGGCGGATCGGCTCGCCCTTGTAGCCGGCCTCGGCGGCGAGCTGGCGCGCGCGGGTGGGGTTCTTCTGATTATACGCCTGCGCCCCCGCCTGGCTGTGCAGGCGCATTCCGGGCGGATACAGCGAGCCACGCACGGCGTACAGCTCCGGGATGCCGAAGGCCGCCTTCATGATCTCGTCCATGTCGAGCGCCGCCAGCATCGCCTGGCGCATCTTCATGCTCGACAGCACGCCCTGTTTGTTGTTCAGCGAAAACACCGGATAGCCGAAATCCTTCATCAGGTACGGCTCCACCCGGCTCTGACCGCGCAACCGCGCGACGGCGGCGACGGGCAGCGATTCGGCGTAGTCGAACTGCCCGCTGAGCATGCCCTCGATGCGGGTGTTGGGGTCCGGCACCGGAACGTAGCGGATCTCCTCGATCCAGGCGGTGCGCTTGCCGCCATAGAGGTTCGGCGGGTCGCTACGTTGCGTGTAGTCGGCGAAGCGGCTGAGGATCACCCACTGGTCCGGCCGGCGCTCCTTCAGCATGTAGGGCCCGGTGCCGACGAACTTCGTCATCGGCACGGCCTGGTTGTTCGCCGGCGTCACCGCCATGGCGTTGTTGTTCAGTGACAGCAGCGCCAGAAGTGGCGCGTAGGGGTCCTTCAAGGTCAGCACCACGGTGTGCGCATCCGGCGCGGTGGCCGCGGTGATGTAGGCCCAACCGGTCTTGCCGCGGTCCGCCACCTGGCGCCAGCGATTCAAGGACGCCAGCACGTCGTTCGCTGTCATCACGCTGCCGTCGTGGAACTTCACCCCTTGGCGCAGCTTGATGGTCAGCGACCGTCCGCCATCGCCCACCACCGCGTCGCTCTCGGCCAGCAGCGGCACGATGGTAAGGCCTTCGCCGAAGGTGTACAGCGTCTCGAACACGTGCTGCATGATGCCACCCACCAGGTCGGCGGTGGTCTGCATCGGGTCGAGTGTGGTGGGTTCGCCCACGGTGGCCACCGTGATGACGCCGCCGCGTTTCGGCTCCTGTCCCAATGCGGGTGGAGCCACCGCGCCGGCGAGTGCCACGGCCAGGAGCAGCCCAGCAAGATGTCGCATAGCCTTCCTCCCCATTGACCCGGCCCTAGGCCGGGAGCGTTGAACGATAAGCGGCCTCTACGTCCTCCCGGACGCGGTCGACGAAATCCGGTGCGATCTCGGTGTCGTGCGCGATCGAATGCCAAAGCCCGTTGCGGTGGACGAAGCCGCGCATCTGGGCAAGAGCGGCACCGACATCCTGCCAGGTCAGCCCCATCGCCTGCGGACGGATGTCGAGCCCGATGCCGCGCATGGCGTGCAGCATCTCGGCCGCGCGACTGCCGTGCAGCAGGCTGCCGATGTAGATGCCGAGCCCAACCGGCTGGCCGTGGATGAACTTGCGGCCAGTGAGGAATTCCAGCGTGTAGAAGAAGAAATGCTCGATGCCCTCGATGTGCCGCGGCATCCAGCCGGCGGCATGGAAGGAGCCGCCGCCCCAGCGCAGCCCGTCGATCAGCACGGCGATGCCGCGGTCGGTCAGGTCGCGGATGTCGTCCACATGCGCCAGCACCGCCTCCACCTTTTCCAGGGAGCGTTGCGCGAGCGATTCGTCGTACGGCCAGCGCGGCTCGCAGCGGCCGACGCGGTGCGCGTAGCGCCAGTCCAGCACGCCGGTATGGTTGCACAGGATGTCGCCGATGCCGGACCAGTTCAGCTGGCGCGGCGCGGCGCGCAGGATGTCGAGGTCGACATACACCGCCTCCGGCACCGTCCAGCCAACATATTGCACCACGCCGTCCACTCGCACCCCGGCGCGGTGGCCGAACATCGCATCCACGCTGAGTGCCGTCGGCACCTGGAACAGCGGCAGCCGCCGGCGCCACGCCACGTATTTCGCCGTGTCGATCGCCATGCCGCCGCCGAGCCCCACCACGGCCTGCACCGGCGGCAGGGAGTCCAGCATGGCTTCCAGGGCCGCCTGATCCATCGACGCGACAAAATGCACGCGGCAATCCGCGCCATCGAAGGCCCCGGCGAACAGCGGCCAGAGATCCTCCATGGTCACCAGCAGGAATGGCCGGTGCACGAAGTGGCGCAGCTCGCCGAGGAGGCCGCGCCCCAGAACAGCCTGAAAGCCGGGCGAACCGCTCATGTGCTCTCCCCCGTGCAGGAGATGCCAGGCCCGGCGTGGATCGCTGCCATCAGCCCACCATCGGCAGCCACGCGGTTGCCGAAGACACCGCTTGCCGCATCGCTGGCCAGGAAGGCGGCTATCCGGGCGACTTCGTCCAGCCGCACCAGCCGGCCCATCGGCTGCGCCGCGGCGAAGGTGGCCAGCAACCCTGCGGGATTGCCGGAAGACTGCGCCTCCCGCTGCAGCATCGGCCTGTCCGTCGCGCACGGCGGCACCGCGTTCACCCGGATGCCACAGGGCGCGCCTTCCAGCGCCATCGCCCGCATCAGCCCCACCTGGCCGGCCTTTGTCGCCGCAGGGGCGGCGAGCTCGCGCGAGGTCAGGAACGCATGCGGCGAGGCCGTCAGCGTCTCCACGTCCCCCATTTCCGTCGCGCGCATCGCGATCCTCGCATCGCGCGCGCACCAGAAGCTGCCCGACAGGTTGCCCGCCAGGATGCGGTTCCATTCCTCGTTCGTCATGTCCCAGATCCAGCGGCACATCTCGATCCCGGCATTGGCGTGCAGGATGTCGATGCGACCTTGGCTCGCCACGGTGTCGCGGACCGGGGCCGCGCTGCCCGCGGCATTCACGTCCGGCACTGCCATCACCGCTCCGGCCTCGGCATGGATGCGCGCGCAGGCCGCGCCGATGCCATGGGCGGCACCCGTCACCACGGCAACCCGGCCTTCGAGGGAACGGAATGACTCCAAGCTCATGCCACCTTCGCGGGCGTGCCGGAAAGCAGCCGCGCCTCGGCACCCTGGAGAGCCATCTGCACGGCGCCCAGCGCCACCGCATCTTCCCCCAGCGAGGACGCAATGACGTGTCGGGGTGGCCGGGGCACAAGCCCGCCCAAGGCGCGCCGAAGCGGCTCGACCAGCACGCGGCCCAGCGCGGCGAGCTCGCCGCCCAGAATGATGGTGGCGGGGTTCAGCACGCACACGACGGAGGCGAGCCCCTGGGCGAGATACCCTATCTGGCGCTCGATGATCTGTCGGGCAGCGGGGTCTCCCTTGGCCGCCGCCGCGGCCACCTCCGCCGGCCCCACCGCATCGGCATCCCCGCCGGCTGCAGCCAGCAACAGGCTGCCCGGCCGCGCGGCGCGGCGGCCCTGCCGCGCGAAGGCCAGACTGCCGGCCGTCCACTCGAACATGCCAAATCCCGCCTCCGGTGGGTCGTCCGGGTCCGAGATGGGCAGGTTGCCGATCTGCCCGGCCGCTCCGTCAAAGCCTGGAACCACCTTGCTGTCCTGCAGGATGCCCATGCCGATGCCAACGCCCAGGTGAACATAGACGGCATTCCCGTCCTCTCGCGCCACGCCGAAGCGCGTCTCGGCCAGGCAGGCCAGGTGCACATCGGTGTGCACCGAAGGCGGATGATCGAACTCGTCCTTCAAGTGGGAGGCGAGGGCGAAACCCTCCCATTCCGGAAGCGCCGGCACCAGGCTCGCCCTGCCCGAGACCGGATCGATGATCGCGGGGAGGCCAACAGCGACCGACATGACATCCCGGCGCGCGAGGGCGGCGCCAGCCAGCGTCGCTGCAATGCATTCCCGCAGGCCTGGCAGCAGCCGGTCCGGCCGCAATGCCGCTCGCCGCCCGGGGTTGAAGCGATGCCGACCTACGATGTGGCCGGCCAGGTTGGCCACGATCACGACAACCTGGCTCGCGGCGATGTCGATGCCCAGCACGTGGCCTGCACCGGCATTGAACGCCAGCCGGAGAGCCCGTGGGCCACGCCGGGCCGGGTGGCTGCTGGTGGTCGACTCCAGCACCAGGCCGTCGCGCAGCAATGTCGCCATGATCTCGTGCACCGTGGGCAGAGACAGTCCGGTCGCGGCGGCAAGCTCAGGCCGCGACATTACGCCCCGCTCACGCAGCACGCGCAGCACGAGCTCCGCGTTGATGCGGCGAACCAGGGAAAGCGATCCGGGCATGGAGGCGAGGGCCAAGGGCAGCATCCGGAATGACCACGATAATAGTAAACCCTCCTTTCTAAACCGGTCAATCACGTGGTGAACCGGGAAACTGCGGCACCGTTTACCTCAGGATTCCTGCGTATTAATCTGCCGGCATGCGCGACCTCGAGAGTCCCGGCCGCTCGCCCGTCAGGGCCTGCAACGCCATGGTGTCCACATCGAACCCCCTCGCCTCTCAGGCGGCGCTGTCGGTGCTGCACGAAGGTGGCAATGCCGTTGATGCCGCGATCGCGGCCATGGCGGTGCTCTGCGTGGTGGAGACGCTGAACGTTACGATCGGCGGAGATTGCTTCGCACTGGTCGCCCTGGGCGGCCGCACGCCTGTTCTGGCCTATAACGGATCGGGCCGGGCGCCAGCCGAAGCCGACACCACCCCCGCCCGTGCCCATGGATGGACCAGCCTGCCCTCGACCAGCCCCGATGCCGTAACCATCCCAGGAGTGGTCGAGGCTTGGGATCGCCTGGCAAAGGCGCATGGAACGCACGGGCTGGACAGACTGCTGCGGCCGGCAATCCATTACGCCGAGCACGGTTACCCGGTGCACGACGTCATCGCGCGGCAATGGGCCCGCGCCACCGCGCGCCTGCACGCCGATACGCAGGCGCGCCAGCTCTTCCTCTGGGATGATCGGCCACCGGCACCCGGCCAGGTGCACCGCCAGCCCGAGCTGGCCCGCACCCTTCGCAAGATTGCGACGCATGGCGCCTCCGCCTTCTATCGGGGTGGGATTGCCGCGCGCATTGTTGCCCATTTGCGCTCCCTCGGCGGCAGCCATCGCGAGGATGATTTCGAGCGCCATGCAGGCGAGTTCGTCGGGCCCGTCGCCATCGGCTACCGCGGCCACCTCGTGCACGAGTGCCCGCCGAACGGCCAGGGCGTCGCGGCACTCATGATATTGGGTCTGCTCGATCGCTTCGCGCCTGCCGAAGACGACCCACTCGGCACGGCGCGGCTGCACCATGCCATCGAGGCAGGGCGGCTTGCGATTGCCGCGCGGGACAATCTGGTCGGCGACCCGTCCTCGCGCGGCTGGGAAGGGATGCTCACCCCCGCGGCCTTGGACCGAGCAGCCGGTCTGATAGATCCTTACCAGTGCATGGCGCCCAGGGCGTTGCCCTCGCCGCGCATGGGAACGGATACGTGCCACGTTGCCGTGGTCGACCGCGATGGCACGGCCGTCAGCATGATCGCCTCCGTGTTCGAGGATTTCGGCAGCGGCATCGTCCCACCGGGCACCGGCGTCCTGCTGCAAAACCGCGGATGCGGCTTCTCGCTCGTGCCCGGCCACCCCAACGAATACGGGCCGGGCCGCCGGCCACTGCACACCATCATACCAGCGATGGTCTCGCGCGACGGACGGATCACCCATGTGCTCGGCGTGGTCGGTGGCCACTACCAGGCGTGGGGCCAGGCGCATGTTCTGGCCAACCAGCTGGATTTCGGCTGCGATGCCCAACGCGCGCTCGACCTGCCGCGGCTGTGGCATGACGGAACGAAGGTGGAGGCGGAACGCGGCATCCCCGAGGGGACCATCGCCGGACTGCGCCGCCTCGGACACGAGGTGGCGTGGCATCGCGACATGGAGGACCCGTGGCCGCTCGGCGGCGGGCAACTGATCGTCGTCGACAGCGCCAGTGGATCGCTGACAGGCGCGGCCGACCCGCGGCTCGACGGCTGCGCGCTGGGCTTCTGACGCGATGCCCATCACGTGGTGGACCGGATGATCGAATACCGCGTGCACAGGGCCGGCGGAATCTCTGACTCCAACCGCCACCGCCCTGCTAGCGTCCCATCAACCGCTTTGAAGCAACATCGAGGGAGCACCAAATGAAAAAAGCAGACATCGGCCGGCGCAGCGTGGTTGCGGGCGGCTCAGCGGTTGCGATTGGCAGCATGCTGCTGCCGCGCGCGGCCCACGCGGCCAAGCCCATCGTCGCGGTATTCGACGCCGAGGCCGTGATCCTTGATCCCCATGCCACCACCGCGGGCATCACGCGCACCTGGGCCATGCACGTATTCGACACACTGTTCGGGACCACCGCCGCCGGCGAGGTCAGGCCGCAGATGGTCGAGAGCTGGGAGTCCTCGGCGGACAAGCTGACCTGGACCTTCACGTTGCGGCCGGGGCTGAAATGGCATGATGGCGCCCCGGTGACGGCGGCGGACTGCGTCGCCTCAATCAACCGCTGGGGCCCGCGCGACAGCCTCGGCCGCACGCTGATGGCAGTGCTGGCGAGCAACACGGCGGTGGATCAGCGCAGCTTCCGGCTGGTGCTGAAGGAACCCTACCCCATGCTGCTGCAGCTGCTGGGCAAGACGGTGGCGCCCTGGCCCGCGATGCTGCCGGCGCGCGTGGTGGAGGAGGCCGGTGACGGGCGCATCAAGACCATCATCGGCTCTGGCCCGTTCCGCTTCGTGGCCGAACGCTGGCGCCCCGGCAATTCGATGATCCTGGCGCGCTTCGCCGACTACGTGCCGCGCCGCGAGCCGCCAGACTTCACGGCGGGCGGCAAGGTGGTGAAGATCGACGAGCTCGACATGCGGGTGATGCCGGACGAAAACACGGCGGCGCTGGCCCTGATGGCCGGCGAGCTCGACTACGTGCAGTTCCTGCCATACGACATGATCGACCGATTGAAGCGCGCACGCGGCGTGGAGGTGTTCGGGGTCGGCGGCATCCACATGTTCCAGGGCCATTTCCGCCTCAATCATGGCGCGCCGCCCTTCGACAACCCGAAGGTGCGTCAGGTGCTTTGGCACCTGGTGGACCAGGGTGAGGTGATGGACGCCATCGGCATCGCCGCC
>JBIKOJ010000282.1:0-5341 GCA_044358135.1 Acetobacteraceae bacterium | reverse complement strand
CCCTCCCCGCCGAAGGCGGAACTCATGTGGGTCCAGGGACCTCAGGTCCCTGGCGGGTCCAGGGCAAAGCCCCTGGCCTTGCCTTACCGCGGCGGCGGCACTTCCGTGGGTCCGCCGGCGGTTTTCCAGGCGGTGTATCCGCCGCCGACATGGGCGACGTTGTCCAGGCCCATGTCCTGGGCGGTTTTGGCCGCCAGGGCCGAGCGCCAGCCGCTGGCGCAGTAGAAGACGAAGCGCTTGGCCTCCTGGAAGATCGGCTTGGCGTAGGGGCTCTCCGGGTCGATCCAGAATTCCAGCATGCCGCGCGGGCAGGAGAAGCTGCCGGGGATGCGGCCTTCGCGCTGGATTTCGCGCGGGTCGCGCAGGTCCACGAAGACGGTGTTGTCGGTGCCTTGCAGAGGCAGTGCCTGTTCCACCGGGATGGTTTGGATCTCGGCCTCGGCTTCGGCGAGCAGGGCCTTGTAGCCTTTCTTCATCGTGTCCTCCGCGCGTGATGGCGGGAGTCGGCGACGGCGCGCGGCGCGAGTCAAGGGAGGCTGGCCTTCAGCGGCGCGGGTGCGTAGCATCGACGAAACGAGTGCCAGGAGGCGAAGAATGAAGCGTCGTGGATTCCTCGCGGCCAGTGCCGCAACGCTTGCCGCACCGGCGGTGCGGGCGCAGGCGGCCAAGGTCATCAAGTTCGCGCCGCAGGCGGACCTGGCGCTGCTGGACCCGCATTTCGCGCCCGCGCTGGTCACGCGCAACCACGCCTACCTGGTGTACGACACGCTGTATGGCGTGGACGACGAGGCCAAGCCGCATCCGCAGATGGCGGCGGGGCATGTGGTGGAGGATAACGGCCTCACCTGGAAGATCACGCTGCGCGACGGGCTGAAGTTCCACGATGGCACGCCGGTGCTGGCGCGCGACTGCGTGGCGAGCCTGAAGCGCTGGGCGACGCGGGATGTGTACGCGATCTCGGTCTGGGGCCAGGTGGAAGAGGTGTCCGCCCCCAGCGACAAGGTGATCCAGTTCCGGCTGAAGCGGCCGTTCCGGCTGCTGGCGGACATGCTGGGCAAGCAGAACCCGTTCGCGCCGGTGATCATGCCGGAGCGGCTGGCCAACACGCCGCCGGCGCAGCAGATCACCGAGGTGATCGGCAGCGGGCCGTTCCGCTATGTGGCGAACGAGCGGGTGGCGGGCTCGCGCAACGTGTACGAGAAGTGGCCGGGCTATGTGCCGCGGCAGGAGCCGGCGGTGGGCTCCACCGGCGGCAAGGTGGTGCATGTGGATCGGGTGGAGTGGCACACCATCCCAGACCCGTCGACGGCGGCGGCGGCGCTGCAATCCGGCGAGATCGACTGGTGGGAGCAGCCGACGGCGGACCTGCTGCCAACGCTGCGGCGGCGCCAGGGCGTGGTGGTGGAGGTGCTGGATACGCTCGGCTACATGGCGGTGATGCGGTTCAACCACCTGCATGCGCCGTTCAACAATGCCGACGTGCGCCGCGCGCTGCTGGGCGCGTTCAGCCAGACCGACATGATGACGGCGGTGGCCGGCGAGGACCGCAAGATGTGGACGGACGGGGTGGGGTTCTTCACGCCCGCCTCCCCGTTCGCGAACAAGGCGGGGATCGATGCGCTCACCTCGCCGCGCGACCTGGCGCGCGTGAAGGCGGCGCTGACGGCGGCGGGCTATGCCGGCGAGCGGTTCAACATGCTGGTGCCGACCGACCTGCCGGCGATCAACGCGATGAGCGAGGTGGCCGGCGAGGTGTTCCGCAAGCTGGGCATGAACCTCGACTACCTGACGATGGATTGGGGCACGACGGCGGCGCGGCTGAATTCCAAGGCGGCGCCGGCGGCGGGGGGGTGGAGCCTCAACTGCAACTACGCGCCCGGGTTCTCGCCGATGTCGCCGGCGGCGCACGGGTTCCTGCGCGGCACCGGGCAGAACGCGCTGTTCGGCTGGCCGGATTCGCCGGGGATCGAGGAGCTGCGCGCGAAGTGGATCGATGCGACCGACCTGGCCGAGCAGAAGCGCCTGGCGGAGCAGATCCAGCTGCAGGCGTTCCAGGACGTGCCGTATATCCCGCTGGGTGCGTTCTACTTCGCCAGCGCCTATCGCAGCAGCCTTTCGGGCATGGTGAAGGGCGGCATTCCGATGTTCTACAACGTGAAGAAGGCCTGAGGCGGGACACGCCGACGGCGATGAGGCGGGGCGGGCAGGCGATGCCCGCCCCTTTCTGTGTGAGGCTGCATGCTGGTTGAAGCCCCCCCCTCTGCCGGCGTGCTGGCGCGGCGCATCGCGGCCCTGGCGGGGCCGACCTTTGCCATTGCGGTGCTGCAATCGGCGGGGCAGCTGATCGAGACGGTGCTGGCGGCGCGGCAGGGCACGCTGGCGCTGGCGGGTTGGGCGCTGGTGCTGCCGTTCACGCTGCTGATGCAGCAGATGTCCGCCGGTGCCATGGGCGGCGGGGTGGTCTCCGCCATTGCGCGCAGCCTGGGCGCGGGGCGGCGCGAGGATGCCTCGGCCCTGGTGCTGCATGCGTTGCTGATCGCGATGGGGTTCGCGGCGACCTACGTGCTGGTGCTGGCGGTGTTCCCGCGCACGGTGCTGGGCGCGATCGGGGGCGCGGAGGCGGCGGAAGCGGCGGCGGTGTATTCCATGTGGCTGTTCGGAGCCGGCGCGGTGCCGGCCTGGCTGACCAATACGCTGGCCTCCGTGCTGCGCGGCGGCGGCAAGCATGGGCTGGCGGCGCGGATCACGCTGTTCAGCGCGCTGGTGCAGCCGCCCCTGGCCTGGGCGCTGATGGAGAAGGCGGGGTTCGGCCTGCCCGGGCTGGGGATGGCGTTCGCGCTCAGCCAGTGGGGCGCGGCGCTGGCGATGATCGTGGTGGTGGGGCGTGGCGGCGCGGGGTTCGTGCCGACATTGCGGGTTCGGCCGCGCCGCGCGCTGTTCGGGCGCATCCTGTCGGTGGGGGCGGTGGCCTGCGCCATGGCGACGGTGGCCAACACGACAACGATCCTGGTGACCGCCTCCATCGCGGTGCACGGGGCGGCGGCGGTGGCGGCCTATGGCATCTCGGCGCGGCTGGAGTTCCTGATGGTGCCGCTGGCCTTCGGCGTGGGATCGGCGCTGACCGCGCTGGTGGGGCGCGCGGTGGGGGCCGGGGATTGGGTGACGGCGCGGCGCACGGCCTTGACCGGGGGGATTGCGGCCTTCGTGGTGTGCGCGGCGTTCGGGGCGGCGGTGGGGCTGTTCCCGCACGGCTTCGCGCGGTTCTTCACCACCGATGCCGAGGTGGTGGCGCTGGCAGCGCGGGCGCTGGGGTTCATCGGCCCGGCCTTCGGGGCGTTCGGGCTGGGGATGTGCCTGTATTTCGCCAGCATGGGCGCGGGGCGGATGCTGTGGCCGGCCAGCGCGGGGCTGACGCGCATCGCCGTGGCGGTGGGTGGCGGCACGTTGCTGGCCGGCCCGCTGGGGATGGGGCTGGACGGGCAGTTCCTGGCCGTGGCGCTGGGCATCACGGCGTTCGGCGGGCTGATCGCTTCGTCTGTGCGCCCGGGCGTGTGGGCGGCGCGGTAAGGGGGTGCCGCGCGGCTACGGCCGGGCCGGAGCGGGGGGCGCGGGAGCAGGCGCCGGGCGTTGCGCACCCGCCGGTGCCGCGCCCTGGCCCGGCGGAGGAGTGCCGCGCAGGCGGGCGAGGTCGGTGGCGTAGCGCCGGTTGTTGGGCTGGAGTTCCGCCGCGCGGCTGATGGCGCCGATGGCCTCCGCGCGCCGCCCGAGCGAGGCCAGCGCGACGCCGCGTGCATGCATGGCGGCGGCATCGTTCGGCCGATCCTTCAGCAGGCTGTCGAACAGCACCAGGGCCTGGTCGTGGCGCCCGAGGTCCATCAGCGTCCAGCCGCGCAGCGAGATCACCACGCCGTCACGCGGAGCGATGCGCAGAAGGTCGTCCACGGCGGCCAGCGCCTCCTCCGGCTTGCGCTGGGCACGCAGGGCGTTCGCGCGCGCCAGCCGGGCGGTGATGCTGGACGGGTTGCGGGCGATCTCCGTCTCCAGGGCGCGCATCGCCTCGTCGACACGGCCATTGGCGAGCAGGGCGTTGCCCAACGCCTCCTGCAGGCCGGGCATGGCGGGGCGGACATCGGCCACGCGGTTGATGAGGGCCAGTGCCTCGACGGGGCGGCCCATGTTCAGCAGCACCATGCCTTCCAGCATCACCGCATCGAAATTGCCGGGGGCGAGGCGGCGGGCCGATTGCAGGTCGGTCAGCGCCTCTCGCGGCCTGCCGAGTTTCATCAGGAGATGGGCGGAACTGATATGCGACCAGACCGTGGTGCCTTCCGCGACCACCGCCTGTTTCTGTGCCTCCAGCGCCGCATCGGCGCGGCCGAGATCGGCGAGGGCCTGGGCCTTGACGTTCCACAGCAGGGGTTGGGCCGCGGCGCGGCGCTCCAGCGCCTCCAGTGTGGCGAGTGCCTCCTCCGCGCGGCCGCTGCGCGCCAGAGAGCGCGAATAGAGCACGGTGATCTGGGTTGCCATCTCCGGCAACAGGCGCTGTTCCTGCGTCAGGCCGACCAGGCGAGGGCGGATACGATCCTCGGGCTCGCCGCTGTCGGCGATGTGCCAGGCGACGATGAGGGGGTTGAGGCGCAGCCAGGCATCCGGAGCCACCTGCTGGAACAGCTTGTCCGCGCCTGTCTCTGCCGGAACAGCAGCGGTGGCGAAGCTGCGGCCGCCGGGGGTGCGCAGGCGGAGTTGCAGCTCATCGCCCTGGCGGATGACGTCGCCGGCGATGCGCAGCGTCGGGCGGCCGAGGAGGTCCCGCATCAGGCTGGCGAGGCTGCGCAGGGTGATGCGGTCTGGCGTCACGGCATAGGCGGGGATGCGGCCGAGATCGGTCCTGGTCGGGCGGTTGCGGTCGTTCTCGCGAAGTTGCGCGAGCAGCGCGTCCATCGCGTCGATCAGGCGGTTGGCGGCGACTTCCGGGGTGAGGCCGTTGGCGGCCAGGTCGGCCGGCATGGCGATGGGCAGGATCTCCACCTCCAGGCGTTCGCTTTCGCGCCAGACCGGCCAGGCGGCGGCGGCGAGGATGGCGGCGAGGAGCAGGACGATGGTGGAGAAGCGCAGGGTCCAGCCGATCGAGGCAGCGATCCAGCCGAAGCGGGCCCGGGGCGCGGCGACCATGACGGGCGGCATGGCGGCCACGACGGTGCCAGGGGCGGCAGAGGCGGGGCCATAGGCGGGGGCATAGGCGGCGGCGGCTTGGGCCGGGGGCGCGCCAGCCGGCTGGGTGGGGGCTTCGGGGGACGCAGCCTCGGGTTGGGCGGGGAGGTCGCGGGTGGGGCTGGGGGGC
>JBIKOJ010000106.1:0-17926 GCA_044358135.1 Acetobacteraceae bacterium | reverse complement strand
CCGCCGAAGGCGGACGGTCACGTGGGTCCAGGGACCTCAGGTCCCTGGTGGGGTCCAGGGGCAAAGCCCCTGGCCTTGCTTTCCCTTCCTCCACCCTCAGTGCCCCGCCAGGATAGCGTCGGCGATTTTTTCGGCGGTCATGAGGGTGGGGAAGTTGGTGTTGGCGCAGGGGACGACGGGGAAGACGGAGGCGTCGCAGACCCGCAGGCCGTCGATGCCGCGGACCCGCCCTGCGGGATCGGTGACGGCCATGGGGTCGTCGTCGCTGCCCATCCGGCAGGTGCAGCTGGCGTGCCAGACGCCCACCGCGGCGCGGCGGACGAAGGCTTCCATGGCGTCTTCGTCGGAGAGGACTTGTTCGATGGTGAATTCCTCCATGACGAGTTTCTGCAGGAGGAGTTTGCGCAGGGCGGCGGGGCCGTCGAGCAGTTTGGCCATGATGTCGGTGAGGAACTTGTTCTTGCCGTTGATGACGCCGACCTGGCGGACCTTGTCGGAGTAGCTGGCGGGGAAGGGGTCGTCGGTGACGCGCTTCATCGCGTCCATCATGTGGAGGGTGGCCATGCGGCGGAAGCCGTCGGCCAGGCGGTCGAGGTCGCGCTTGTCGGAGAGGAGGTTGAAGGCGACTTCGGGCTCGGTGCGCCAGTCGGTGGATTGCAGCTTCACTTCGCCGGTTTCGGAGTAGGTTTTGTTCACGAACAGGATGGCCGCGGCGATCTGTTCGCCCACGGCGTGCCAGGAGGATTTGGTGGCGGCGGTGACGAACATGTCGCCGGCCGGGGCGCCGCCCATGCCGGAGGAGTAGCGCCAGCCGAGCATGATGTGGCGGCGGGTGGTTTCGTTGATGCGGGCGAAGGGCTTCACGAAGGCGGCGAGCGCGATGGAGGGGTGGTCCATGAGGCGCTGGCCGACGCCGGGCAGGGCGTGGCGGACTTCGATGCCCATGTCGCGCAGATGGCCGGCGGGGCCGATGCCGGCGCGCATGAGGTGGGCGGGGGAGTGGATGGCGCCGCAGGAGAGGATGACCTCGCGGGCGCGGAAGGTTTGCGGGCGGCCGTTCACCAGGGCTTCGATGCCCACGCAGGTGTTGCCTTCGAAGATCAGGCCGCTGACCTGGGTGAGGGTGGAGATGGTGAGGTTGGGGCGGGCGCGGGTGGCGGGGTCGAGATAGCCGATGGCGGCGGAGACGCGGCGTTCGTAGGCGTTGGAGATGGTGATGGGGAAGTAGCCGTCTTCGAAGAAGCCGTTCTGGTCGGGCAGGTATTTCATGCCGGATTGTTTGAGGGCTTCGGCCAGGCCCTTGGCGTGTTCGGGCCAGAATTCCGGCCAGATGCGGCGGACGGGGATGCGGCCTTCGCGGCCGTGCCACTCGTCGTCGAAATCCATGTCGCGCTCGATCTTCTTGAAGAAGGGCAGCACGTTGTCCCAGCGCCAGCCGGCGGCGCCGCGGGCTTCCCATTCGTCGTAGTCGGTGGGGGCGCCGCGGTTGGCGAGCTGGCCGTTGATGGAGCTGCCGCCGCCGAGGACGCGGGCCTGTTCGTATTTGCGCAGGCGGGGTTTCGGGGCGTCGGGGTTGTTGTGGCTGATCACCTCGGTGGTGACCTTCAGCTCGTTCCAGAGGAATTTCGAGTTGAGGTAGGCGGTGCCGGGGTAGCTATCGAGGATCTCGTGCGGCACCTTGCCGTGCGGCGTGTCCATGCCGGCTTCGCAGAGCAGCACCTGGTGGCCGCTGCGGGCGGAGAGGCGGTTGGCGAGCACGGAGCCGGCGGAGCCGCCGCCCACGATGATGGTGTCGAACTGCATGCCCCGTTCCTCCGCCGTGCCGGTTCGATCCGGCCTTGGGCGCAACAGTAGCGTGACCTGCACGCGCGGCAACTGCCTGGCCATCGCGCTTGCCCCGGCCCGGGCGCGGGAGGATGCTTGGGGTGTTGCGGCAAGGCAGGAGCAGCGGCGATGCGGCAGATGATGTTGGGCGTGATGCTGGCGATGGCCCTCGCCCCCCAGGCCTTCGCGCAGGCCCCGGCGGAGGAAGGCGATCCGGTGAAGGGCCGTGAGATCGCCCGGATGTGGTGCGCCAATTGCCATGTGGTGGAGGACAACCCGGCCCGCGGCGCCGATACCGCGGCCACCTTCGCCACCATTGCCGGGCGGGCTGGCGTGACGGCGGATGGGTTGCGGGCATTCCTTTCGGCGCAGCATTCCACCGCGTCGCAGGGGCGCATGCCCAACCTTTCGCTGTCGCGCAACGACGTGGACAATGTGGTGGCCTATCTGCTTTCGCTGCGCGGCAAGTAGCGGGGACTGGCCAAGCGGCCCCTGGCCGGCATAGCTTCGCGCCACCCATTCCCCGCGAAGGCGCCCCCATGGACACGATGCAGAACCCGTCGCTCGACAGCGAAGCGATCCGCCAGGCTAAGATCGAATTGGCCGCCACCTGCCGCTGGGCCTCGCGGCTCGGCTTCCAGTCTGGCGTGTGCAACCATTTCTCGGTGGCGGTGCCGGGCCGGCCGGACCTGATGCTGATCAACCCCGAGGGGTATTTCTGGTCGGAAGTGACCGTCAGCTCGCTGGTGCTGGCGACGCATGACGGCACGATTCTGTCCACCAACGGGCATACGGTGGAGCTGACGGCGTTCTGCATCCATGCGCCGATCCATCGGATTCTGCCGCAGGCGACGGCGGCGCTGCACACGCACATGCATCATGCGACCGCGATCTGCACGCGCAAGGATGGGCGGATCGCTCATACCTACCTGTCGGGCATGTCGTTCTACAACTCGATCGCGTACGACGACGGGTTCAACGGGGCCGCGGTGACGCCGGCCGAGGGCGAGCGGCTGGCCGGGGTGATCGGCAAGGCCACCGTGCTGATGATGATGAACCACGGGCCGCTGGTGATCGGTTCCACGCTGGGCGAGGCGCTGCTGCGGCTGATCTACCTGGAGGATACCTGCAAGATCCAGCTGCTGGCTGAGGCCGGCGGAGCGGAGTTGAAGCATATTCCGCCCGCGATCGTGGCGACGTATCCGGACGATTCGCCGATGTTCAAGGCCTATGGGCGGACGTTCATGAAGGCGATCATCCGCAAGCTGACGCGCGAGGAGCCTGATTTCCTGAGCTGAGCCCGCAGGTGCTGACGATCTGGGGCCGCAAGACCTCATCGAACATGCAGGCGTTGATGTGGTGCGTGGGCGAGCTTGGGCTCGCCTACGTTCGCCACAATGCCGGGCATCGCTTCGGCGGGCTGGATACGCCTGATTTCCTGGCGATGAAC
Source organism: Acetobacteraceae bacterium (assembly GCA_044358135.1). Lineage (GTDB taxonomy): Bacteria > Pseudomonadota > Alphaproteobacteria > Acetobacterales > Acetobacteraceae > CAMDGX01. Next base: position 14,652 of record JBIKOJ010000106.1, on the reverse strand, counting down.
CCGAACGGTGTCATCCCGGTGGTGCGCGATGGTGATGGCGAGCCGCTGTGGGAAACCGGGGCGATCCTGCGCTACCTCGGCGCCCGGTATGGCGATGGCGGCGCCTTTTGGCCCGCCGACCCTGTTCAGCGCGTGCGCGTGGACAAGTGGGCGGAATGGGCCAAGCTGAACGTCAGCAACCAGTTCACCGTGGAGGTTTTCTGGCGCGTGGTGCGCACGGCGCCGCGCGACCGGGACCCGGCGGCGATCCGGGCTGCGATCCAGGCGCTGGGGCAGAGGTTTGATATCGCCGAGGCCTGGCTGGCGGAGAACCCGTATCTGGCGGGGGCGGAATTCAGCCTGGCCGATATCCAGTTCGGCCACGTGCTGTTCCGGTATTTTGATATCGCGATCGACCGGCCGGATCGGCCGGTTCTGGCGCGGTACTACCGGTCGCTCACCGAGCGACCGGCATTCCGTGAGCATGTGATGGTGCCCTACGAGGAACTGCGGGTCCTGTAGGGCACGCGTGGATCAGGCGTCGGCAGCGACCTTCATCGACACGATCTTGTCCGGGTTGGACACCATGCCGCTGCCGCCGGCGCCGCGCTTGATGTTGTCGATGAACTCCATGCCCTCGGTCACCTGGCCCCAGATGGTGTACTGGCCGTCCAGGTGCGGGGCAGGGGCGAACATGATGTAGAACTGGCTGTTGGCGCTGTTCGGGTCGCCGGTGCGGGCCGCGCCCACCGTGCCGCGCACGAAGCCGCGCTGGCGGGTGAATTCGGCGGGCAGGGTGCCGAGGTCGGAGCCGCCGGTGCCGGTGCCGGTGGGGTCGCCGCCCTGGGCCATGAAGCCCTCGATCACGCGGTGGAAGACGGTGCCGTCGTAGAAGCCCTTGCGGGCGAGCTCCTTCACCCGCTCCACATGGCGCGGGGCGAGATCCGGCAGCAGCTCGATGACAACGCGGCCATCCTTCAGTTCCAGGTAGAGAGTGTTCTCAAGGTCGGCCATCATGGGCTCCAGAGTGAGGGTGACAGAAAGGAAGAATGTTCTTTTTTGAAAAAAAGAACCAAAAAACTTTCACTAACTGGCCCCGGAGGCTGAGAGGCCCCGGGCGCAAATTAACAAAAGTCTTTTTGCTTCTTTTTCTTCAGAAAAAGAAGACTCTTGCTTAGCTCTTGACGTCCGCCGCCACGCGCATGCGCACGATCTTGTCTGGCGTGCGGGGCGGTTCGCCGCGGGCGATCTTGTCCACGAAGGCCATGCCTTCCACCACCTGGCCCCAGATGGTGTACTGGCCGTTCAGGAACGGCGTTGGCGCGAAGCAGATGAAGAACTGGCTGTCGGCGCTGTTCGGGTCTTGCGAGCGGGCCGCGCCGACCGTGCCGCGCAGGAACTGGCGGTTGCGGCTGAATTCGGCCTTCACGTTGCCCAGCTTGCTGCCGCCGCGGCCGGTGCCGGTGGGGTCCCCGGTCTGGGCCATGAAGCCTTCGATCACGCGGTGGAACACGATGCCGTCGTAGAAGCCGTCGCGGGCCAGCTTCTTGATGCGCTCCACGTGCAGGGGCGCGATATCGGGCAGCAGCTGGATCACCACGCGGCCGTCCTTGAGATCAAGGAACAGCGTGTTTTCCGGGTCGGGCTTGGGCTGGGCCATGGCGGGGGCGGCGGTGGCCGCCATCGCGGCGGCCAGCAGGGAACGGCGATGCATGGTCTGTTTCTCCAGGGGGTCAGCCGCGGGCCCGCACCTTCGCCATGGTGCGATCGAAGGTGAGCGGGGAGACAAAGGAGGTGATGTCGCCGTCCATCAATGCAACCTCCTTCACGAAGCGCGAGGAGATGAACTGGTGGTGCTCGCTGGCCATCAGGAAGGCGGTCTCGATATCCGGCCGCATGCGGTAGTTCATGCCGGCCATCTGGAATTCGAAATCGAAATCCGAGACGGCGCGCAGGCCGCGGATGATCATGCTGGCGCCGAGGTCGCGGGCGAAGTGGACCAGCAGGCCGGTGAAGGCCCGCACCTCGATCGTGGCGCCGGATTTCGCGGCCAGGTTCGCGCATTCCTGGGTCACCAGGTCCACACGCTCCTCCAGCTCGAACAGCGGGCCCTTGCCGATATTGATCGCCACCCCCACCACCAGCCGGTCCACCAGCCTTGCGGCGCGGCCGATCACGTCCAGGTGCCCGTTGTGGATCGGGTCGAACGTGCCTGGGTAGAGGCCGATGCGCTCAGCCATTCGTCTCGTCTCCTTCCTCGCCCCGCGTTCCGCCACTGTCGGGCGGTTCGGCGCTGCTGTCACCGGCGGCAGTATCGTCTGGCGCGTCGCCCGCGTCGACCACCGGGAACACGGCGGTGACGCGTTCGCCGGAATCGACCCGGAACAGCGTGACGCCCTGGGCGCTGCGGCCGGTGATCCGCACCTCGTCGGCGCGCAGGCGGATCAGGCGGCCGGCATCGGTGACCATCATCACATCGTCGCCGACGCGCACCGGCAGCGTGCCGGCCACCGCGCGGCCGGTGCGTTGGCTGAGGGAGATGCCGACGATGCCCTGGCCGCCGCGCCCGGTGACGCGGTATTCATAGGCCGAGGAGCGCTTGCCGAAGCCGCTGTCGGTGACGGTCAGCAGCACTTCCTCCGCCGACTCCAGCTCTGCGATGCGTTCGGGGCTGAGGGCCACTTCCTCCGTGCCGGCTTCCTCGGCTTCGGCGGGGGCGGTGGGTTCGGCCTCCTCCTCGGCATGGCCGTTGGCGCGGCGCCTGGCGTTGGCCTGCTTGAGATAGGCCGCCCGCTCTTCCGGCGTGGCATCCATGTGGCGCAGCACCGAGAGGCTGATCACGCTGTCTTGCGCCTTGCCTTCGGCGAGCTTGATGCCGCGCACGCCGGAGGAATCGCGCCCGGCGAAGACGCGCAGCTGGTCTTCGTTGGCCTGGAAGCGGATGCAGCGGCCGAGCCTGGTGGCCAGCAGCACGTCGTCGCCTTCGCGCAGCGTGGCGACCCCGATCAGTTCGTCGCCTTCATCGAGCTTCATGGCGATGAGGCCGGAGCTGCGCACGTTGCGGAAATCGGACAGCCGGTTGCGCCGCACGTTGCCCAGGCGGGTGGCGAAGACCAGGTGCAGGCTCTCCCACAGGGTTTCATCCTGCGGCAGGGGCAGCACGGTGGTGATGGTGTCCTGGCCCAGGTCGGGCAGCAGGTTCACCAGGGCGCGGCCCTTACCGGTGGGCCCGCCTTCCGGCAGCTTCCAGACCTTCTCGCGATACGCCTTGCCGCCGCTGCTGAAGAACAGCACCCACTGGTGGGTGTGGCCGTTGAAGCTGCGGGTGACGATGTCGTCGCCGCGGGTGCCGGCGGCGGAGCGGCCGCGGCCGCCGCGGTTCTGGGCGCGGAACACATCGAGCGGGGTGCGCTTGATGAAGCCGTCGCGCGTGATGGTGACCACCATCTGGCCGGGCTCGATCAGGCTTTCGTCGTCCTGGTCGGAATCGCCGTCGGTCAGCGTGCTCATGCGCGGCGTGGCGATTTCGGCCCGTACGCCCACCAGCTCGGCCTTCATCACATCCATGCGGCGCGGGCGGCTGGCGATGATCTCCAGCAGCTGGGCGATGCGGGCGGAGACCTCGCCCATTTCCTCGGCGATCTTCTCGCGCTCCAGCCCGGTGAGGCGCTGCAGGCGCAGTTCCAGGATGCCGCGGGCCTGTTCTTCCGTGAGGAACACGGTGCGGGTGCCGTCCTCGCCCATGGAAACGACGTTGCGCTCATCCTCGATCAGCGCCAGCAGCGGCAGCACGCTGTCGGCCGGCCAGGCGCGGCCCATCAGCGCCTCGCGCGCCGTGGCGGCGTCGGGGCTGGCGCGGATCAGGGCGATCACCGCATCGATATCGGCCACCGCGATCGCCAGACCCACCAGCAGGTGGGCACGTTCGCGCGCCTTGGACAGATCGAAGCGCGCCCGGCGCAGGATGACTTCCTCGCGGAAGCGGATGAAGGTGGCCAGCGCGTCGCGCAGGCCCATCAGCCGGGGCTGGCCGCCATCCAGCGCCAGCATGTTCACGCCGAAGCTGGTTTGCAGCTGGGTGAAGCGGAACAGCTGGTTCAGCACCACTTCGGGCGTGGCATCGCGCTTCAGCTCGATCACGATGCGCATGCCGGAGCGGTCGCTCTCGTCGCGCATGTCGCCGATGCCCTCCACCTGCTTGGCGCGGACCAGTTCGGCGATCTTTTCCAGCAGGGTGGACTTGTTCACCTGGTAGGGGATTTCGGTGACGATGATGGCATAGCGGCCGCCGCGCAGGTCCTCGAACTCCGTGCGGGCGCGCAGGATGATGCTGCCGCGGCCGGTTTCAAAGGCGCTGCGGATGCCGGCGCGGCCCATGATCAGCCCGCCGGTGGGGAAATCCGGCCCCGGGACGATCTTCATCACGTCTTCCAGCGAGATCTCCGGGTTGTCGATCATCGCCAGCGTGGCGTCGATGATCTCGCCGGGGTTGTGGGTGGGGATGTTGGTGGCCATGCCGACGGCGATGCCGCCGGCGCCGTTGATCAATAGGTTCGGGAAGGTGGCGGGCAGCACCCGCGGTTCCTCGTCCGATTCGTCGTAGGTGGGTTGGAAATCCACCGTGTCGCGGTCGATGTCGGCCAGCAGGTACATCGCCGCGCGGCTGAGGCGGGCTTCGGTGTAGCGCATCGCCGCCGGGGGGTCGCCGTCCACCGAGCCGAAATTGCCTTGGCCGTCGATCAGCTTCACCCGCATGGAGAAGGTTTGCGCCATGCGCACCAGGGCGTCGTAGATCGCGCTGTCGCCGTGCGGGTGGAAGTTGCCCATCACCTCGCCGACCATCTTGGCGGATTTGCGATAGGGCTTGTCGGGCGTGTAGCCGCCTTCCTGCATGGCGTACAGGATGCGGCGGTGCACGGGCTTCAGCCCGTCGCGCGCATCCGGCAGCGCGCGCGCCACGATGACGGACATGGCGTAGTCGAGGTAGGACCGCCGCATTTCGTCCTCAAGCACCACCGGCTGGCGGTCGCTCGGGGGTTCCTCGGGCATCGTGCCGTCGGGGGTGTCGCTCACGGGCAGCTCATGGGTCTGGGGAACTCATTGATGGGGCCGGGGGAACAACGGCGGCAGCCACCACGCGCCGTGCGGCGCCCAGGCCATGCCGAGCCGTTCTCCCCCTGCGTTGCGATAGCGCAGTCACGCACAACGGCCCCGTCCATGCCGGACAGGGCCGTGTGCCGCATCTTTATATACTACGCGCGCGCGCGAGCCTAGCGCGCGCGGCGATTTTCCCGGGCGCGGCGGAGGGGAGATCGCCTGGGAAGCAGGGCCTTCTTTTTCTGAAGAAAAAGAAGCAAAAAGACTTCATTCGTTTGATGCGGAAAGACCGGGTCTTTCCGCATCAAATTCAGGAAAGTTTTTTGGTTCTTTTTTTCAAAAAGAACGCGCTTGCTTCGATCAGAACGGAATATCGTCATCCAGGTCGTTGCTGCGCTTCGGTGCATCCCAGGAAGGCCCGCGCGCGGCCGGCCTGGCCGCGCCGCCGCCGGCCGGGGCCGCGCGCTCGCGCGGGGCATAGCCGCCACCGCTGCCGCCTTCGCCCATGCCGCCTTCACCGCCGCCGCTGCGCCCATCCAGCATCACCAGCTCGCCGCGGAACTGCTTCAGCACCACCTCGGTGGTTTCGCGCTCGGCGCCGGACTGGTCGGTGTATTTCCGGCTTTCCAGCGCGCCTTCGATATACACCTTGGCGCCTTTCTTGAGGTAGCGCTCCGCCACCTCGGCCAGCCGGTCGTTGAAGATCACGATCCGGTGCCACTGGGTCTTTTCCTTGCGCTCGCCCGACGCCTTGTCCGTCCAGGTCTCGCTGGTGGCGATGGAGAAGTTCACCACCTTGCTGCCGCTCTGCAGGGTGCGCGACTCGGGATCGCGCCCGAGATTGCCCACCAAGATCACCTTGTTCACGCTGCCAGCCATGTTCGCTTGCCCTTCCCGACTGCCCGCATCATAACGCCCGCCTTCGCGGGCGGCCAACATGGGCTTCCCAAGCGCCGCATCGGCGCCATATAAACCAGAACACTTAGAGAACGCGGGCGCCGCTGCAAGCCCTTTCCTTCGCGGGGACCGATCACGATGGATTCCACGTCTGCCCCGCCCAAGGCCGCTTCCGGCGCTGTGATTGCCGGACCGGCCATCCGCGTGCGCGGCGCGCGCGAGCACAACCTCAAGAACATCGACGTGGACATTCCGCGCGACAGCCTGACGGTGATCACCGGGCTGTCCGGCTCCGGCAAGTCCTCGCTCGCGTTCGACACGATCTACGCGGAGGGCCAGCGGCGCTATGTCGAGTCGCTGTCGGCCTATGCGCGGCAGTTCCTGGAGCTGATGGGCAAGCCGGATGTGGACAGCATCGAGGGGCTGTCGCCGGCGATCTCGATCGAGCAGAAGACCACCAGCCGCAATCCGCGCTCCACCGTGGGCACGGTGACGGAAATCCACGACTACATGCGCCTGCTGTGGGCGCGCGTGGGCGTGCCCTATTCGCCGGCCACCGGGCTGCCGATCGAGGCGCAGACCGTCTCCCAGATGGTGGACCGGGTGATGGCGCTGCCGGAGGGCACGCGGCTGCTGCTGCTGGCGCCGGTGGTGCGGGATCGCAAGGGCGAATACCGCAAGGAGCTGGCCGAGTTGCAGCGCCGCGGCTTCACCCGGGTGAAGGTGGACGGCACGCTGTATGAGATCGGCGAGGTCCCGGCGCTGAACCGCAAGATCAAGCACGAGATCGAGGCGGTGGTGGACCGCATCGTGGTGCGCGAGGGCATCGCCGCCCGCCTGGCCGACAGCTTCGAGACCGCGCTCTCGCTGTCGGATGGCGTGGTTTATGCCGAGAATGCGGACAATGCGGAGCGGACCGTGTTTTCCTCGCGCTTCGCCTGCCCGGTGAGCGGCTTCACCATCGAGGAGATCGAGCCGCGGCTGTTTTCCTTCAACTCCCCGCACGGCGCCTGCCCGGCCTGCGACGGGCTGGGGGTGGAGACCTTCTTCGACCCCGCTTTGGTGGTGCCGGATGAGCGCAAGTCGCTGGCCGAGGGGGCGGTGGCGCCGTGGTCTGGCAGCCAGTCGCCGTACTACGACCAGACGCTGCAATCGCTCGCCAAGCACTACAAGGTCACCACCCGCACCCCGTGGTCCGACCTGCCGCAGCGCGTGCAGGATGCGGTTCTGACCGGGACCGGTGATGAGCCGGTCGAGTTCACCTACAAGGACGGCGTGCGCCAATACGCGGTGAAGAAGCCGTTCGAGGGCGTGCTGCGCAACCTGCAGCGCCGCTGGCAGGAGACCGACAGCGCCTGGGTGCGCGAGGAGATGTCCCGCTATCAGGCCGAGAAGCCCTGCGCGGTGTGCGCCGGCGCCCGCCTGAAGCCGGAGGCGCTTTCGGTGAAGATTGCCGGCAAGCACATCGCCGACGCCTCTGATCTCTCGATCAAAATGGCCCGCGCCTGGTTCGGCGAAGTGCTGCCCACCCTCACGCCGCAGCGGGCGGAGATCGCCCGGCGCATCCTGCGCGAGATCGAGGATCGGCTGCAGTTCCTGAACGACGTCGGGCTCGATTACCTCACTTTGTCGCGCGGTTCCGCCACGCTCTCCGGCGGCGAAAGCCAGCGCATCCGCCTGGCCAGCCAGATCGGCTCCGGCCTCACGGGCGTGCTGTATGTGCTGGACGAGCCCTCGATCGGGCTGCACCAGCGCGACAATGAGCGCCTGCTGGGCACGCTGCGGCGCCTGAAATCGCTGGGCAACACCGTGTTGGTGGTGGAGCACGACGAGGACGCCATCCGTTCGGCCGACCACCTGATCGACATGGGGCCGGCCGCCGGCGTGAATGGCGGGCGGGTGATCGCGCAGGGCACGGCGGAGGAGGTCGCGGCGCATCCGGATTCGCTGACCGGCGCCTATCTCTCCGGCCGCAAGTCCATTCCCGTGCCCGCCATGCGCCGGCCGTTCCAGAAGGACCGTGCGGTGACCATCGTCGGCGCGCGCGGCAACAACCTGAAGGACGTGACCGCCACCTTCCCGCTCGGTGTGCTCACCTGCGTCACCGGCGTCTCCGGCGGCGGCAAGTCCACCCTGGTGGTGGATACCTTCTACAAGGCCGCCAGCCGCCGCCTGATGGGCTCCGGTGAGGTGCCGGCGCTGCACACCCGCATCGACGGGCTGGAGCACCTGGACAAGATCATCGACATCGACCAGTCGCCGATCGGCCGCACCCCGCGTTCCAACCCCGCCACCTACACCGACCTGTTCGCCCCGATCCGTGACTGGTTCGCCGAGCTGCCCGAAAGCCGGGCCCGTGGCTACAAGCCCGGCCGCTTCTCCTTCAACGTGAAGGGCGGGCGCTGCGAGGCCTGCCAGGGCGACGGGGTGCTCAAGATCGAGATGCACTTCCTGCCGGACGTCTTCGTCACCTGCGACACCTGCAAGGGCAAGCGCTACAACCGCGAAACGCTGGAGATCAAGTTCCGCGACAAATCCATTGCCGAAGTGCTTGAGATGACAGTGGAGGAGGCAGTCCCCTACTTCTCCGTCGTCAACAAGATCCGCGATCGCCTGACCATCCTGCAGCAGGTTGGCCTGGGCTATGTCGCCCTGGGCCAGCAGGCCACCACGCTTTCGGGCGGCGAGGCGCAGCGCATCAAGCTCAGCAAGGAACTTGCCCGCCGCGCCACCGGGCGCACGCTCTACATCCTGGATGAGCCCACCACCGGCCTGCACTTCGAGGACGTGCGCAAGCTGCTGGAAGTGCTGCACGCCCTGGTGGATGCGGGGAACACCGTGGTGGTGATCGAGCACAACCTGGAGGTGATCAAGACCGCCGACTGGATCCTGGACCTCGGACCCGAGGGCGGCGACGGCGGTGGGCGCATCGTGGCGCAAGGCACCCCGGAAGACATCGTGAAGGTGGCGGAAAGCCACACTGCCCGCTTCCTGGCCCCGCTGCTGCCCACGCCGGCGCCGAAGCGCGGGCGCAAGGCGGGGTAGGGCGCCGGGGGGGCATCACCCCCGGCGCTGCCGCCGGCGTCAGAGCTGCTGCAGGAAGTTGTCCCAGTTCACCACCTGGTTGAGGAAGCCGTAGTTGGCCGGGGTGTAGTTGGCCTGCACCGGCGTGCTGCCGTAGGGCAGGTAGATGCCGATGCCGGATGCGTCGCCCACCGTGCCGGTGTTGGCGATGACGGCGTTGGTGATGGCGGTGCTGACATTGCCGGCCGCGGTGCGCAGGTCGGGCGAGAGGGCGCGGTTCACGACCTCGTTCATGAAGTCGCGCAGGTCGAGATGGTCGTCGGCGGAGAATTCGTGGGCGCGCGCGGCCGCCTCGCGCATCGCGGTCCAGTCGGCCGCGGTGGTGGCGGGAAGGAGGGCCTGGGCGGTGAAGGCTTCCAGCGCCGTATCAAGCGCCGCCACGCCGTCGGTCCAGACCGCGGACAAGGTGATGCCGCCATCGCCGGCATAGCGGGTGCCGTAGCTGGAGACGATGCTGGCGCCGAGGTCCATCGGCGAGAGGTTCGGGTTGGTCTGGAAGGGGGCCAGGAAGTTCTGGTACTCCCAGCCGTCGCCCGGCTCGACCTCCTGCGAGGAGACCACCATGTCGGTGAGGTTGCGCAGGTCCAGCGTCTGCTCGGTGATGGCCATCAGGCATTCGTCGAAGCCGATCATGGCGAAGTGGTCGATGGTGGCGGCCTCGATCGCCTGGCGGGTTTCGAGGATGGTGAGGTTGTCGCCGTTGCTCTTGTCGTCCCAGGCGGAGCCGGCGAGGCCGCCGCCGTGGTCCCACAGGATGAGGCCGTAGTGCTGCGCCGGATGATTGGTGCCGGCCCAGTTGATGAAGTTGGTGAGGGTGGTGCCGCTGCCGGTGTTGAGCTCGCCCAGCGAGGTGAGGGTGGAGGTGACGAGGCCGCTATTGGAGTTGTTGTTCGCGTCGTGCGTGATCTGGCCGCGCCGCGTGTCGGTCCAGTTGCCGGAGCCGGTGGAGTAGCCGCCGGCACGGTCCACCAGCACGACGAGGTTGACGTTGGCGGGGAGGTTCAGGCTCTCCATCTCGTTGAGGTCGTCGAGCGCCGCGCCTTCCAGGTTATTGTCGGCGGCGATGTAGACCATGATGGTCCAGGCATCCTGGCTGCTGGCGGCGGCGGTGGTGAAGTTGAAGGTGGTGCTGTCGGCGATGCCGGCGAACTTGTTGCCGGCGAGATCGGTGATGGCGCCGTCGGCGATGGTGACCGCATAGGCGGTGTTGGGGGCGAGGTTGGCGGCCGGGTTGATGGAGACGATCTCGCCGCTGTAGGTCACCTGCGTCGCGTCGTTGGCGGCGATGGTGAGGGTCTTGCCGCCGCCGGTGATGACGATGTTGCCGCTGCCGGCCTTCACTGCCTCGTTGAAATCCAGGCTGAGGTTGCGGCCGACCGGGACGGCGGAGGCGTTGTCGTCCGGCGAGGTGTGCAGCAGCGTGGGAGCAACGATATCGGCGGCCTTGGTCACGGCGAGCTGGTAGCTGCCGACGCCCTTGGCATGCGCGGCGGCGGCCACGTAGTGGGTGCCGGACTGCGCGGCGGTGAAGGTGGTCTGGGCGTATTTCACGCCGCTATTGGCGTCGTCGTTGCCGCTGAGCGGCACGACGAGGCCGCTGGGGGCGTTGATGCCGAGCATGACGGGATCGGCCAGCGTGGCGCCGGCAACGCCGGAGCCGGAGAGCCTGACCTGGTAGGTGGTGCCGGCAACCGCGGTGAAGCCGATCCAGTCCACGTCGCCCGTGTTGCCGATCGAGCCGTTGTAGCTGCCGCCGACCGCGACCGTGGCCTTGGAGGAGGCGTTGGCGGGGACCTCGGAGGTGTCGGTGTCGACCTCGATCGACAGGCGGTAGGTGCCGACATTGTTGTAGTAGCCGCCGGCCGACAGGTAGTAGGTGCCCGTGGTGCTGGGGGTGAAGCTGGAGCGGCTGTCGCGCGAGCCGTCGGCGTCGTCGTTGCCGCTGCCGGCGATCAGCACGCCGTCGGCATCGTGAACGCCACCGAAATAGGTATCGAGCAGCGTGCCGTTGCCGCTGGGGCTGCCCTGTTCGCGGATGCGGTAGGTGGTGCCGGCGTTGAGGGTCACGCGGAACCAGTCGAGGTCGCGGGCATAGTCGATGGTGCCGGTGCGCGAGCCGCCGACGGTGATCGCCTCCGTGGTGAGGATGGTGTTGCTGACGCCGTCGGTCACCTTGTTGGACGTGAGCGAGAGGTTGAACTCGCCGGTATTGTTGCTGTAGGCGCCGGCGGCGATGTAGTACGTGCCGCTGCTGGCTGGCGTGTAGAGCACGCGGGAATCGCGCTCCCCGCCCCAGTCATCGTTGCTGGTGTTGGAGATGAGGCCGCTGGAGGCGTTGTAGATGCCGCGGATGAAGGGGTCGTTCACCGGGTTGGCGCTGTCGTCGATCGAGCGCATCTCGAACACGTAGCCAACGCCGCCGGTGAGGCTGACGCGATACCAGTCGATGTCGCTCGAGGTTTCGATGACGCCGCGCACCGTGCCGTCCAGTGCCAGGCTGCCGGTGGTGGCGATGGTGGCCGGCAGGTCGGGGCCGGTGAGGTCGGTGACGGCAAGCTGGTAGGTGCCCTGGTGGGAGGCGTAGGCCCCGGCGGCGATGTAGTAGTCGCCGGCGGTGGCGGCGAAGAAGTCCACCGAGGCGTTGCGCGAGCCGCCGGAATCGTCGTTGCTGGAGCCGGGCAGCAGCGTGCCGGCGGCGTTGTAGATGCCGCGCAGGTAGGGGTCGCCGAGCGAGCCGTTGCCGGTGGGGCTGCCGCGCTGGGCGATGCGGTAGAGGTGGTTGGCGGCGAGGGTGACCTTGAAGAAATCCTGGTCGGCGAAGGTCTCGATGGTGCCGCTGGCGGTGCCGCCGGGCGTGATGGTGCCGACGGTGCCGACACCTTCGAAGGTGGATTTGTAGTCGTCGGCGCGGGCGGTGATGCGATAGGTGCCGGTCCAGGCGCCCCAGCCGCCGGCACTGATGGCGTAGTCGCCCGAGACCGTGGGGGTGAATTCAACGCGGGCATTGTTGCCGATGCCGCCGTCGTCGTCCGACAGGCCGGCCACCGGCGCGCCACCGGGGGCATAGACGGCCGCGATGTAGGGATCGGCGATGGTGCCCTGGCCGGTGGGCGTGCCTTCCATGTCGATCACGTAGCGGGTGCCGGCGGTGAGCGAGACGGTGAACAGGTCGCGGTCGCCGATGAAGTTCACGTTGCCGGTAAGGCCGGTGGTGCCAAGCGCCAGGGCGCCGGCGGCCCCGGTGCCATCCAGCACGGAGCGGAAATCGTCCGCGCGGACCAGCAGCCGGTAGGTGCCGGTGCCGCCCGAAAGCCCGCCGGCCGCGATCTGGTAGGTGCCGCTGGTGGCCGGGGTGAACACCACGCCGGCATTCAGCCCCACGCCGCCATCGTCGTTGGTGGTGCCGGCCTGCAGCGTGCCGGCGGCGTTGTAGATGCCGCGCAGATAGGGGTCCGCGAGCGTGCCCTGGCTGGTGGGAGCGCCTTCGAGATCCACGAAATACTGCGTCCCGGCCACCAGCGAAACGCCGAACAGGTCCTGGTCGGTGCTGTAGTCGATGGTGCCGGTGGCGCCCGTGGTGCCAACCGCCACCACGCCGCTGGTGCCCGCACCCTCGGTGGTGGACTTGAAGTCGTCCGGTCGCACGAACAGCCGGTACGATCCGGTCCAGCTGCCCCAGCCGCCGGCGATGATCGTGTAGGTGCCGTTGGTGGTGGGCGTGAACACCACGCGCGCATTGGCACCCACGCCGCTGTCGTCGTCGGAGAGGTTCAGCGTGTTGCTGAGCCCGTCGCGGATCTCGGTGATGAACGCATCGCCGATGGTGCCCTGGCCGGTGGCCGAGCCCTCCATGTCGATATAGTAGCGCGTGCCGGCCACCATCGCGACCTGGAACACGTCGCGGTCGCCCACGTAGTCCACCACGCCGGCCATGCCCGCCGCACCCGGGGCGACCGTGCCCGTCGGGCCATCGCCGTCCAGGCTGCCGCGGTAGTCGTCCTGGCGGACGAACATGCGGTAGCTGCCCGTCCGGGTGCCGACCGCCCCGGCGGCGATCTGGTAGGCGCCCGTTACGGTGGGGGTGAACACGACGCGGCCATTCAGCCCCGCCCCGCCATCATCGTCGGTGGTGCTGGCCTGCAGCACTCCGGCGCTGTTGTAGATGCCGCGCAGATACGGGTCTGTCAGCGTGCCCTGCTTGGTCTCGGCCCCCTCAAGGTCGATGAAATACCGCCGGCCCGCGACCAGCGACACGCCGAACAGGTCCTGGTCGCCGCCGTAGTCGATCGTACCGGTGGCGCCCGTGGTGCCAACCGCCGCGATGCCGCTGGTGCCCGCGCCCTCGAAGGTGGACTTGAAGTCGTCCGGCCGCACGAACAGCCGGTACGAGCCGGTCCAGGCGCCCCATCCGCTGGCGGTGATCGTGTAGGTGCCGTTGGTGGTGGGCGTGAACACCACGCGCGAATTGTTGCCCACGCCGCTGTCGTCGTCGGACAGGTTGAGCGTGTTGCTGAGCCCGTCGCGGATTTCGGGGATGAACGTGTCGACGATGGTTCCCTGGCCGGTGGCCGTGCCCTCCATGTCGATATAGTAGCGCGTGCCGGCCACCAGGGCGGCCTGGTACACGTCGCGGTCGCCCACATAGTTGATCACGCCGACCGTGCCCGCGGCACCCGGTGTCACCACGCCCGTTGGGCCATCGCTGTCGAGGTTGCCGCGATAGTCGTCGGCGCGGACCAACAGGCGGTAGCTGCCCGTCTGGGTGCCGACCCCGCCCGCGGCGATCTGGTAGGCGCCGGTCACGGTGGGGGTGAACACCACGCGGGCATTCAGCCCCGCCCCGCCGTTATCATCCGCAGTGCTGGCGATCGGGGTGGCGCCGCCGCTGTAGATCCCCAGCACGATCGGGTCGACGAGCGTGCCCTGGCTGGTCGGCACCCCTTCGAGGTCGATGAAATAGCGCGTGCCCGCCACCAGCGAGACATTGAACAGGTCCTGGTCGCTGGCGTAGTTGATCACGCCGGTTGCACCGGCGGTGCCGAGCGCCACCGCCCCGAGCGGGCCTTCGCCCTCGTTCGTGCTGCGGAAATCATCCTCGTCGACATTCAGCCGGTAGGTGCCGGTGGCGTTGTCCCCGAGCTCGCTGGCCTCCACGGTATAGGTGCCGGTGGTGAGCGGCACATACGACAGGCGCGAATTGAGGCCGACACCGCCATCGTCGTTGGACGCGATCAGGCTGACGCCGCTCAACAGGCGAAGCATCGGGTCGAACAGCGTGCCGGCGCCGGTCGCGCTGCCTTCCAGCTCAAAGAAATACCGTCGCCCTGCCGTCAGGGACACCTGGTAGGAGATACGCTGACCGATCGTTGCGATCGAGCCCGTGTAGACGGTCATGAGACATCCCCCCCAAGGCCAGGTCGGGGTGTCGTTCCACCCGGCCGCTCATTGCCGAAACTTTAGGCGACGCACATGAGGGCGTAAACAAACATTAATTCGATCACGGAAATTCTGCGAAAACGCAGCAATTGCACCAGTTGAATGTAACGTTTTGGTTCAAATTGGAGCGCGCATGGCGCCACCTGCAAGACAAGCAGG